>LUYO01000258.1:0-1812 GCA_001603295.1 Rhodobacterales bacterium Alpha_02
CCGAGCCGGAAACCGATGCCGACGGCCGCCGCGAGACGGACGAGGACGCGCTGATCCGGGCGCTCATGGCGGCGGAAGTACGGGTACCCGACGCCGACGAGCAGACGCTGCGCCGCTATTACGACAACAACCGCCGCCGCTTCACGTCGCCGCCCCTCTTCGCGGTCAGCCACATCCTGCTCGCCGCTCGTGGCGACGATGCGGCGGCCTTCGCGGCGGCCCGCGACAGGGCGGCGGCGCTGCGCGAACAGCTCGTCCGGCAGCCGCATCGCTTCGAGGAATTCGCTCGCGATCTTTCCGACTGCCCGTCGGCCAAGGTCGGCGGCACGCTCGGCCAGATCGGGCCGGGCGAGACGACGCCGGAATTCGAGGCGGCGCTGGCCGCCCTCTCGGCCGGCGAACTGTCGGAGCCGGTCGAAACGCCCTACGGCGTCCATCTGATCCGTCTCGACCGGCGGATCGACGGCGCGGTGCTGCCCTTCGAGGCGGTGCGGGATCGCATCGCCGACTATCTCGGCGAGCGCGTCGAGCGGCGGGCGAGCGCCCAATACGTTTCCCGATTGATCGGCCGGGCGGACATCGACGGCTTCGATCTCGCCGGCTCCGCCCTGCCGCTGGTCCAGTGAGAACACCATGCTGGGAAAGTTCATCAGCGATCTCGACGATCCCCAGGTCGTGCTCGATCTCGTCGCCGCCCTCGACGCGCCCGACCTTCTGGCGCGGATCGGCCGGGCCGCCGCAGCCGAGGGACAGACGCCCTCGGCCTATCTCGCGGTCTCGGTGCGCACCTTCGTCGATACGGCGTCGGACGATGCATGGTTGCAGCTTGTCGGCATCATGAACCGTGCGGCCGACCCGAGCCTTGCCGCCATGCGCGCCATTGTCGAGGCTGTCCTGCCGGCCGAAGGGGAACGCTGACATGACCTTCCATGCCGCCGAAGGCTTCCGGTCCGTCGTCGCCAACACTTGGTCCTTCGAGGCGGCCCGCCGGGAAGCCCTGCGCCTCGTCGGGCCGATCGACCGCCGCGACAGCGTGCCGCTCGGTTCGGCCTCCGGCCGCCTGCTGGCGGAAACGATCGTTGCGCCGCGCCCTCTGCCGGCCTTCGATCAGGCGGCCATGGACGGCTATGCCGTCCGCTTCGCCGATATCGCCGACGCGCCGCTCCGCGTCGCCGGCACGACGCTGGCCGGCGATCGCCCGGCCGGGCTGATGCCGGGCACCGCCCGCCGCATCATGACCGGAGCCGGCCTGCCGGCCGGGGCCGACACCGTCGTACCGCACGAGGAGACGGCGATCGCCGGCGCCGGGCTGGTGACGGTGAACAATGCGCGCTCCGGCGACAACATCCGCCGGGCCGGCGAGGACATCGCGCGCGGCGGGGTGCTGCTCGAAAAGGGCAGGCGGCTCGCCTGGCCCGACATCGCCGCGCTGGCCGCGCTGGGCATCGGCGCCGTGGAGGTGGTCGCGAAGGCGCGGGTCGTCCTGCTGACCACCGGCGCCGAACTGCGCGACGCCGGCGAGACGCTGCCCGTGGCAGCCGTCTACGATTCCAACGGGCCGATGCTGGCGGCGCTGCTGTCCGGTCGCGGCGTCGAGGTGACGAGGACGGCGGTCGGCGACGATCGCGACGCCCTGACGGAGCAACTCGCCGCCGCCGGCCGCGGTGCCGATCTGGTCGTCACCTCGGCCGGCATGTCGTCCGGCGACCGCGATCTGGTGCGCGCCGCCGTGGCCGCCGCCGGCGGCACGATCGTCGTGCCCTCGGTGGCGATGAAGCCGGGCAAGCCGCTGGCCCTCGGCACCATCGGCGG
>LUYO01000079.1:0-2932 GCA_001603295.1 Rhodobacterales bacterium Alpha_02
GATCTGGGGAATTGGAGACCGTCAATCGGCCCGCCGAAATGCCGCGAGGCGGTCGCCGCAGGTCTCAATCCGGGTCAAGCAGCAGGCGCGTCGCCTTGATGGCGGCGGAGGCACGATTCTCGACGCCCAGTTTGACGAAGACCTGCTCAAGGTGCTTGTTGACGGTGCGTGGCGACAGGCCGAGGATGTCGCCGATATCCCTGTTGGTCTTGCCGCGGCTGATCCACAGCAGCACCTCGGCCTCGCGACCGGTCAGACCGAAGGCCGATCTCAGCGCCTCCTCGGCCGTAGCGCCGACCTCGGCTCGGGATAGGCGGAACAGGTACTCGTCGACACCCGACAGGCCGAGATAACTGAATTGCAGCGTCGGCGCGGCGTCGCCGGGGTTAAAGTCGACCGTCTCCGGCGTGCCGGACCGCCCGCGTTCGGCGATGAAGGCGGCGAGCATCGAGGCGAGAGCTGCCGATGGCTCCCCGACCAGCCCCTCGATCAGCCGGCCGGCCTCCGGCGTCGCCCAGGCCAGCCCGCCGCTTGCATCGACCGCCAGGAGGTGCCGGCCGGCCGCGTCGAGCGCCATGCGCGCGCCGCGGCTGGCGCGGGCGTTGGCGAGGTGGACGCGGATGCGCGCCTTGAGCTCGTCGATGTTGATCGGCTTGGTGAGATAGTCGACGCCGCCCGACGTCAGGCCGTGCACCACGTGCTCGGTATCGGATAGGCCGGTCATGAAGATCACCGGCACGTCGGCGACCGCCGGCATGGCCTTTAGCCGGCGGCAGGTGGCGAAGCCGTCCATCTCGGGCATCACTGCATCGAGCAGGATGACGTCCGGCGTCGCCCGCCTGGCGATGGCGATCGCCTGCTGGCCGGAGGTGGCGACCAGCACGATGACGCCGGTATCTTCGAGCGCATCGGTGAGGAAGCTCAGGGTCTCCGGGCTGTCGTCGACCACGAGAACGGTGTCGCGGCGCGCGCTCATGCTTGCCCCGCCTCGTCCAGAACCCTGGCAAAGGCCGGAAAGTCGAACGCCCGCGCGTGCTGCCTCAGGCTGTCTACCAGCTCCCGGTTGGCGGGGTCGGCGGCGAGGGCGTCGAGCTTGGCGTCGATGCCGCGGACATAGCCGATGGCCAGCAGCGCCCGCAGGTCCTCGATGTGGCCGGGGCCGGGATTGCGGAGCGGCGGGGCCGGCGGCTCGGCGATCGGTTGCAGCGGCCCAACCGGCGGCTCGCAGGTGAATTCGAGGTGCAGGTGGCGGCCAATCCGGTCGATCAGGTCGTCGAGCGAGAAAGGCTTGGCGAGCACGTCGTCATGCCCGAGGTCGTCGGCCGGCATGGCGCCGTCGCCGATGTTGGCCGACAGCATGACGATCGGCGCGGCGATGCCGCGCTGTCGCAAGGCGTTCACCACCTGCCAGCCGGTCATGCCCGGCATCAGGATGTCGACGAAGAAGAGATCGGGCATGTCGTCGCCGATCATGGCAAGGCAGTCGGCGCCGCTCGTCGCCGTCAGCACCGTAAAGCCGATCGGCTTAAGGAACTCGCCCATCAGCTCGCGATGATCGGCGTTGTCGTCGATCACCATGATCGTGCGACGCAGCCCGGCGTAGCCGGTGACCGGGCGGGACGCATCGGTGGCGGCGCCGCGGCCGGTGGCGCCGAGCATCATGCGGACGCGGAATGTCGATCCCCGGCCGGGCTCGGATTCGAGGCCGATGTCGCCGCCGAGCGTCTGCGACAGGAGGCGCGTGATGGTCAGGCCTAGCCCGAGGCCGGGTGCGGTGCCCGCCTGACTGCCGCGTTCGAAGGCCTGGAAAATGCGGGCCTGATCCTCGGGCGGAATGCCGGGGCCGGTGTCGGATACGGTGATCGTCGCCACCTGATTGCGATAGTCGACGGCGAAGGTCACGGAGCCTTCGGCGGTGAACTTGATGGCGTTGGAGAGAAGATTGACCAGGATCTGCCTCAGGCGCTTCTCGTCCGTCCGGGCGATCGCCGGCAGCGCCGGGCTGCGCGCGTGGTGGAAGGCGAGGCCCTTGGCCTCGGCCTGCAGGCGGAACATGCCGGCGATCTGGTCGAAGAACTCGTTGAGGCGCACCTCGCCCATGCGGATCTGGAAGCGGCCGGCCTCGATGCGGGATATGTCGAGCAGGCCGTCGATCAGCCCCGACAGGTGCTCGGCCGAGCGGCGGATGACGCGCACCGCGTTGCGCCGCCCGTCCGGGATGCCGGGGTCGCGGTCGAGGATCTGGGCATAGCCGAGCACGGCGTTGAGCGGCGTCCTGAGTTCGTGGCTGAGGCCGACGACGTAGCGGCTCTTGGCGTGGTTGGCCGCCTCGGCCCGCTCCTTGGCCTTCTGAAGCTCGGCGTCGGTTTTCCTGTGGGCGGCGATCTCCTGGATGAGCGCCGTGGTCTGGCGCGCCGTCTCCTCCTCGGCGACGGTCCGCGAATCACGGGCCAGCACGAAGAACCAAACGACGATGCCGATCACCAGCGAGAAGACGACGAAGACGACGGCCAGCGTTCCGCCGATCAGGCTGGCCTCGGCCGGATGGCGGCCCGCCGCCTCCCGGAACACCATGAACACGATGGCGCCGACCACCAGAACCCACAGCGACAGGTCGACGAGGTAGCGGCCGAGTCGCGTGCGCGCCGCCGCCACCAGCGGCGTCGGCAGCAGCCGTTCGGCGACGCTGCCGATCTGGCGGTCGAAGCGGGCGTGCGGCTTGCAGCGGTCGTGGCAGCGGGCGTCGAGCGAGCAGCAGAGCGAGCAGACCGGCGCCGCGTAGGCCGGGCAGTAGGCCATGTCCTCCGGCTCGAAGTCGTGCTGGCAGACCGAGCAGCGGATCGTCGTCGCCTGCTTCCAGGCCCGGCGCGGCTTGCGGGCGAGATAGAAGCGGCCGCCGGTGGCGACGGCGATCAGCGGCGCGGCGAAGAAG
>LUYO01000080.1:0-16011 GCA_001603295.1 Rhodobacterales bacterium Alpha_02
GGTCCGGCGTCGAGCCGGTGTGGCCAGCCAGCATGGTGTTGGCACGGACCGCCAGGGCGAGGCGGGTGACCGGCACCGAGAGCGGCGTGCCGACGCCGAAGGCATGGGCGAGCACCAGGTCGGCGTTGAAGCGGGCGAGGTCCTCGGGTGACGGCGTCCAGTCCTTCATGGCACCGACGCCGGTATTCGCCCCGTAGACGAGGGCACCCGAGGCGAGCGCCTCCTCGAAGGCCGTCCGGGCGGCGGTAACGGCGGCGAGTGCCGCTTCGTCGATCACCACGGCATCGACACCGGCCGAGAGGCGTCGCAGCGCGGAAAAGCCCAGCGGCTTGCCGTCGAGCACGACGGCGCCGACGCCGGCCGCCACCGCTTCGAGCACGGCGAGGCCGGTCGACGTTCCGCCGGGAAACTCGGGAGGAGACAATTCGGACACGCTTCGTCACCTTTCGCCGGAAGTCGCCTTTCGCCGGAAAGAATAGGCCAAGGTTGCGGGTGGAGGGATATCCCTTTATCCGTACAGCCTATGCCGATCTCCCGTCTCTGCCTCGGCCTTGGTCAAATCCGCCGGATCTGCCTCATATATGGATACAGCAGCGCTGATCATTTGCGATAGCGTTTTGCGCGAAGCCTCGCTGAGGGGCGCGGCGCGGGCGCTCGGCCGGCCGGTCGGCAGCGTGGCGGCGGCCTTCCGCCGGGTGGAGGCGGCGCTGGCCGTCGATCTGGCCTTCGCCGCCGGTCCCGGCCTCACCCTCACCTTCGAGGCGCGGCGCATCGGGCCGGACCTCCAGCGGCTGGCCGATCTCGCCGCGGCACTCGTCGGCGGCGGCGGCGAGGACGAGCGGCGACGGGCGGCGGTCCGGCCGCTGTCGCTCTTGTCGCTGCGTCACTTCCTCGACACGCTCGACGCCGGCAGCATCCGCACGGCGGCCCGACGTATCGGCGTCGGCCAGCCGCAGCTGTCGCGTCAGCTCGCCCGTATCGAGGAGAAGCTCGGAACGCCGCTGATCGAGCGCGGTGCCGGCGGCTGCCGGCCGACTGCGGCCGGCGACCGGGCGGCGGTGCTGATCGGCGATCTCCTCGCCGGCTGGAGCGCGCTCACCGGCACGGCGGCGCGCGACTTCCGGCGGCGGATCGCCACGCTCCGGCTGGGGTCCGTCGTGCCGCTCGGCCACGAGAGTCGCATCGCCCGCATGCTGGCCGACCTCGTCGCCGCCTGGCGGCGGCCGGCCCGGCCGGGCCATCTGATGCTGAAGAGCGCCACCGCCGAGGAGCTGATCTCCGAGCTGAAGGCCGGCCGGCTCGACCTGGTGCTGATCGACATGGCGGCGGCCGGCGCCGGCCTCGAGGGCATCGAGATCGGCCGGTCGCGCCTTGCCGTGGTCGGCCCGGCCGGCTTCCGCGAGCGCTGCGGCGATCCGGTCGAGGCGCTCAGCCGCGAGCCGGTGGCGGTGCCGAGCGCCCGTTCGGGCCTGCGCCGCGCCGTCAGGGATCTGTTCGAGGCGGCCGGCGCGCGCGGCGACCAGACGCCGGCCAACTTCACCGAGATCGACTCCATCCCGGTGATCGTCAATCTGGTGCGCGAGCACGGCTATCTCTCGGTGCTGCCGCAGGTGTCGGTCGACGGCGTCATCGCCGGCATCGACACGGTGGCGCTGCCCGCCGCCTTCGACCTGCCGATCTGCCTCGCCTGGGCGAAGGGCCGCGACCTCGCTTCGCTTGCCGCCGAGATCGTCCGCGACATCGGCTCGTAAGCTCCGCGCCTGCCCGTCCGGCGGGTGGATGGCGCCAGACGAGGCTTTCAATCGGTGACCGGAGGACTATGCTGCCTCTCCGATATCGCTTCCGGGGAGCTGGCCATGCTCGTTCTCGACGCCGCCGCCACCGCCGCTGCCCTCGACCACCTGGCGCTGATCTCCGAGCTTGCCGAGATGTTCGCTGCCGGCGTCACGGCGCCGCTCCGCCACGTCCACAGCCTGCCGCGGGCCGGCGAACCCGACGCGGCGCTCCTCTTGATGCCCGCCTGGATGGGCGAGGCCAGCCACGGCGGCGTCAAGATCGTCAACGTCGTGCCGGGCAACGCGGCGCGCGGCCTGCCGGCGGTGACGGCGAGCTATCTGCTGTTCGACGAGACCACCGGCGCGCATCTGGCGCTGTTCGACGGCCGGGCGCTGACCGGCCGGCGCACGGCGGCGGCCTCGGCGCTCGCCGCCTCCTATCTGGCGCGCGCCGACGCCCGTACGCTGCTGGTGGTCGGCGCCGGTCACGTCGGATCGGAGATGCCGGCGGCCTATCGCGCCGTGCTGCCGATCGACCGGGTGCTGGTCTGGAACCCGACGCCGGCCCGTGCCGAGCGGCTGGTCGCGCATCTTCAAGAGCAGGGCATGGCGGCGGAGCGGCGCGCCGATCTCCAGGCGGCGGTCGGCGAGGCCGACATCGTCTCCTGCGCCACGCTCGCCACTGCGCCGCTGATCCAGGGCGACTGGCTGAGACCGGGCCAGCACCTCGACCTCGTCGGCTCCTTCCTGCCGCACATGCGCGAGACCGACGATGTGGCGATGGCGCGCGGCCGGGTGTTCCTCGACGGGCCGGCGGCGGCCATCGAATCGGGCGACATCAAGGGGCCGATGGCCTCGGGCGCGCTGAGGGAGATCGCCGGCACGCTCTACGATCTCTGCGGCGGCCGGGTGGAGGGGCGGCGCTCAGCCGAGGAGATAACGGTGTTCAAGTCGGTCGGCCTCGCCGTTGAGGATCTGGCCGCTGCCCGCGTTGCGCTCGCGGCGCGACAGGCCGGCTGACGGCGCCTCGAGCAGATCCCCGGTCGACCTGAGGTCGATCACCGCCTTGACCGGCAGGTGGTCGGAGGCCCGGCGGGCGACCGGGCTGTCGTGGACAGAGAAATCGGCGACCAGGCCGTCGGGCCAGCCGAAGATGCGGTCGAGCGGGAACACCGGCCGGCGCGCGGGGAAGCTCGGCACCGCGTCGGTGGTGCTGAACAGCGGCGACAGCCGTTCGAGCGGCGAGTTGGCCCGGCCCGGCCGCCATTCGTTGAAATCGCCGCAGAGCAGCGTCGGCATCGGCTGACGCGCTTCCAGATGGGCGCGCAGCCGCTCCATCTGCTGGCGGCGGGTACGGCTTAGGAGACCGAGATGAGCGGCGACGATGCGCAACGGTCGGCCGTCGATGTCGAACTCGGCCAGCACGGCGCCGCGCGGCTCGGCATGCGGCAGGTGGACGCGCTCGGCGCGGATCACCTTGCCGCGCCGGTAGAGCAGGGCGTTGCCGTGCCAGCCGTGACTGGACGGCCGGGCGGCCACCGGCACCAGCGAAAGGCCAGTCTCCCTCTGCAGCATGACGAGGTCGAGCCGGCCCTTGCGGTCGCCGAGCCGGCGATCGGCCTCCTGCAGCGCGATGATGTCGGCGTCGATCTCGGCGATCACCGCGATGGTGCGTGCCGGGTCGTAGGTGCCGTCGTTGCCGATGGCCTTGTGGATGTTGTAGCTGGCGACGCGGATGAGATCGCAGCCGTCGCAGGCCGCCGAGGCGGCGACGGCATCCGGCGCCCGGCCGAGCCGGACGAGGCGGCCGACGCCGTCAAGGAGGCGGGAAAGGCTGGCGAACTGTCCCGGCATGGTCATGGCGTCCCATCGTCCGGCGACGCGGGGGCACCCCCACGGCTCGGCGTCCCTCGCGATAACAGTGGAATGGCGGCAAGAAAAGGGCAAGGCCGACGATCAGGGCGTCCGGCCGGCTACCGGACCGGCTTTTTTTCGGCGCGTGAACCCCTCGGCCGGCGCGGAACCGCCGGCAGCCGAAACCGTTGTCATCGGGGCCGCATCCGCCGGCCGCGCAGGGAAAATGAGGTGATTATGAAGGGGTCCTCGCCGTCGCATCTGTTTTCCCGCTTTGCTTCCACGATGTCCGAACTGTCCGGGCGGCCCGTCACCTTCTCTCTCGCCGTCGGGCTGGTCTTCGTCTGGGCGGTCACCGGGCCGATCTTCGGCTTTTCCGAAACCTGGCAACTGGTCATCAACACGGCGACCACCATCGTCACCTTCCTGATGGTGTTCGTGCTGCAGAATTCCCAGAATCGCGACGGCCGGGCGCTCCAGGCCAAGATCGACGAACTGATCCTGACATCGCAGGCGCAGAACAAGTTCATCGGCATCGAGAAGCTCGACGAGGAGGAGATCCGGCAGGTCAGCGAGGCCCTCGCCGAGAAGGCCGAGGAACTGGAGGAAGTGGCCGAGGAGAAGAGCGAATCCCGCTGAGGCGCCACCTGGCGGACGACGGCGTCTTTCCCGTATGCGGCTGGCCGGCTTTCCCCGAAAAGTCGGTCATCGCGCAATTGACATCGGCGAGGTCGGTCCGTATGGTCCCGCCGAATTCGGGCAAGGGGGCGGCAGCTTCTCTGGCATCGGGATTGACCACGTCGGGCATCGTCCCGTCGGCGGCGCGTCGTCAAGGCGCCGACGCCGCGGCGGCCTGCCGGCAAGGATGGACCAAATGAAGATCAAGAATTCTCTCCGGGCCCTGATGACCCGCGATCGCAACAATCGCATGGTCCGCCGCAAGGGCCGCATCTACATCATCAACAAGAAGAATCCGCGCTACAAGGCCCGCCAGGGCTGACGGCCGGCGGGTCTGTGGCCCGCCCCGGCGCTAGGATGCACTCGACGATCGCTGCCCGGGAAGGTACCTTCCCGGGTATGCGTGTTTTTGTGCCCTTCGCTCTTCTGTCGCTGATCGCCGCTGGCCCGGTTGCCGTGGCCGGCCCCGATTTGCCGCCACCTCCGGTCGACGGACGGGAGCGGCTGGTATCAGTGGTGCCGGCGGATGCCGCCGCCGAACTCGACCGTCTGTTCGCCGGACTTGCCGCCGCCCGCAGCCGTGCCGAGGCGGCCGGCATCGAGGCCGACATCCGTCGCCGCTGGGCGGCGAGCGGCAGCGCCACGGCCGATCTCCTGTTGTCCTGGACGGCAAAGGCGGTGGCGGCCGGCAATGCCGCCGGCGCGCTCGACGTCCTCGACGAGCTGACGGTGCGGCTGCCGGCCTTCGCCGAGGCCTACTACCGGCGCGGTACTCTGCATCTCATGGCCGACCGGCTGTCGCCGGCCCTTGGCGACTTCCAGACGGTGCTGCGCATCGAGCCGCGCCATTTCCTGGCGATGAAGGAGTTGGCCGACGTGTTGGAGGACCTCGGCGAGCACGAACGGGCGCTGGCGGTGCTCAGGCGCCTTCAGGCGGTCGATCCGCATTTCGACGGCCTCGACGACGCCATCGAGGCGATCGTCGCCGGCAGCCATGGCCGGGACATCTGACAAAGGAAAAGGGCCGGATCGCTCCGGCCCTTTCTTCTCAGGCTGATTGCGCGCGCCCTCAGATCCCCGACTTGCCGTCGGCGCCGATGGTGGCGATGCGCAGGAGGTTGGTGACGCCGGCCGAGCCGAAGGGCACGCCGGCGGTGATGATGATGCGGTCGCCGGGGGCGGCGAAGCCCTCCTCGGCCGAGATGCGGCTTGCCCGCTGCACCAGGTCGTTGAGCGAGCGGGCGTCGTCGGTCACCACCGAGTGGATGCCCCAGACCAGCGCCAGACGGCGGGCCATCGAGCGGTTGGGCGACAACGCCAGGATCGGCGTCGACGGCCGCTCGCGGGCGGCGCGGAGGCCGGTGGCGCCGGAGGCGGTGAAGCAGACCAGGGCGGCGATGCCCAGCGTCTCGGCGATCTGGCGGGCCGAGGCGGAGATGGCGTCGGCCGGCGTCGCGTCCGGCTCGCCGCGCTGGCCGGCCAGGATCGAGTGGAAGTGCTCGGAGCTTTCCACCTCCTCGGCGACGTGGCTCATGGTCTGCACCGCCTCGACCGGATAGGCGCCGGCCGCCGATTCGGCCGAGAGCATGACGGCGTCGGCGCCCTCGAACACGGCGTTGGCGATGTCGGACACCTCGGCGCGGGTCGGCACTGGCGACTGGATCATCGATTCCAGCATCTGGGTGGCGACGACCACCGGCTTGCCGGCCTTGCGCGTGGTGCGGGTGATGCGCTTCTGCACGCTCGGCACCTGCTCGAGCGGCAGCTCGACGCCGAGATCGCCGCGCGCCACCATGATGGCGTCGGAGAGTTCGAGGATCTCGTTGAAGCGCTGGACGGCCTGCGGCTTCTCGATCTTGGCCATGACGCCGCACTTGCCGTCAACGATCTCGTGCACCTCCATCAGGTCCTCCGGCCGCTGCACGAAGGAGAGGGCGATCCAGTCGACGTCGGCGTCGAGGGCGGCGGTGAGGTCGGCGCGGTCCTTCTCGGTCAGCGCCCCGGAGGTGAGGATGGTGTCGGGCAGGCTGACGCCCTTGCGGTCGGAGATCTTGCCGCCGACCTCCACCTCGGCGACCGCCACCTTGCGGTCGTTCTCGATGATGCGCAGCCTGAGGCGGCCGTCGTCGATCAACAGACGATGGCCGGGCTCCAGCGCGTCGATGATTTCCGGATGCGGCAGCGTGACGCCGGTGACGTCGCCGTCGACCTTGTCGCGATGGAAGGCGAACCTGGAGCCGATCTCCAGGAACACCGGACCATTGGCGAAGGTGCCGACGCGCAGCTTGGGGCCTTGCAGGTCGGCGAGGATGCCGATCGGACGGCCGGCCTCGGCCTCGACCTCGCGGATGGTCGACACATAGTAGCGCAGCTTCTCGTGGTTGGTGTGGCTCATGTTGATGCGGAAGCAGTCCGCACCCGCCTGGTGGAGCCGGGCGATCATGTCCTTGTCGGAGGAGGAGGGGCCTAGGGTTGCAAGTATCTTGACCTTGCGGTTTCGTCTCATTTCGCCCCGTTTCCTTTTTGGGTCGGCTGGTAGAGGTGTACGGTCCAGCTGCGTTGCTCGGCGGTGTCGACCTCGAAGAAGCCCGTGCGCTCGTAGCCGCGGGCGACACAGTTCTCGACGCCGCTGATGGTGAACATCTTGCGTCTCGTGCACATGTACGCCTTGCCGCCCCATTCGCCGCCGTGCTGACTGTCGACGGCGTAGAGATAGTAGTAGCGGGAGCCGAGCGCGCCGGAGAGCAGCGTGCCGCATTTCGATCCGCCGATGTTCCACCAGCCCTCGGAACGCCAGCCGTCCTCGGCCTTGTAGCCGATCGCCACGGAGATGGTGCCGTCGGTCTTGTTGCAGAGCCTGAGGTCCGCCTTCGCCGGCGTGGCGGCGGCGAGAAGGAGAAGCGACAGGGCCGCTACCGCAACCGCCGGACGCGTCCGTCGTGCCGGTCCCTTCCGTGCCGCCATCGGTGTACCGTCAGCCAACGATCCTGGTCCGGTGCTCATCGGAGAATGCCCCGCCTTATCGCGTGACCTACGGCAAAATGTCAACGTATAATTACGGAAAGGCCCGCGCCGATCCGCCGTATCCATCGCCGTCCAAGCATTAGCACGCATCGTCAAGGGCTTACGCTCCATTCTTTGGTCGCGGCCGGGCGATCCAGATGCCGCCGAGGATCATCAGCCCGCCCAGCCCCTGGCTCCAGCCGATCGCCTCGCCGAACACCAGGAAGGCGAGCAGGGCGGCGGCGATCACCTCCATGAAGATGACCAGCGAGGAGAAGGCGGCGGAGAGATAGCCGAGGGCGAAGGCGAGCAGGCCCTGGCCGCCGATGTGGCTGACATAGGCGAGGGCGGCGAGCGTCGCCGCGCCGGCCAGCGAGGAGGGCAGCAGTTTTGGCTCGAAGGCGAAGGCGACGACGAACAGGCAGAGGGCGGTCACCGTGGTGGCGCCGAAGGTGACGGTGCCGGTGGTGTGCTCGCGGCGGGCGGCCCGCACGGCGAGGAAATAGGTGCCGAAGCCGAAAGAGGTACCGATGCCGTAGATGTCGCCGATCAGCTTGTCGGCGTCGAGCGTGTAGGAGCCGCCGAGCAGCACGGCGCCGCCGAGGATGCAGACCACGACGCCCGCCGCCTCGCGGCGGCCGACCGTCTCGCCGATGAACAGGCCGGAGAACAGCAGCACCCAGATTGGCGCCATCGAGGACAGGAAGGTGGCGTTGGCGATCGACGTATGCAGGATCGACAGGTGCCAGAAGAACAGGTCGATCGAGAAGAAGACGCCGGCCAGCCAGATGGCCTTCGAGCGGAAGGCGTCGACGAGCGCCCGGCTGCCGCCCTCGCTCATCGCCCACAGCGCCAGCACCGGCACGGCCAGCGCGACGCGCCAGAAGGCGCTGGCGAACGGGCCGACGTCGGCGAGGCGGACGAACACCGGCGACACGCCCATGGCGACGGCGCCGAGGCAGAGGGCGAGAAAGGCCACGACCTCGGCGGGGCGGGCGGCAAGCGGCGGCGATTTGGCAAGCGACATGAACGGACCTGAAGGGGAGGCGGCTTGCCGGCCGCGGCGGATGTGCAACGGTCGGCCGGCCGGCGTCGTCGACGGACGGATCTCGGCTTTATCAGATCGATAGCAGCATTTAGGATTGTCCGCCATGCAGGACCCCACCGACGACGCTCCCTTCGCCTTTCTTCCCGGCAACGAGGCCGGCGGCCTGCTGATCCTCGGCGATCACGCCTCCAACCGGGTGCCGCCGCCCTATGGCGACCTCGGCTTGCCGGCCGCCGAGCTGGAACGGCACATCGCCTACGACATCGGCAGCGAGGCGCTGGTGCGGCGCCTCGCCGCGCTGACCGGCGCGCCGGCGCTGATGACGCGCTTCTCGCGCCTCCTCATCGACGCCAACCGCGGCGAGGACGACCCGACGCTGGTAATGCGCCTCTCCGACGGGGCGATCGTGCCGGGCAACGCCGGTGTCGACGCGGCCGAGCGGCAGCGGCGCATCGAGTGCTTCCACCGTCCCTATCACGCGGCGATCGCCGAACTTCTCGGCAGGATGATCGGGACCGGCACGCTGCCGGCCATCCTCTCCGTCCACTCCTTTACGCCGGCCTGGAAAGGCGTGCCCCGGCCCTGGGACATGGCAATCCTCTGGGACAGCGACGACCGGCTGATCAGGCCGGCGCTCGCCGCCTTCCGGGCGCGCGGCCTGACGGTCGGCGACAACGAACCCTACGACGGAGCGCTCCGCAACGACACGCTCTACCGGCACGGCACGGCGCGCGGCCTGCCGCATCTGCTCATCGAGGTGCGGCAGGACCATATCGCCGAGTTGGCCGGCGCCGAGCGCTGGGCCGGAACGATCGCCGAGGTGGTGACGCCGCTCCTCGCGCGGCCGGAGATGCGGCGGCCTGCCTTCTTCGGCTCGCGGGCCGGTGGGCTGGACAGTGCTAAAAACGGTTGACGGCCCCGCCAACTTCGGACTTCATGCCGGCCTCACGGGCGGCGACCCCGCCCGGACCGCATCGCAAGCATTGGCAGGACAGGTATCCCATGAGCATGGAAACGGCGGAATCGCAGGGCGGCGTCGCGGCGGGCGAACTCCGGCAATTCATCGAGCGCGTCGAACGGCTCGAGGAGGAGAAGGCGGCGCTCCAGGACGACATCAAGGACGTGATGGCCGAGCTGAAGGGCCGCGGCTACGACGTCAAGGCGGTCAGGGCCATCCTCCGGCTGAGGAAGCAGGACCCCGACGAGCGTCAGGAGGCGGAAGCCATCCTCGAACTCTACATGAACGCCTTGGGCATGGTGTAACGGGCTTTTGGCCCGGCTCGACGGGCCAAGGCGATATCCATCGCCCTGGCTTTCCGCTCTGCTTTGCGCCTGACGGGCGATACTCGTCCCGTCTGGCCCGCTTTTCAGGCACCGGTCGGTACCAGCCGCTGGCGCGGCCCGCTGGCAGGCCGCCGCTGCCTCTTCTCCGTGCTTGACAGCGTGGCGGGCCGGACCTAGTCTTCTGTATCGTTTCAAAGGAGGCGTCGCGCCGTCGGTCGAAGACCGGTGGCGGTGGGCGCCTTCTTCATGTGGATCCCATGACCGCCCCTTCCCGATCCGCGTCCGCCCCGACGCCGCTCAGCCGCGACCGGGTGACCTGGGCCGCCTATCTGGCGCTCGCCCAGTTCACCTTCTTCCTGAATATTCAGGGCAACATCATCCCCTTCCTCAAGGACGAGTTCGACCTCAGCTACCGGCTGGTGACGCTGCATCCGGCGGCGGTGGCGGCCGGGCTGATCGTCTGCGGCCTCACCGGTGAGCGGCTGACCCGCCGGTACGGCCGCCGCTGGTCGGTGGCGACCGGCCTCGTCGGCCTGATCGTCGGGGCACTGCTGATCGTCGTGGCGCCGCATCCGGTGGTCAGCATCTTCGGCTGTTTCCTGATGGGTGCGGTCGGTTGCCTGGTGCTGATCGTCGTGCCCAACCTGCTCGCCGACCGGCACGGCAACAACAGTTCGGTGGCGATCGGCGAGGCCAATGGCATCTCCTACGTCGCCTCGCTGACGGCGGCGATGGCGGTGGGGCTGTTCGTCGCCATCGGCCTCGGCTGGCGGTCGGCACTGCTGCTCGGGGTGATTCTCGCCGGCCTGCTCCTGCTTTTCCTGCGCGGCACGCCGCTGCCGGCGGCGCCCAAGCCGGCGCCGGTGGCTCAGGAAGGTCAACGCGGCGGCCGCCTGCCGCCCGCCTACTGGCTCTACTGGCTGACCATCATGGCCTTCGTCGGCGTCGAGCAGTCGGTGCTGGTGTGGACGACGGAGTTCCTGGCTCGCGTCAAGGGCGTGCCGGTGGCCTCGGCGGCGATCGCCGCCGGCGCCTTCTCGGTCGGCATGCTGGTCGGCCGCCTGTCGTCGGCGGTGGTGCTGCAACGGGTGACGGCGGCGCGGGCGCTTTACCTGTCGTCGCTCCTGACGGTGCCGGCCTTCTTCCTGTTCTGGAGCGCCCCCGGCCTGACCATCGCGGTGATCGGGCTGTTCGCGCTTGGCCTCGGCTGCGCGCTGCAATATCCGCTGACGCTGACCAAGGCGATCGTCACCGCCGGACCGTTCGGCGAACTGGCGACGGCCCGCGGCTCGCTGGCCAGCGGCCTCGCCATCCTGATCGTCCCCTGGGCGATCGGTGCGCTGGCCGACCAGACCGGCCTCGCCGCCGCCATGGCGGCGCTGCCGATCCTGATCGTCGTTGCCGTCGGCTGCCTGTTCGTCGGCGAGCGGTTGGTTCGCGCCTGAAAGATCAGTGGAGACCGAGCGCCGCCTTGACCCCAGGATCGAGGGCGAGCGTCGACGCGTCTCCAACCACCGCGAAGGCCTGGCCGGGCGCGGTCAGGCCGGCGGTGAAAACCGCCCAGGCAAAGCCGGCCGATTCGGCGGCGATCCGCGTCGTGTCGATCAGGGCGAGGCGGGCGGCCGGATCGGCGCCCTCGCGGTAGACGCCGAATTCGCCGAGCAGGATTCGGCCGGCCGGAATGCCGTTCCTCGCCGCCCAGTCGCTGACCCGCCGGAAGTCGGCGGCGACGGTGTCCGGGCCGGCGCCCGAGGCGCGATAGGCGTCGAGCGCCTTGCCGACGCCGGCGTCCAGCGCCTTGCGCCGCTTCTTGTCCGTGACATCCCCGGCGATGCGCTGCCGGGCGTCGCGCAGCAGCCGCTGTTCCGTGGCGTCGTCGAGGCGGACGGCCGGGTAGGGGAGGCCGGTGAGGTAGCGCGAGGGATCGTCGATCCACGGCCGGCCGGCATGGCTGACCGCCATCGGCTCGTAATAGTGGAAGGTCCAGACGATATTGGGGTCGTCGGCGAAGGGCGCCGGGTCGAGGCGTTCGAGCCCGGCGATGCCACCCGACCGGCCGCCGGTCAGCACCAGCGTCAGATCGGGCGCCGCGGCGCGGGCGGCGGCCCGGAGCGCCGCAAGCTGGCCCGGCCAGCGGTCGGTCAGGGTGAGATAGGAGTTCCAGTCCTGATCGGGTTCGTTGATCGGTTCGAACAGCGTCAGGTCGGCCGGCAGGCCGGCGAGGCGGCCGGCGACGCGCGTCACCAGGGCGAGATAGCGCTCCCAGAGCGCTGGCGCGTGGCCGCCGGTGCCAATGACGTCCTCCAGTCCGTCGGGCCGCTCCGCGTCGGCCGGCAACAGATGCAGGTCGACGATCACCGCAAAGCCGAGCGCCTGCAGGCGCTCGGTCGCCGCGATAGTGCCGTCGATCAGCGGCCCGGCGCCGTCGTCGCCGGCCCACAGCATGGCGGCGGCGTCGATGTTCAGGCGGACGAAGTCGAAGCCATCCGCCTTCAGCCGGGAAAGCTGCCGGTCGTCGACGCGGGAGCGCCAGTCGGGAAAGTTCGCCCGGTCGAAATCCGGGGCGAGGAAGGCGTCGCGGCCGATCCAGGTCTGCCAGACCTCGAAGTTGACGCCGCGCTTCAGCACCGGCGCGGCAGCGCCAGCGCCAGCGCCAGCGACGGCGGCAAGGCAGAGCATGGCAAGGCCAAGGACGCGATGAAGGCGGGGCATGGGCGGTTTCCTCCGGGCCGGCGGCCGATCATGCCGGGGCGTCGTCTCCCGCGCAACGGCATGGGTGGTCTGCCGTGTTGCTCTTCCGTCCGGCGCTCCGTCGTGCGAGAAGACGGCCGATCTCGTAACTCCCGGACGGGATATCCGTCCGGCAGACCGGTGGACGCGCCATGTTCCTCACCCTGGTCGACTTCGTCGGCTGCTTCGCCTTTGCCCTGAGCGGCGGAACGCGCGCTGTGGAGCGGCGGCTCGATCCGTTCGGCGTCATGTTTCTGGCCTTTATCGCCGCCACCTTTGGCGGCATCATCCGCGATGTGATCATTGGCGCCGTGCCGCCGGTAGCCTTCGACACCTGGCACTATTTCGCCATCTCCTGCGCCGCCGGCCTCGCCTGCATCTTCGCTAACGGCCTGATCGCCCGCGTGGCCGCGCCGGTGGCGGTGTTCGATGCGCTGGGGCTCGGGCTCTACGTGGTGGTCGGCACGCGCAAGGCGATGGACGCCGGCCTGTCGCCGCTGATGGCGGCGGTACTCGGCATGGTCAACGCCATCGGCGGCGGCATCGGCCGCGACATCCTGGCGGGGCAGACGCCGATGGTGCTGCACAAGGAGATCTACGCGTTGGCGGCGCTGCTCGGCGCGCTGGTGGTGTCGTTCGGCGACTATTACCTGCTGCCGAGCGTGCTGGTGGCGGTGGCCGGCAGCGCGGTGGCTATTCTGCTGCGCCTTGCCGCCATGCGCTGGGACTGGAACTTGCCGCCCGTCGCGCCGAAGTGAGGCGGCCGTCGTCCCCAGCCGTCCTCGGCAAGCAGCGGGTCGATCTCCGCCGCCTCTTCCGAGACGTGCAGCAGGACGAGTTCGGCCGCCGAGGCGCAGTAAAGCAGGAGATAGCGGCCCTGGGCTGCGTGGCGTACCTCGTCGGGGTCGCAGGGAGGCTTGGCGGCTGCGCCTTTGAGCCGCCGGATGATCAGGGCAAGACCGGCTTCCAACTCGTCGATGAAGGCGAGCGCGGCGGCCGGCGAGGCGCCGGCCAGCCGCTCGGCGATCCGCCAGATGTCGCCGCATCCTTCCTCGGTGACCAGCAGCCTCATTCCTTCGGGTCCCGCAGCATCCTCGCGTAGCGCGCCCGGGCGGCGCCCAGCACCTCGTCGGCGCTGCGCAGGCGGCCGCGCGCCTTTTCATCGAGGCCGCGGGAGAGCGCCGCGTCGAGCAGCGCCAGACGCTTCTCGCGCTCGTCGATAAGGCGGACGCCCTCGCGCAGGATCTCGCTCTTGGAGTTGTAGCGGCCGCTCTTGACCAGCCGATCGACCACCTTCTCGAGATTTCCCAGTTCGACGCTGTGCGCCATGACGTTCTCCCAAGGATATGTCGTTGTCCGGCCTGGCGCGGGGCGCCGCCGCCTGTCCTCAGCCGGCCCGGAAGCCGGAGAGGAAGGTGTCGAGTTCGCGCCGCAGCGTGTCGGACTGGCGGGCGAGATCGTTGGCCGAGGCGAGTACCTGCGAGGCGGCGCTCGACGACTCGGAGGCGGCCTGGGTGATGCCGACGATATTCTGCGATACCTGATGCGTGCCGATCGACGCCTGGTTGACGTTGCGGGCAATCTCGCCAGTCGCCGCGCCCTGCTGGTCGACGGCCGAGGCAATCGACGTGGCAATGCGGTTCAGGTGCTCGATCACGCCGGTGATGCCGACGATCGCCTCGGCCGACGAGCGCGTCGACGACTGGATCTCGCCGATCTGGCTGGAGATCTGCGACGTGGCGCGCGACGTCTGGTCGGCGAGCTGCTTCACTTCCGCCGCGACGACGGCGAAGCCCTTGCCGGCCTCGCCGGCCCGCGCCGCCTCGATGGTGGCATTGAGGGCGAGGAGGTTGGTCTGGGCGGCGATGCTGTCGATGAGGTCGACCACCTCGCCGATGCGGTTGGCGCTGTCGGCCAGCTCGCGCACCCGCGACGCCGTCGTCTGGGCGTCCGTGGTGGCGCGGGAGGCGACCTCGGTGCTCTCGTCGGCCTGTCGCTTGATCTCGGCGATCGAGGTGGCAAGCTCCTCGGCGGCGGCGGCCACCGTCTCGACGTTGGTGGAGGCTTCCTCGGCGGCGCTGGCCACGGTGACCGACTGGTTCGACACCTCCTCGGCGGCGGCCGACATCGACTGGGCCGCCGACTGCAACTGCGTCGAGGCGCCGACCACGATTTCGACGACGCTGCCGACCGCCGTCTCGAAGGCGTCGGCCATGCCCTGCATCTCGGCATGGCGGCGCGCCTCGGCTTCGGCCTTGGCGCGCTCCTGCTCGGCGCGCATGCGGAGGTTCTCCCCGAGGCTCTCCTTGAACACGTTGAGCGTCGCCGCCATGGTGCCGACCTCGTCGCCACGGCCGAGACCGGGCACGGCAACCGTCAGATCGCCCTCGGAAATCCGCTGCATGGCGCGGGTGATCGAGACGATCGGCCGGGAGAGGCCGCGGCCGATCAGTACGGCCAGCACGAGGCCGAGCACCAGACCGCCGCCGGCGAAGCCCCAGAGCCGGGTCGCGGTCGCGGCCTGCGACGCCTCGGCGCCCTCGCGCAACGTCTTCTCGGCAGCGTGGGCGGCCGACTGGAAGGCGTCGAACTCGTCGGCGATCTTGCCGACGGAGACGCGCATCCTCACGGCCTGCTCCTCGATGCCCCGGATGAGGGCGAGACTGTCCGCGAAGACCTGGACATAGTTTCTGGCGTGGTCGCGGATCGCGCCGAGCCTGGCGCCGAGGGAGGGAGAGGTGGCGATGGCCTCGCCCAGCGCCGCGTCGGCGTCGTGGAAGGCGGCGAGCGCGTTCTTCTCGGCGTCGGCCATGTTTCCGGCGGTCGCCCTTGCGGTGAAGATGCGGCCGGAGAGAATCAGGCGCAGCGCCCTGTCGGTGGCGGTCGCCGTTGCCGTTCCCTGTCCGGCTTCGGCCAGCACCGCCTCGAGATCGCTGCCGAGCGCTACGCCGACCGGTTCGAGCTGCTCGTCGTTGAGGCGTTTCACCTCGGCGCGGGTCTTGATGAGGTCGGCAAGCAGGCCGTCGTAGGTTTCGAACGCCGCCTGCATGGCCTTCAGATGCTCGAGTTCCTCGGCGTCGCTGGTCGCCTTCAGGCCATCGGCGAGGGCGGCGCGCATGGCGGCGGCCCGCTCGGCGGCGGCGGACTCGGTGTCGGCCAGCGTGGTGTAGATGACCTCACGCGCCGCCCGCCGGTATTCAAGGAAGGCGGCCTCGACTGCGTTGGCCTTGTCCATGGCGTCGAGCTGCGTGAAGAGCGCCCGCACGGTGCTGCCGGTGCTCGACAGGCTGCTTAGCGACAGGCCGGCGGTGATGGCAAGGATCAGCAGGATGGCGGCAAAGCCCAGCCCGATGCGGACAGAGATGTTCATGGAACGCCGGAGGCCGGCGGCCTGGAGTTGCGTTGTCATGTTCGTTGCTTCCTAAGATCGGTCCTGCCCAAGTCTTCCGTCGTACAGAAAATGTACGGTTCTTCTGATTCGTCTTGCTTGGGGCTCATTCAGTTTTGCTTGATAAGAGTTAATAATATGTTAATTCCAAATAACATTCCAATATCTTTATGAATTAATCATTTCTGTAAACGAAGTATTTCTTGATATTAATCGATATTTATGAGTTTAGAATCTGTCTCTTATACACA
>LUYO01000081.1:0-10958 GCA_001603295.1 Rhodobacterales bacterium Alpha_02
GCCGGCCGTCGCGATCACCGCCATCGCCTTCATCGGCTCGATCGGCTGGACGATCCTGCTGTCGTTGACTTCGAGCCGCCGCCTGCCGGACTACACGATCGACTGGACCAACCCGTTTCGCCAGTATGCCCGGCTGTTCGCCGACGTCGGCTGGCGCATTTCGCTGTCCAACCTGATCGTGCTGGCCATCGGCTCGGCGCTGGCCATCGTGTTCGGCTTCGTGCTGGCGGCGATGATCGAGCGCGAGCGGCGCGGCGAGGACTTCTTCCGCACCGTCTTCCTCTATCCGCTGGCCATCTCGCTGATCGTCACCGGCGTCGCCTGGCGCTGGATCTTCAACCCGGCGCTGGGCATCGAGAGCTTCTTCCATTCGCTCGGCATGACCTGGGTGTCGTTCAACTGGCTCGCCGACGGACGCACGGCCATGTACGCCATCATTCTCGCCTCGGTCTGGCAGAGTTCGGGCTTCTACATGGCGCTGATGCTGGCCGGCCTCAAGGCGATCAACGTCGAGATCTGGAGCGCCGCGCGCATGGACGGCGTGCCCCTCTGGCGCGTCTACCTCGAAATCATCATCCCCATGATGAAGTTCACCTTCCTGACCTGCGCCATCCTGCTGTCGCTCGGGGTGATCAAGGCCTACGACATCATCGTCGCCATGACCAACGGCGGCCCCGGCCAATCCACCTGGCTGCCCGCCTACTTCACCATCAAGGCCCTGTCGGCCAAGGGCAATCTCGCCTTCGCCTCGGCGGCGGCGGTGATGATGCTGGCCATCACCGCCGTGGTGTTCCTACCGCTCGTCCTCCTCACCGCCTGGCAGCAGCGCATCCGCAAGGGAGCCGCCGGATGACCGATCTCGCCTCCCCGCCGGCCGGTGCCGTGATGTTCCCGCGCCCCAAAAAGCGCATCCGGGGGCGCAGCATCGCCGTGCTGGTGTTCCTCGCCATGGCGGCGCTGTTCTTCTCGGTTCCGCTCTACGTGCTGGCCGTCACCTCCTTCAAGACCATGGACCAGATCCGCGAGGGAGCCATCTTTTCGCTGCCCCAGGTCTGGACCTTCGACGCCTGGCGCTACGCCTGGGACGAGGCCTGCTCCGGCCTGACCTGCGAGGGCCTGAAGCGCGGCTTCGTCAATTCGCTGGAGATCCTGTTCCCGTCGCTGGTCGCCTCGATCGCCATCTCGGCGGTCACCGGCTACGCGCTGGCGCTCTGGAACGTCCGCTGGGCCGGCGGCTTCCTGTTCCTGTTGTTCCTCTGCGCCTTCGTGCCGTTCCAGATCATCATGTATCCGCTGATCGTCATCACCGTGAACATGAGCATCTACGGCACCGTCTGGGCGGTGGCCTTCATCCACACCGTGCTGGCCATGCCGGTGCTGACGCTGATCTTCCGCAACTACTACAAGGACATTCCGCCGGAGATCATCAAGGCGGCGATCATGGACAGCGGCTCGTTCTGGCGGATCTTCGTCGAGATCATCCTGCCGATGTCGGGCAACATCCTGATCGTCGTGCTGATCATGCAGATCACCTCGATCTGGAACGACTACCTGATCGGCGTCACCTTTGGCGGCCTCGGCGCGCAGCCGATGACCGTCAACCTCGCCAACATGGTCACCGTCACCACCGGCACCGTTTCCTACAACGTCAACATGGCCGCGGCGCTGCAGACCGCCATCCCACCGCTGGTCATCTACTTCGTGCTCGGCAAGTTCTTCGTGCAGGGCATCGCCGCCGGTGCCGTCAAGGGTTGAGGAGAGTCCATGCCCCGCGTGTCCTTCGAGCATATCGTCAAGAAATTCGGCGCGCTGACCGTCCTCGACGACCTCGACCTGACGGTCGACAACGGCGACTTCCTGGTACTGCTCGGCCCGTCCGGCTGCGGCAAGACGACGCTGCTGAATCTCCTGGCCGGCCTCGCCGACGTTACCTCCGGCCGCATCATGATCGGGACGCGCGACGTCACCGACCTCGATCCCAAGGACCGGCGCCTGGCCATGGTGTTCCAGTCCTATGCGCTCTATCCGACCAAGACGGTACGCGGCAACCTGAGGTTCGGCCTGTCGGCCAGCAAGCTGCCCAGGGAGGAGATCGACAAGCGCATCGCCTGGGCCGCCGACATGCTGCAGATCGGCCCGCTGATGGATCGCCGGCCGGCCCAGCTCAGCGGCGGCCAGCGCCAGCGCGTCGCCATCGGCCGCGCGCTCGTCAAGCATGCCGACGTGCTGCTGTTCGACGAGCCGCTCAGCAACCTCGACGCCAAGCTCCGCACCGAAATGCGAATGGAGATCAAGAAGCTGCACGAGGAGCTGGGTCCGACCGTCGTCTATGTCACCCACGACCAGATCGAGGCGATGACCATGGCGACGCGCATCGCCATCATGAACGGCGGCAAGATCGAGCAGTTCGGCACGCCGGACGACGTCTACGAGCGGCCGGCCAACCTGTTCGTCGCCGGCTTCATCGGCTCGCCGTCGATGAACCTCTTGCCGGCCACCGCCGAGGACGGCGGGCGGGCGCGCCTTGCCGACGGCAGCCTCATCGACCTCACGGCCTATGCCTTCGACGCGGCGCCTTCCCCCGGCGCCGCGCTGGTGGCCGGCCTCCGCCCCGAGCATTTCACGCTCGCCGCGCCGGCGGAGGCCGCCTGCCGCCTCGATCTTCAGGTGCGCCACATCGAGCGCACCGGCTCGGACGCGCTGCTGTCGCTCGCCTTCGCCGACCGGCGGATCACCGTGCGCGTCACGCCGACCGACGCCGCCCATCTCAGGACCGGCGACCGGGTCGCCATCTCGTTTCCAAAGGATCGCCTGAACCTGTTCGACGCCCGGAGCGGGCGCCGCATCTAGCTTCGGGCAGGGAGGAGAGGAAAATGACAAAGCATCGCTACAGCCTGGGCCTTGCCCTCGCCGCCACGCTCCTGTCGGGCGCGGCCATGGCCGAGGACCTCGTCATCTATCAGGACTGGTCGTCGCCGGCCGAAGTCAAGGCGCTCAACGTGCTGAAGGCCGCCGCCGCGCAGAAGGGGATCAACTGGATCGACATCACCATCCCCCATGACACCGGCTCCAACGTCACACTGCTCAACCTGGTGACCGGCGGCAACCCGCCCAACGTGTTCTCCGAAAACAATCCGGCCGTCTACATGGACCTCGAGAAGATGGGTCTCGGCCGCACGATCACCGGCCTCTTCACCGATATCGGCGCCGTCGACCACTTCCCGGCCGTGGTGAAGAAGGTGATCACCATCGACGGCGAGATTCGCAAGATCCCGCTCGGCATCCAGATCGACGGCATGGTCTACTACAGCAAGGACGTTGCCGCGAAGGCCGGTGTCGACCCGGAAGCCTGGACCTCGCTCGACGCCATGTTCGCCGACTTCGACAAGGTGAAGGCGGCCGGCTTCATCCCGCTGGCCATCGGCGCCCAGCAATGGCAGATCGGCTATCTCACCCATGCCCTGGTGGCGACGCTGGGCGGTGCCGACTATTTCACCGACATCTACGGTCCGGCGCCCAAGGCCGAGGCCCTCGACGCGCCGGTGCTGCGGGACGTGTTCACCTGGCTGCGCAAGTTCCAACAGGCCGCCGACCCCGGCTCGGTCAATCGCGACTGGAACATGACCACCAACACGGTGATCTCCGGCCAGGCGCTGATGCAGA
Source organism: Rhodobacterales bacterium Alpha_02 (assembly GCA_001603295.1). Lineage (GTDB taxonomy): Bacteria > Pseudomonadota > Alphaproteobacteria > Rhizobiales > Pleomorphomonadaceae > Pleomorphomonas. The sequence goes on from LUYO01000081.1 coordinate 3,664, forward strand.
TCCACGGCGACTGGATGAAGGGCGAATGGCGGGCCGCCGGCAAGGAGGCCGGCAAGGACTTCGGCTGCGCGCAGATTCCCGGCGCCAAGGCCGTCGTCGTGTCGGTCGACAGCTGGGGCCTTCTGGGCGGCCAGCCGGAAGCCAAGGACAAGGCCGAGCTGGACTTCGCCGCCACCGTCGTCGATCCGGTGGTCAACGCCGACTTCGCCGCCGCCAAGGGCGCGACGCCGGTGCGGGCGGACGCGCCGACCGACAAGCTCGACGTCTGTTCGCACGGCGTCCTCGACATCCTGAAGGACCCGGCGCGGCAGGTGCAGAACCCCCACTCGATGGTCGACCCCGACTGGCAGGCCTCGATCTGGGAGGTGGCCTTCAACTTCTGGAGCAATCCGGACATGAGCGTCGACGAGGCGATCGCCGCCATCAAGGGCAACTACGAAACGATCCTCAAGTGATCCCGACCGACTGAACCGGCGGCATCCGGCCCGGAGCCCTCCGGGCCGGGTATCGCCCAGCATGAGCAGGACATCATGGACAACAGACTTCTCGACGAAGACCGCGTCTTCCAGATCTGCTTCGTCACCCACGACGTCGAGGCGTCGGCGAAATGGTTCTCCGAGCTGACCGGCAAGCCGATCCCGCCCGAGGGCAAGGCCGCCGATCCCGAGGAGGCGCAGGCCGTCTACATGGGCATGCCGGCCGCCGTCGGCTGCCGCATCATCATGTTTGCCTTCGGCAACATCGACGTCGAGTTTCTTCAGCCCGGCCCGGAAAAGAGCGCCTGGCGCGACCTCCTCGAAGAGAAGGGCCCCGGCTGCCACCACATCGCCTTCAAGACGCGCAACCTCACTAGGCGGCATGCCTTCCTCGAAGGGCACGGCCACAAGCTGCTGCAACGCGGCGAGTTCGACGGCGGCCACGGCCGCTACGCCTATTACGACACGGTCAAGGACCTCGGCGTGCTGATCGAGCTCCTGGAATTCGACGACGACAAGGAGCCGCAGCCGTAAGGCCGACGCAGGAGGACCGCCGTGCGCTACCGGATTTCCTACCAGCTCTATTCGTCGCGGAACTTTCCGCCGCTCGAAGCGCAGTTCCCCATCCTGAAGGCGCTCGGCTACGACGCGATCGAGCCCTGGCTGCCGGCCTACGAGGCTGACGCCCGGGGCTTCCGCCGCGCCCTCGACGATGCCGGCCTCGCCTGTCACGGCTTCCACATGCCGCTCCAGGGCCTGATCGACGAACCGAACCGCTTCATCGACATCGCGCTTGCTCTCGGCGCGGGCTACCTGATCCCGCCCTTCGTGCCGGAGGAGGAGCGGGTTGCCAGCCCGGATTTCTGGAAGGGCATCGGCGGAACGCTGGCCGGAGCGGCCGAGAGGCTGCGGCCGCACGGCCTCAAGGTCGCCTGGCACAACCACGATTTCGAGTATGCGCCGCTGCCCGACGGCTCGCGGCCGATCGACCACATCCTCGGCGCGGGCGACGACGTGTGGTTCGAGATCGATTGCGGCTGGGTGACGCGGGCCGGTGCCGATCCGGCCGCCGAGCTTGTCCGCTACGCGAACCGTATCGCCTTCATCCAGATGAAGGATACCGCGCCGCCCGGCGTGACGGCCGACGACGGCTGGACGGCGACCGGCGATGGCATCATCGACTGGCCGGCGCTGCTGCCGCTGATGCGGAAGACGGCCGCCGAACACATCGTCGCCGAGCACGACAACCCGGCCGACTGGCAGCGCTTTGCCGACCGGTCGATCAACTACATGCGCTCGCTCGGCCTGGCGGGCGGCAACTGAGGACACGCAGCATGGCAAGCGAAGTGGCAATTCTTCGGCTCGATGGCCGCAGCGTCGAAACCGTGCTTCGCACCGACCGGCTGGTCGAGGCGCCCAACTGGACCATGGACGGCAAGGCCTTAGTCATCAACGGCGACGGCCGACTCTATCGGGTGCCGCTCGACCGTCCGGAGATGATCGAGATCGACACCGGCTTCGCCCGCGATTGCAACAACGACCACGGCATCTCGCCGGACGGCACGATGCTGGCGATCTCCGATTCCAGCGAGGCAGGCGACAGTGCCGTCTACACGCTGCCGATCTCCGGCGGCATGCCGCGGCGGGTCACCGACCGGACGCCGTCCTACTGGCACGGCTGGTCGCCGGACGGCAGCCGGCTTGCCTATGTCGGCAAGCGGGACGGCAGCTTTCAGGTCTACACCATCGCCGTGGATGGCGGCCCGGAGACGCAGGTCACCTCCGACTTCGACCATTGTGACGGTCCCGACTACTCGCCGGACGGCGCCTGGATCTGGTTCAACGGCGAGCGGAACGGCGCCGTCGACCTCTGGCGCGTCCGCCCCGACGGCCGCGATCTCCAGCGGATGACCGATGACGGCCGCGTCAACTGGTTCCCGCATCCCTCGCCCGACGGCCGGCACGTCGTCTATCTCGCCTATCTGCCGGGCGTGAGAGGCCATCCGCGCGACGAGCATGTGGAATTGCGCCTGATGCCGAGCGGCGGCGGCCGGCCGGAGGTGCTGCTGCCGCTCTACGGGGGCCAAGGCACCATCAACGTGCCGTCCTGGGCGCCCGATTCAACGGCCTTCGCCTTCGTCCGCTACGACCAGCATTGACGGTGATCCGGCGCCGTTGCTCGTCGGTTGCTGTTCGCTGCTCAAGGTCCGATCTCCTTCCAGACTTTGAACCAGGCCAAACGCCACAACGGACTCCCTGAATGCAGGCGCCACCCAGCTGTTAAGTCCCGGCATTTGATGGATTGGATCGAGCCTGAGTCTTTCGGGCTCTTTTGTCCAACGCTGCGGATGTATTCATAGGGCGTCGAGCCGATGGCGTCGCGGCTTGCCCCTGCTCGCTACGACCGCCTCACCATGTCGTTTCGAGCGGGGTGTGGGACCATAAGCCGCTTGTCGAGGAACTTGCCCGGCAGGCCGACAAACTGGTCGGCGGCGTGGACGCCTTTTCTGGTGATCGACGATAGCAGTCTGCCGAAGAAGGGAACGCATTCGGTCGGGGTGGCGCCGCACTATGCATCGATGCCGGGCAAACGGTCCAACTGGGGGGCCGGCGTCCGCTTCGGCGCGGTATCGGCCGATGCCTGCTACGATCTGTCGGCGCCCCGAAGAGCGGTCATAGCAGCGCTGCTTGAACCGCCAGAATTGCCATGTCACCACTGCCCATTCCATCGACGAAGCGGAAGGGATGGTCATAAACATATTCCGCCAAAATAGTGCCAGAGCGCCGTAAAGCTTTCGGATGTCGTTAGCCGGAAATGACCGTTCGAGAGATTCTGCGCAATACCGCTACAGAACAGGCCCGACGATGGTGATCACATTATTCCATAGTCGTCGCCAGACGGCCCAGGCCTGAACCTCTTCCAGCAAAACCCTGCGGCTTTGGGTGAGATAGGTTTCCTGCCTCGCGCGCAGAACCTCCGTCAGTTCCGGATTCTCGACGAGAATGTTGTTTTCATAGTTGAGGTCGAAGCTGCGCCGATCCATGTTCGCCGAGCCGATCAGCAGAATCTGACCGTCCATGGTCAGCGTCTTGGCGTGCAACAGTCCAGCTTCGTACTCAAAGATTTTCACGCCGGCACGAAGAAGGTCGAGATAGTAGCTGCGGCTTGCAGCCCCGACGGCAAAATCGTCGTTGCGTGCCGGAAGGATGATCGTGGTGTCAACGCCCCGGTTGGCGCAGGCGCAGAGCGCCGCCTGCATCGCGGCATCCGGCACGTAGTACGGCGTCGTGATGAAGACCGAGCGCTTCGCCGCATAGAGCAGGGTCTCGAACATTTCCGGCATAGCCGAATTGCGGAATGTCGGCCCCGTGGCGATGACCTGGGCCTTGAAACCGGGCTTCCCCTCCTGCAGCGGCAAGCGCAGGAGATCGCCGATGTCGCCGCCGCCATTGCCCATCCAGTCGCTGATGAACAGATGCTGGGTCTGCCGCACCACCGGCCCCTCGAAGCGCAACAGTACATCGACCCATGGCGCGAACTTCGCCTTGGGCAAGAATTCGGGATCCGCACAGTTCTGGCTGCCGCAATAGGTGATGCGGTTGTCGATGACGGCGATCTTGCGATGGTTGCGCAGGTCGATGCGGCCGGTGAGAGCGCGAAGAAGCGGATTGCCGATCATCAGCGCCCGGCGGGTTTCCACGCCGGCCGCCGCCATGTCCCGCCAGAGCGGTCCCCGCACGAGATCGCGCGAGCCGAGATCGTCGACGAGCACCCGGCAGGCGACACCGCGCCGCGCCGCGCGTTGCACCGCCTCGGCGACCTTCGTGCCATTGCGGTCGGCAAGCCAGATGTAAAACAGCAGGTGGACGTGATCCGTCGCCGCATCGATATCCGCTACCATTGCGTCGATGGCGGTGTCGGAATTCTCCATCAGGCGGGCGCTGTTGCCGTCGACGGGGACATAGGAACTGATCGACCGTCCGACGGCGAACAGCGCCTCATGCGCGCCTGTCGGCGTCATTGTGACGGGCCATCCCGGAGCTTCCTGCGGCAGCGGCAGGTCGTGGAAGGCGGCCTTTAACAGTTCCACCCGCCGGCGCCCGATATTCGTCCGCCCAAGAAAGATATAGGCCAGTGCCCCGACATAAGGCAGCGCCAGGACCAGCAGGAGCCACGCCGCCCGGGACTCCGGCTGGCGATGCGCGCGCAGGAGAATATGGGCGGCGGCAAGAACGACAACAAAAACATGCAAGGCTACGAAGATCAAGGCATCCCTCGCGTCGTCGCATTTTCTTGCCGCGGCGCTTCTCAATTGCGCGGCATTTCTGCTTGCCCTCATCCTTCTCAAGGAGAGCCGGCGCGGTCAAGGCAATGTCGAAGTGCCGGCCTGTATCAATCCGCTCGCTCCATTTCGACTTGACGACACGCTTCGCGGAATGGCTGCACTCTTTCCGTTGTCTTCATCGTTCAACTGATCGGCCAGGTTCCCGCTGCCTTATGGATCATCCATGGCGAGGACCCTTTCAAAGGGACACCGCGACAGTCGGTATGTCTCCCGCGGCGTTTGGTGCGATTCACGCGATAATCCAGGCGTTCATCACCGGACCGCTTACCAATCGGCTTGGCGAGCGGCACACCCTGCTCCTTGGCATGATGGCCGATGCAACGGGATACGTCCTGCTGGCGCTTGCCGTGCAGGGATGGATGGTGGTGCCGATTCACGTCCTGCTTGCCGCCGGCGGCGTTGGCATGCCGGCCTTGCAGGCCGTCCTCTCGAAAAGCGTCGACAAGCGGCCAGCAAGGCGCGTTGCAATGAACGCTCACCAGCCTCACCTCCATCCTGGGACCACTTGGTTTCAAGGCGCTCTACTCTGCGACGGCCGGGATCTGGAACGGTTGGGTTTGGGTTGTCGGCGCAGCGCTCTATCTGGTGTGCCTGCCGCTGCTCCGCAGGGCTTTCGCCCCTGCGGTGTGATCGCGATCGTGGTGCGATCACATGCATGGACGGGGAAGAGACGAGACCGGACGCCATGCGTGGCGGTTGATTTTCCGAAACAAATCATGAACAATAGCGATGGAGATCCATGATGCCCCTGTCGCCCGTCGCCTTTGCCTCGCCCATCGAGAGTTTCGTCAATGACGGCCGCCAGTCGGAAGCCGCCCGCATGGTGCAGCGCGGCGTCGGCCGCCTTCTCGCCGGCCACGGCTTCTCCGTCCTTTACGAGCTGCCGCTCGCCTCCGGCCGGCGGGCCGACGTCGCCGCCCTCGGGGCCGGCGGCGACATCTTCATCGTCGAGATCAAGTCGTCGATCGAGGACTTCCGCGCCGATCGCAAGTGGCCCGACTATCGCCTCCATTGCGATCGGCTGTTCTTCGCCACCCACGCCGGCGTGCCGGCCGACATCTTCCCCGAGGACGCCGGCCTGATCGTCGCCGACGGCTACGGCGGCGCCATCCTGCGCGAGGCGCCCGACCATCGCCTGGCCGCCGCCACGCGCCGGGCGATGACGCTGCGCTTCGCCCAGGTGGCGGCGCGGCGCATCCAGCAGCTCATCGATCCGCAGCTTCCCGACATGGGCGGCTTCTGAATCGTTACGCTAAAAGTTGGATGACTTCTAAAGTCTATGCCGAAAAGGCCGCCCGACGGGCCTTGTCGCGACTAAGGACGGGGGTACGGCGGCTTGCCGCGGCGGGGCCGGGCGCTATCCTTTCCAGCGATCAATAACGAAACGGCGGAGGGGACCGGCGGGGGCGGTTCTGACTGCCCGGAGGGCGGCGTGCCGTATTATCACAGCTATTCCGGCACCGGGCCCGCCAGTCGGGCGCCGCCGCCGGCTCCCGGACTGCGGCCACCGGAGGCATCCGGCCCTTCGGCCGACCTCTATGCCCGCACGGTCCGCCGCTACCGACATCCAGATTTCTGCCTCCTGAGCACCATCGTGTCCGGGGTGCGCGGGCCGATCGTCGAACGGGTGGTGCATGCGGCGCCCTTCTGGACGCTCACCGCCTTCGACCGTCTGCCGCCCGATCCGGATGTCGCCTTCCCTGCCGTGCTGCTGCTGCCGCCGCACGCCGGCCATTGCCCGACGCTGATTCGCGACACGGTCGCCGCCTTCCTGCCCGGCCACGCCGTGCATGTCGCCGCCTGGACCGACGCGCGCGACGTGCCGCTCACCGCCGGTGCCTTCGGGCTCGGCGAAGCGGCCGAGGCGGTGGCCGACATGGCGGCGCTGATCGGCGGCAACGTGCATCTGGTGGCGGTGGCCGAGGCCGGCGTCGTCGGCATCGCCGCCGCGGCGCTGCTTGAAGCGCGCGGCGCGCCGCCCGCCACGCTGACGTTGATCGGCGGCCCGGTCGACTGCCGCGCCGACCACGCCGGCCTTGCCGCCGGCGCCGCCACCCTGGGGCTCGACTGGTTCGTGCGGACGGTGATCGCGCCGGTACCGGCGCCGTTCGCCGGCGCCTACCGTGAGGTGTTCCCCGGCTTCTTCACCCTCACCGGCTTCCTGACCAGCACCCTCGACCGCTCGCTCTCCGACCACAAGGAGCTGTTCCTGCGCCTCGTAGCCGGCGATGGCGACGGCACCGAAGGCCACCGCGCCTTCTTCGAGGAGTTCCTGGCGGTGATGGACGTGCCGGCCGAATTCATGCTGCAATGGATCGAGGCGGTGCTGATCGACCGGCCCTTCGCGCTGGATGCCGACGGCGAGGAGCCGCCGCTGGTCGCCACGCCGCTGATGACCGTTGAAGCCGGCCGCGACGCTTTCGGCGGTGGCGGCCAGACCCACGCCGCCCATCTGCTCGCCGCCGATCCCGCC
>LUYO01000082.1:0-9987 GCA_001603295.1 Rhodobacterales bacterium Alpha_02
CTGCGGCGGCGAGGCGCGGAGCGGCATCTCCGTCGAGCCGGACGGCAGCGGTCCCTTGCCGTCGATCGGCTCGCCGAAGGCGTTGACCACCCGGCCGAGCCAGCCGTCGGACGGCCGCACCGACGCCGAGGCGGCAACAATAGTCGCCTTGGCGCCGAGCCGCACGCCCTCCATCGAGGCGAACGGCAGACAGAGCGCCCGGCCGTCGCGGAAGCCGACCACCTCAACCGGCACCTGGGCGCCGCCGAAGCCGGAGACCGACAGCCGGGCGCCGACGCTCATCTCCTCCACCGGGCCGGCCACCTCCACCAGCATGCCCTGCACGCTGGAGACGCGCCCGTAGATTTCGAGCGGGCGGAGGGCGGCGATTTCGGCGGCGAGCCGGTCGAGCGACATGGCTGTGGTTTCCGGGCAAATGTTTCCGCGATGATTCGGATTTGCCCGACGAGTGTAACGCTTCGTTAAGGTCCGGCGTTAATACTTTGCTTAAGGATGCAAGGGCGCCCGGCGCCGGCAAAAAGGATGTGGACAAGGAATCTTCATGGAGTCGGCAGAATCGCTTAGGCAAATTTCTTAATTTGCCGGATGAGGACAACCGAAGCCGATTTCTCGTTGATTCTGAATGGCCTGCCCGGACTTTTGTCGGATTTCCCTTAAAAGGCTTGCGGCCGAGAATCATTGTTTGTTAACCATTCGGCACTAGCCTTGGCTCCGATAGCTTATGTCCGGCGGAAGACCGGATTTGCGCTTCCGACAGAAGGTCGGGCCCAAGGCCCTAGAAAAAGGGGATAACGGAATGCGAGTTTTGCTGATCGAGGACGACAGCGCGACCGCACAGAGCATCGAGCTGATGCTGAAGTCCGAGAGCTTCAACGTCTATACGACGGACCTTGGCGAGGAAGGAATCGACCTCGGCAAGCTCTACGACTACGACATCATCCTCCTGGACCTTAACCTTCCGGACATGTCCGGCTACGAGGTGCTCAGGACTCTGCGCGTATCGAAGGTCAAGACGCCGATCCTGATCCTGTCCGGCCTCGGCAACATCGAGGACAAGGTCCGCGGGCTCGGCTTCGGCGCCGACGACTACATGACCAAGCCGTTCCACAAGGACGAGCTGATCGCCCGCATCCATGCCATCGTCCGCCGCTCCAAGGGCCATGCCCAGTCGGTCATCGTCACTGGCGACCTGGTGGTCAACCTCGACACCAAGACCGTCGAGGTCAATGGCAACCGCGTGCATCTGACCGGCAAGGAATATCAGATGCTGGAGCTGCTCTCTCTCCGCAAGGGGACGACGCTCACCAAGGAGATGTTCCTCAACCATCTCTACGGCGGCATGGACGAGCCCGAACTGAAGATCATCGACGTGTTCATCTGCAAGCTTCGCAAGAAGCTCGCCAATGCCACCGACGGCCGCAACTACATCGAGACGGTCTGGGGTCGCGGCTACGTCCTGCGCGAGCCCGACGAGATCCAGGAAGCGGTCTGAACGAACTTCCATCGACGAGCGGCGGCGCGTTTTACCCCTTTCGCGCCGCCCGTCAGGTCGCCCCGGTCTTCGCGCCGGGGCTTTTTGTTTTTTTTGGGGGAGTCCCCTACTCCACCGGCTTGAACCCCTTCGGCAGCGTCGTGCTGTCCTCGCCGCCGGTCTCGGCGCGGATCCAGGCGGCGACGCCGCGGCCGGCACCGGCCAGCGCCAGCACCTCGATGGCCGGTTGCTGGTAGGGATGGTTGGCGACGATCGCCGTGTAGAGCGATTCCACGAAGTCCTCGCGCGTCTTGAGGGTGAGCAGCACCTCGCTGTCTTCGTTGATCTCGCCCATCCAGCGGTAGATGCTGCGCACCCCCGGCACGACGTTGGCGCAGGCGGCGAGCCGCCGCTCGACGACCAGCCGGCCGATGGCCAGTGCCGTCGCCTCGTCCGGGCAGGTGACGTTGACGAGACGCAGATCCTCGACGGATTTCGACATGGTTCCTCCGGGGCACTTCCGGCTGCTCGGCATATCGGCGGCCGCCGGGAATCGCCCCCGGCGCCGATACGTTTCCTTTTGCACGGGGCCATGCTAGAGCATATCCCCCGAAAGTGGACCCCCATTTGCGGCGGGCGCCGGCCGGAAGGCCGCGATCCGAACGTTCCGGCCCGCCCGGATGTTCGGCCAGACCATGACGCGACGGAACCGATGCCGCAGACCAGACGCGCCTCCTTCGAGCACCTGTCCTTCGTCGCCAGCGACACCACCGAGGCCCGCGACGCTCAGGCACGCCTTGTCGCCGAATACGGCAACGTCGCCCCCGAGGACGCCGACACCATCGTGGCGCTGGGCGGCGACGGCCTGATGCTGCAGACGCTGCACCGCTTCATCAACACCGACAAGCCGATCTACGGCCTCAACTGCGGCTCGGTCGGCTTCCTGATGAACGAGTTCCGCGTCGAGGGCCTCCGGGAGCGGCTGGCCGATTCGGTGGTCACCGCCCTGCACCCGCTCGCCATGGAAGCGACGACGGTGACCGGCGACATCCACCTCGCCCACGCCTTCAACGAAGTGTCGATGATGCGGCAGACCTACCAGGCTGCCAAGCTGCGCATCTCCATCGACGACACTGTTCGCCTCGAGGAGATGATCTGCGACGGCGTGCTGGTGTCGACGCCGGCCGGCTCGACCGCCTACAATCTCTCCGCCCACGGCCCCATCCTGCCGATCCACGTGCCGCTGCTGGCGGTCACGCCGATCAGCGCCTTCCGGCCGCGCGGCTGGCGCGGCGCCGTCATCCCCGACCGCTGCTCGATCGCCATCGACGTGCTGGAGAACGAGAAGCGGCCGGTATCGGTGGCCGCCGACCATCAGGAGGTGCGCGACGTGCTGCGCGTCGCCGTCAAGGCCGACGTACGCCAGCGCAGCCTGATCCTGTTCGACCGCAACCACGGCTGGGAGGAGCGCGTCCTCACCGAGCAATTCCGCACCTGATCCCACGCAACGTTTCCTTAAGCGCCGCCGACGACAATCGGCTGTAGCGGCCCGATGGTCGTGCAGTCGACGGAACCCACGCCGATGACCAGACCTTCCGACGCCACCGAATACATCGAGGCCAAGAACGACCTTCGCAAGAAGGTGCGGGAGATCCGCCGCCGTTCGCCGGCCGACGATCCGGTGAAGCGGGCCGAGGCGGCGTTGCAGATCCTGTCGGCGCATTTCGACGACTGGATGCTCGACGAGGTCAAGTCGATGTTCGAGACGCGCGACGCCTGGGCCGCCGCCGACTATCGCGAGGGCGAGGAGAAGCGCGCCTTCCACCGCGCCGTCCACGACATCAAGGGCCAGTCGACGACGCTCGGCTTTCCGCTGGCCACCCGCGTCGCCAGCAGCCTGTGCTCACTGCTCGAACGCATCACCGACCGCGCCCTGGTGCCGGTCGACCTCGTCAACCAGCACGTCGACTCCATCCGCGCCATCGTCCGCGAGCGCGCCAAGGACGAGCAGAACCGGGTCGGCGCGGCGCTGACGCAGACGCTGCTCGACGTGACGGAAGCCTATCTCGCCCGCCACGGCCACGTCGAGGAAGACGACGACGGCGTCATCATCCGCGATCTCTGACGCGCGAACCGCTCCGCTTTCCGCTTTTCGATTGCCGGCTTCAGGCGGCGTCGCGCCGTCGCGCGGCCAGCATGTCGCGTGCCGCCGTGCGGGCGCCCTCGGCGGCCAGCCGCCGCAGCATGGCCAAGAGATCGTCCACCTCGCCCGGTGCGAATTCCTGGTAGCGCGTTAGGATGCGCTCGATCATTCGCCGACCGAAGCGCGGCTCGTCGCCGTCGCGACCGTCGTAGTCGAGTTCGCGCCAGACGTCGAGGGCGGCGAGGAAGGCGGCGTGGCTGCGCTCGGGCAACCCGGCGCGCGAGAACAGCGCCCGCAGCGCCGCCGGCCGGCCGTCGATCAGCAGCGCGTAGACGCGCGGCGCCGGCAGGCCGGACAGGCGGGCGAGCGCCGCCTCCAGAAAGCGGATGTGACCCTCGCACATGGCGCGGATGAGCAGCGCCGTGGTGAGCTGCCCCGATGCCCTCAGGTGCTCGACGAGGGCGGCGAGTTCCGCCTCGTCGGCCGAGCCGGCCAGGAACACCGTCGCCTTGTCGCAAGCCTCGCGCAGCACCACGCCGGCCCGCTTCGGCGCCATCCAGGCGCGGCCGACCAGAAAGCGGCTCAGCTTCTCGCCGAGCGCCGAGATCAGCGATTGCCGCACGGCGAGCGGCAGGTCGCGGCGGGCGAACAGCGCCTCGCGGACATCGCCGTCGCCACCCAGCCGGGTGGCGATCGTCGCGAAGGCGTCGCCGTCGAGATCGGCACCGTCGTTGGCGAGCATGGCGAGTACCGCGCCGCGTTCGCCCTCGGCGGCGATGGCGTCCGCCACCTCGAAGGAAATCCAGGGCCGGCTGGCGATCGCCGTCTGGATCGACGGCGCACCGAGCGCTACCGCGGCCGTGAGTTCGGCGTCGATCAGGCAGGGCGAGCGACGGAAGATCGGCTCGGCGATGGCCGGCAGATCCTGCGACAGGGCGACGATCAGGTGACGCGGCGCCGTCTCGTGGATCGACAGCGCCTCGGCCAGCGCCCGGCGCACGTCGGGCGACGGATCGTCGACGAGCAGCGTCAGCGTCGCCTCGATCACCTCCCTCGCTTCAAGCGTCAACTCGCCGTGGACGTAGCTCCTGACCAGCGCCGGTACGGCCGAGACCCTGGCCGGGGCCGGAGCCTTTTCCATCCAGTCGATGAGCCGAAAACGCCCCATGCGTGACATCCCGTTCCGATGCGGCACCAGCGCGACGGCACCGGCGACATTGGATGGGATGTTCCCATGCCGACCCTTAAGGATTGGTTCACCATGATCGGCGAGCGAGGCTACCGGTTGGCTGGGGCGCCGGTTTGCCTTTGGCATCAGCAGCATGATACCGTGCACCCTAAGTTGCACTCAGGGTTGCCACCGTCAGCACCAGATAGCGCCCGACCTTGGCGACGGTGACCAGGGCGAGGAAAACGGCAAAGGGCTCCCGTGCCACCCCGGCGACGACGGTGAGCGGATCACCGACGATCGGCATCCAGCTCAGCAGCAGCGACCATTTTCCATAGCGATGGTACCAGCCCTGCGCCCGGTCGAGCGCCGCCGGCCCCACCGGAAACCAGCGCCGCTCCCGGAAGCGCTCGATGCCCCGGCCGAGCAGCCAGTTGACCACCGAACCGGCCACGTTGCCGATGCTGGCCACGCTGACCAGCGCCCAGATGGGGTGGATATCGGCCAGCAACAGCCCGACCAGCGCCGCCTCCGACTGCATCGGCAGGATAGTGGCGGCGACGAAGGCGGCCAGGAACAGGCCGAGGTAGACGGCAAGGTCGATCATGCCGTCGCATCGCGTTGGAAAGTGATCTCAGGCACCGGCAATCGTCACCCGCAGCAGCGTCATCGAGTTGAGAAAGGCAAGGACGTCCGGTCCGGGATGAACGAACGCTGCCTCGACCGGATCGATCCGGCGCATCAGTGCCGTACCGATGCCAAGCACCCACACGACGCCGTCCCTGGTCTCCCGGATCGCGCGATCGGCGCGCCGGACAATACGACGCGCCGCGACGATCGTGCCAAGCGAAAGCATGCAAGCCGTCAGCCGTCGTTCAGGAACTTGGCGAGGTCGAGCGGCCCGCTCGACTTGAAGCCGCGATCGAGGATCTGGCCCGGCTGGCTGGCCCGGAGTGCGGCGCTGGTGTCGGAAGCCTCGGCAACGGCGTCGGACAGCGTCGAGCTGTCGTCGGCAAGCGTGGCCTGGAACACGTTGGACGGCTGGCCGAAGCCCTGCCAGAAGGCGGCAGCGGCGGTGGCGGTCGCCGGGCTGTCGGAGCGATAGATCGACGAGAAGGCATTCGACGGCGCTGCCGCCGTCCAGCCGGACGTCGGATCGCCGCCCGACGTGGCGAGCGCCGACAGCGCCGATTCCGCCTCGGCGACGCGCCGCGAGGCGCCGCCGCCAGTCTCGGCGTCGGTGTAGCCGAGGGCCGGATCCCAGCGGGTGGCGACGGACTCCTCCGTCCGGTCGAGCCGGGCGACGACATGACCGGCGTCGACGGCTACCGGCGCCGTGTCGCCGTGCCGGCTGGTCAGGCTGGCGTAGACCTCGGCCACCGTGCGCTCGCGGCCGCCCTCGTAGAAGATCGCCGGGTTGGCCCGCGCCGCCTGCGGGAACAGGTCGGCGGCACTCGACGTCGGATCGCTGCCGGCGGCGCCGATCAGCGCCGACGCACCCTTGGCGCCGAGGAAATGGGCGATGTAGAGTTCGCCGGCCGTCGCTTCGCGGCCGATGTCGCTCCTGAGGGATTGGGCATTGCGGCGGGTCAGGGCGCCGGCCATCAGCGAGGAGATCTCCGGGTCCTCGCGCAGCGCCAGGATCTTCTCCCGCGCCGCGGCATCGGCCACCTTGTAGCGGCCGCTGGCGGTCCTGGTGATCTCGGCGCTGTACTGTCCGAGCCCCAGCGACGGCCCGTCCTCCTTCAGCGTCTGCAGCCAGGTGCTCTCGACGAACTGGAACAGGCCGGTCGCCGACGAGGTCGGTGCCTTGGCGTCGGTCTGCAGCGACGACTCGCGCCGCGCCGTGTCGAGGAGATACTGGAAGGACGTGCCGGTACTGTCGCTCGCCGCGTCGAACGCCTGCTCGATGCGGTTCGAAATGCCTGTTGACGTGGTCGGCGGCGCCGTCGTCTTCTGCGCCGGTGTCGCGTAGACCCACTGGAAGACCGGATTCATGGGCGTTCCACCAGCAATGGCCGGCCGGCAATCCGCAGGGATCTGGGAAGACGGCGTTGACCAGGCTCGATTAGTCCTTTGTTAAACATTTTCCGCCGCATTGGTTAAGGATTGGTAAATGTCGCTGGTCTTCCGGTTACTTGCTGGAAACATTGGGAAAGACTTGGCAAACCGGCCGGCGTTGCTGCGGCCGGTCATGACGACCGATGACCGACCACCCGGCGACGCCTTCACCGTCGCCACCGCCGATCCGGACAAGGCACGTGCCGCCGTCGAAGCCGGCGCCCGCGCCGTGCTGGTGACGGTGACCGACGATTTCGAGCCGGCCGACCATATGGCCGTGGCGTTGTCGGTGGCCGAGGCCGAACTTGGCCTTGCGGACGGCGCGCTGCCGCTGATCGTCGAGATCGCCGGCCCCGGCGCCGCCCTGCGCCTCGCGCGTCGCATGCCAGCACCGGAGCGGCTCGCCACGCTCGGCATTGATCTCGACGGCTTCGGCCTCGGCGCGGCGGGCGGCGCCGACGCCCCGCGCCTGACCGCCGCCGGTCTGGTGGCGCTCGCCGCCGCGGCGCACGGCCTGCCCGCCTATCTCCGGGGCAGCGGCAGCCTGATGCCCGACGGCCGCCCGGCCTTCGCCGGTTTCACCCACCTCCTCGTCGCCGGGAACTGACCGGCCGGCGAGAAAGTTGAAGCCTCAATCTAGCGGTAACGCGGAACTCCCTGTATTTTCCGCGGCAACGCAACTTGCGACGGAGCAGCCGGGCGACGCCCGCACCCCATGGGTTACCTGTTTGAAATCGGCGTCATCTTCATCCTCCTCATCCTGAACGGCCTGTTCGCCATGTCCGAGCTGGCGGTGGTGTCCTCCCGCCGCCCCCGTCTCGAGGCCATGGCATCCAAGGGCTCGAAGGGCGCGGCGACGGTGCTGAAGCTCGCCGCCGATCCCGGCCGCTTCCTGTCGTCGGTGCAGATCGGCATCACGCTGGTCGGTATCCTGGCCGGCGCCTACTCGGGCGCCACGCTGTCCGAGCCGCTGTCGCGCCTGCTGCTGTCCTGGGGCGTGCCTGCCTCCGCCGCCTCGCCGCTGTCGATCGCCCTGGTGGTCGGCCTGATCACCTATTTCTCGCTGGTCATCGGCGAGTTGGTGCCCAAGCAGATCGCGCTGGCCAACCCCGAGGCCGTCGCCTCGCTGATGGCCCGGCCGATGCTCGGCATCGCCTTCATCGCCGCGCCGGCCGCCTTCGTGCTGGAGCGGTCGAGCCGGCTGATCATCGCCTCGCTCGGCCTCAAGGCGACCGGCCAAAGCTCGGTCACCGACGAGGAGATCAAGGCGGTGATCGCCGAGGGCACCAGCTCGGGCATCCTGGAGCCGGAGGAGAAGGAGCTGATGGCCGGCGTCATGCGCCTCGCCGACCGCTCCATCCGCGCCGTGATGATCCCGCGCCCCGACATCACCGGCATCGACCTCGAATGGGACGACCGCCGCATCATCGAGGCGCTCGCCAATTCCTCGCACTCGCGCTATCCGGTGTTCACCGGCTCGATCGACATGGTTCAGGGCGTCATCCAGGCCAAGGACCTCCTCGACCAGCACCTCAAGGGCGAGCCGCTCGACATCCGCAGCCGCATCCGCCAGGTCGACATGGTGCCCGATACCGCCTCGGCGCTCGACGTGCTCGACACGCTGCGCCGCTCGCCGCTGCAAATGGTGATGGTGATCGACGAATACGGCTCGGTCGAGGGCATGGTAACGGCCGCCGACATCCTGACCGCCATCGTCGGCAACCTCGGCGGCGAGGCCAGCGAAGAGGTGAGCGAGATCGTCGAGCGCGTCGACGGCAGTTGGCTGATCGACGCCGATCTCGGCGTCGACCTGGTGGCCGAGAAGATCAACTGCCAGGGGCTGAACGATCCCGATCGCGACTACGAGACGCTGGCCGGCTTCGTGTTGTCGGTGACCAAGGCCATCCCGGCCACCGGCGACGTCGTCGACTGGCGCGGCTGGACCTTCGAGATCGTCGACATGGATGGCCGGCGCATCGACAAGGTGCTGGTGACCGCGCCGCAGTCGCCGCAGGGCTGAGCGGCGACGTCCTCGGCGCCCTCCGGTTCGGCGGCACGCATGCCGCTCTGTCGGAGGGGGTAACGACGGCATTTTCTGTGGGAACACGAACGTCATCACGGCCCGCGCATGCGGGCCGTCACAGGTCGATCCGAAAGCTTGGGAGACGGCGAGAAGCCGTCGGGCGAAGACCTGGCGACCGCCCTCAGTCCTCGCCGGGCCGGGCGCCGATCTGCTCGACGATGCCGGCGCAGGCGGCAGCGCAGGCGCCCACCGCCTCGCCGCCGACGGCGTCGCACAGACGCCGGACCAGCTCGGCATAGGCTGCCTCGATCGGCGCGATGGTCTTGCAGCCGTAGTCGGTCAGCGACACCAGCGTCTTCCTGAGATCCTCGAACTGCTGGGCGCGGCTGATCAGGTCGCGCGCCTCGAGGTCGCGCAATATGCGCGACAGGCTCGACGCCCTGACGAAGGTGTTGGCGGCCAGCTCGGAGGCGATCATCGGCGAACGCGATTGCAGCTCGTGCAGCACCCGCCATTGCGGCTCGGTGAGGCCGGCCGCCTTCATGCTGGGCCGCAGCATCTCGATAACCGACTCATAGGCCAGGAGGAAGGTTTTCATGAGGTCGGGTTTGGCCGCCACGGCTGCCTCCCCTGCATTTTGACGGACGACGGAAAGGAGGGAACTGGAGACCACTTGCTACAACCTTGGGAGACTCGTGTCGGTTTTATCCTACTATACAACAGGGCCAGAGATTTCAAGTATGCGCATCGCACATATATGGAATAGCTTTTCCACCGCCCAAGGCTTTTCGAAGGTTTCTATGCAACTCCGCATGAATGAAAATTGTTTCCTGAAGAGTGTCATAATTACATTTACATACAGGAAAGAACCACAGTGATCTTCCTAGGAGATTAATATTTGTCGGTTGGTAGTCTCGATAGATTCCAAAGTACCGGTATTCTGCCGGGCGACGAGACGGTTGACCGACAAAACGTTATACTATAACGGTTCGCTCATCTCCGATCGCCGCCGAGAAGCCAGGGCCGCCATGCCGCCAGATCCCCTCCGCTCCCTGTCCTCGCCGCCCGCCGAAGCCGGTCGTCCGGCCGTCGTCGCCGTGCGGCCGTCGGTGCTGCGGCTC
>LUYO01000259.1:0-2231 GCA_001603295.1 Rhodobacterales bacterium Alpha_02
GAGCAGCGGCGAGAGCGCGGCGCGCTCGTAGACTCTCCGGATGAGCGTCTTCCCGCATATATCCGCCAGAGGTTTGCCGGGAAGGCGCGTCGAGGCGTAGCGGGCGGGGATCACGCCGAGAATGTTCATGGCTTCGCGACGGTCTCCCCGTTCCCGAACGACGCTGCGGGTATTCCGCACTTCCGCGCGCGGGCAAGAATCTTCTCCCGGTCGACGGGCTGCACTTCCCTGACGATCCATTCGCGCATCGCCTTCCCCTCGGGGGTGTGCTGCGCGTAGCTCATGAAGTCGAGCGAAATGCCCAGAGCGCCCGCGACCTTCCACGCGATGACCGGCCAGACCTGCCCGATGTCGCCGATGACGGGGATGCTCCCCTCGTGGCGCGCGAAGGCGGACATCTCCATCCTGAACGGAATCTTGGAGATCTTCGTCTTCGGCAGCCCCTGGTTGATCGCCTCCTGTATCAACGAGCCGCCCGTTTCCAGGTCGCGCGCCTTGCGGAGGTTCTCGTCGAGGTCGATCCGGATGAGCGTCTTGCCGCGCAGAGAGTAGACGGGAAGCCCTTTCCACCACGACCAGATGCCGTGACCGGTGTAGCACTCGAAGGGGCCGTCGTGAATCTCCTGCGTGAGGGCGACCGCCGATTCGATGACGACGTCGGCCGACTCAAGCATCGCCGCGATGCGCCGGGAGCGCTCGAAGACGGAGATGCTGTCGCCGATGGCCATGCCGATGTGGCCGCTTCCGACCATCTGCGGGATGCTCACCAGTACGGGGAGCCCCAGGGCCGCTCCCGCGCCGAGCATGGTCCGACGGTCCGCGCCCCACCCCGCAACGGTCTCGAAGGGAAGTCCCAGCGCCTTGCAGAGCACCAGAATTTCTCCGGCGAGGTTCTCGTTCCGCAGCCCCATCGGGTACGCCATGTTCCCCGCCGCCTTGACGACGAGGCGTCCTTCCGCCCGCTCTCCCTTGGCGAGCAGATCCTCGTCGAGGACCATCTCGGCGCGGAGCATGTTCATCCGCCCCTCGTCGAGCTGGGTGAATTCGAAGACGTCGCCGCGGGGCATGAAACGCTCCTCGAATCCGAGGGCCGAGGCGCTGCACATCTTCACCAGGTCGAGCGCGCCGCCCATTTCGTGACCGACGACCGCCGAACTCGTGGTGACGCCGTCGACGAGTCCTTTCTCCATCAGTTCGGCGATGAGCGTCGTCACGCCTTCGTGGATGTTCGGGCCGCTGCCCGTCGCGACAACGACCTTTCCGCCGCGCCGCTTGGCCTCGACGATCTTTCCCGCCGCCGCGTCGAGGCTCTCCTTGGAGCGGTCGTCAAGTCCGCTGTAAAACTCCTTCAGAAGCTGTTCGTTGATTGTCATCGCAGTATCACTCCGTTTATCTCGTCTGCCGAGAGCCGCGCGGCTCCTCCGGAAGCGCGGAAGTAACGCTCCGCGCTCTCGCGGACTGCTGCCCGCCGCTCCGGTTGTACACTTGCCTCCCAGTGCGCAGCAATCGCCGAGGCGTCCTCGACGTGGGTTGCTATACCCAGAGCTCCGAGGTCTTTCGCCGCCTCCACGAAATCCCTCATGTAGGGGCCGTGGGAGAGCGGCGTCCCGAAGGCCGCCGGTTCGAGGATGTTCTGTCCGCCCTTGTCCACGAGACTTCCGCCGATAAACGCGGCGTCAACGACGCCGTACAGGTCGAAGAGCACCCCGATTCGGTCCACCACCACGATATCCGGCCTTGAGGATGCCGTCTGCCGCTCCACAGCCGAAAGCAAAGCGCTCGGCGCAACCTCCGAAGCCAGTGCACATACGTCGCCCGCCCGTTCCGGATGCCTCGGCGCAATCACGAGTCGCGCAGAGGGGAAGACGCGGCGAACGCGTATGAAGGCGTCGAGCACGATCGCCTCCTCGCCTTCATGGGTGCTTCCGGCGAGGAAGAGCGGATCACGCTCCGAGGGCCTCTTCGCGTCGTCGTGCGGAGGGTCTCCCGGCCGAACGCCGAAAAGAGCTTCGAGAGGCCCGAGACGCGCATTTCTCCTCCGAAGCAAGAGAGCGTCCACCTTGCAGTCACCGGTGACACGAATCCTCTCCGCGGGAACGCCGAGGGACAGCAACGTCTCTTTGTCGGTCTCCGAACGGACGAGGAGCAGGGTGAAACAATCATACACCATTCTCCAGAAAGATGGATGTTTCCGCATGGTGCGTGCGGTGCGCTCCGAAAAGCGGCCGTTC
>LUYO01000083.1:0-2292 GCA_001603295.1 Rhodobacterales bacterium Alpha_02
CTCGTAGGCGAAGGCGTTGTACAGCGTCGCGTTCATACCCGACAGTCCGGCCGAAACGTCGCCGGGAATCCCGTCCGCCCGGAGGGCGTTCTTCACCGCCGTGAAGATAGAGCTTTCCGGGTTCTTCAGGTCGTTTTCCACCGTCGTGACGTCGGCTTCGCCGGTGATCTTGCGGGGTTGGGGAGAAACGCCCTCGGCCACGCCTCCGAAGGCGACCGAGGTCGTTCCCGCCGCGTCGCCGATGGTGCAGTGTCCGTCCGTGGTGTAGGGGCCGACGATCTGGTCGGGGGTGTTCCCTGTGATCGTCGAGATATACATATCGCAGGAACTTCCCGTCCGGTTGTTGATACCGCCGCCCGAAGAGGCGCTGTTGTTTTTGACGGTGACGATGTTGAGCGTCAGCTTGCCGTGGTTGTCGATGCCGCCGCCGTAGTTGGCCGCGGAGTTCCCTTCGAGCGTGCAGCGGTAGAGCGTCAGGCTGTACCCTCTGTTGAGGATGGCGCCGCCGCTCTCCGCAGCGTTGCCTCCCTTGATGATGAGGTATTCTAACCGGGAACCGAAGACGCCCGGCGCGATCGAAAAGACGCGCTTGCCCGGAGCGGTCTGCCGGATCGTCGTCGGACTGACCGTTCCCGAGCCCGAGATGGTCAGCGTCTTCGAGATGGAGAGTTCCTCCACGAGGTCGATCGTCATCCCGGCCGCTTCGAACGTGATGATGTCGTTGTTCCACGCATTGTTCACGGCGTGCCGTAGCGACCCCTCCGCCGGGTTCGACGGGTTGTCGTCCGTCCTCGTCACCTTCCATATCGTCGCTTCCGCCCGCGGGGCGAATCCCGCCAGACAGAATATAATCGCCGCCGTTACCGCAAGACCGCACGCTTTCATCCTTTTCATCCGGCACACCCTCCTCGTGTTTTTTTCACCATCGGCAGCAACGCGGATACTTCACGCGCGACTGCCCTTCATACCGTTCTTTGCCCGTTTCCAGCAGGAAATGCGGCTCGGAACGTTCTATCGTTTCCGCAGGAACACCAACGGCGCCGCCAGAAGAAGCGCGAAGGGGGCCGCTGCCATGCCGACGGAGCAGCCGCTTCCGGAGGAGCGCGATCCCAGCGCCTTCGCCAGGTTCAGACGGCCGGAGGTCGAGACCACGCCGTTCCACGTCTCAAGCCGGTCCACGTTCTCAAGTATCCTCCGCTTCCGTTGTTCGGCGCTCTCGGACGGGTAGGCCGCGGCCAGCAACGCCACCGCGCCCGCGACGTGCGGCGTCGCCATGGAGGTGCCGCTTTTAGAGCCGTAGGTGTTGCCGAACTCGACTGCACCGATGCGAACATCGTCGATGCGGATGAAGTCGCCGGAGGCCTCCTTGGCCATGTCCAGGGCGATTCCCAACCGGAAGTCCGCCGTGCGGAACGAGGCCGGGATATAGACGGCGATCTCCTTCCACTCTCCTCCCGAGTCGGCGTTCGTCTGTCCTCCGGCCACCGACCATGTCTCCCCGCCGTCCGTCGAAACGAAGAAGTCCATCCAGTTGTCCTCCGACAACGAGTACATCGCCCGCAGATGGAGAGCGCTGTGCGTGCCTGCGAGCGAGGTCAGATCCATGCTCCGGCTCGCGATTCCGTGGTGGGTTCCTCCGGGCGAAGGAGGGGAAGATGTCCAGAAGTGCGAGGGAGAATAGGCCGTGTCGTCGCTCACGACGGTCCACGAGGTGCGCTCGTCGGGGGTGAAGGAGACGGGGGAGTTCTCCCAGCGCCCCTTGATCCACCTTCCGTCCCCGCTCTCCATGTCGTCGAAGAAAAGGACGGGGGCGACGGGTACGTAACTCGGCTCGGTGGAGACGATGCGGACGCCGGGGGCCGCGATGTGAACGGAGGTCGCCCCGTAGCTGGAGAACGACGCCCTTGCGTCGTTATGATCGGAGGCGGCCACGGTGATCATGTTCGGAAGCGCATAGGAGCCGGGGTAGTCGGGGACTTCATCGATATTGTCGTTGCTGTTGCCCGCTGCGGTGACGAAGAGAATTCCCGCGTTCCCCAGCGCGGTGATGGCCTCCCGCTCCACGACGCTGGGGTTCCAGCCGCCGATCGAAGCGCTGATCGCCACGACGTTGACTCCCTGATTCTTTCGCGCCAGCACCCAGTCGTACCCGCCTACGGCCAGGGCGCTGCTGCCGGAGCCTCTGTCGCTCAGCACCTTCACCGCCATGATCCGGGCGTTCCACGCCACGCCGGTGACGCCGAGCGCGTTGTTGCCGACGGCGGCGATGGTTCCGGCGCAGTGCGTGCCGTG
>LUYO01000084.1:0-9599 GCA_001603295.1 Rhodobacterales bacterium Alpha_02
GCCCCTCTGCACCGAGAAGCCGATCGGCGGGCTCGTCTCGGTCAGGCGAAGGTTTTCGACGGCCAGCGCCTCGCCCGACGGCTGGATGTCGTCGCGGAACACCCCCTGATCCTCGATGGTGCGTCCCACCATCAGGCGCACGATGTCGGGAATGCCGAGCCCCTGAAGCGGCCGCGTCGTCACGTGTTGGCCATCGCGCAGCACGGTGACGCGATCGCCGACTTCGTAGATCTCCTGCAGGCGATGCGAAATGTAGAGCGTTGTGACGTTGCGCGCCTTGAGGCGGTGCAGGATCTCGAACAGTCGGTCGACCTCCTTCGAGGTCAGCGTCGCCGTCGGTTCGTCCAGCACCAGCAACTTGCTCTCGTGGGCCAGCGCCTTGGCGATCTCCACCAACTGCATCTGCGCGACGCCGAGCCGGCTGACGAGGGTCGACGGAGAGATGTCGAGGCCGACTTCGGCCAAGAGTTCGGCGGCGCGGCGATTCATCTCGCGGAAATTGACGAGGCCACGCCGGCTCGGCAGCCGTTCGAACAGCAGGTTCTCGGCCACCGTCAGGTTGGAGAGCAGGTTGAGTTCCTGATGGACGACGCGAATGCCCTTGCTGAACGCTTCGAGCGGCGAGGCCGGGCGATAGGGCGCTCCGTCGAACCAGATGCTCCCCTCGTCGGGCGGGAACAGGCCGCCGAGCAGGTTGATCAGCGTCGACTTGCCGGCGCCGTTCTCGCCGAGCAAGACGTGCCCCTCGCCGCGTTGCACCTCGAAGGTGACGTCGCGCAGGGCGACGACGCCCGGAAAGCGCTTGCCGACGCCCTGGAGCCTCAGGATCGGCCCGGCGGTTCTGTCCTGCCCCGGCGCCGCCGAGAGGTGATCGGCATCCGGCGCCATCTCGTTGAGGTCTGTGGTCATGGATGAAGCACGCTGAATGCGCCGACGCGCCGGGAATGGGACCCGGCGCGGGTATTCTCCGCGCCGGGCCGAAGATCGTGACGGCGGCGACCGGTCAGAGATCGGCGGCGGTGATCAGCTTGATGTCGGTCTTGACCCAGCCGGTGAACGTCTCGCCGGCCATCTGGCGCAGGCCGTAGTCGATGCCCATGGCGGCCATCTTGGCGCCGTATTGCTCGACGGTGGCCAGCATCTTGCCGGCCTTGATCAGCGGCTGCACGGCGGGGATGTTGTCGAAGCCGACCACCTTGATCTTGCCGGCGAGGCCGGCGCTGTCGAGCGCTTTGACGACGCCGAGGGCCATGGAATCGTTGGCGGCCATCACGCCCTGGATGTCGTTGTACTTCGTCAGGAAGTTGGTCATCAGGGTGTTGGCTTCCTCGGTTTCCCAATGGGCCGTCTTGCTGTCGAGCAGTTGCAGCTTGCCGGCGGCGACGGCGTCGTCGAAGCCCTTCTTGCGCTGCTGGGCGTTGTCGGCCTCCGGATTGCCCTCCAGGATGACCACTTTGCCGCCTTCGCCGAGGTCCTTGGCCAGCGCATTGCCGGCCAGAAGGGCGCCTTCGCGGTTGTCGGGCCCGAAGAAGGCAAGATCGATGCCCGCCTTCTTCTTGGCTTCCTGATCAAGCTCGACGTCGATGTTGATGACGACGACGCCGGTCTTCACCGCCTTGGCCAGCGGGGTGACCATGGCCTTGGAATCGGCCGGAGCGACGACGATGATGTCGTACTTCTGGGTGACGAAATTCTCGACCGCATCCACCTGGGCCGCAAAGTCGCGCTCGTCCTTCATGCCGACGGCCTTGAAGTCGAACTTGTCCTTGTTCTCTTCCGCGTATTTCTCGGCGCCGGCCTGCATCTGCTTGAAGAACTCGTTGGCGAGCGACTTCATCACCAGACCAACCTTGGGCTTCTTGTCCGCCGCGAACACCGGCAACGCACCCGAGACCAGAACCAGCGACCCGGCGGCGCCGGCCACCAGCAACTGGCGGCGGCTTACGCCGAACAGAGTCCGGCCGTCCGAAGAAAATGAAGTCATCATGTCCTCCCAAGCGAACGTTTTCTTTGAGCCGGACCCATGTACGGCCCGATGAAACGTTTCCAAATGACGATAGCAGTATGGAACGGCGGCATCAAGGCGAGAGGAAGCCTTCCGACCAAAGTCGAGGCGGTCGGAAATACTCAATATTTACAAGGAAATCACGGCGCGTTGGGCCGGCGCGATCGTCAGTCGCCTCGACGAGGCGGGGCACAGGTCTCGCGCCGCACCATCGTGCAGGGGAAGATGTAGCTTGCCCCGGCGTCGAGCGGCTTGCCGCCGATCAGCAGATCGGTGGCGCAATTGGCGATCGACGTTACCGGCTGCGCGGCCGTCGTCAGGCGCGGCGCCACCAGATCGGAAATCAGGATGTCGTCGAAGCCGATGACCGACAGCTGGTCCGGGACGGCGATGCGCCGATCGAAGGCGGCGCGCAGTACGCCGATGGCCTGCTGGTCCGAGCAGGCGAAGATCGCCGTCGGTTGCGGGCCGCCGTCGGCCAGCAGCGCCTTGGCCGCCTCGCGGCCTCCGTTATAGTCGAAGGGAGCGGAGATGACGCAGGATGCCGGATCGAGCCCGGCTTCGGCGAGGCGGCCGGCCATCACATCCATGAAGCCGGCCAGCCGCTCGCGGGCGACGAACGAGTTTTCCGGGCCGGAAATGCAGGCGATGCGCCGGTGGCCGAGCGATACCAGATACTCGCTGACCATCCGTGCCCCGGCCCGGTGGTCGGCGGCGACGAAGGGGTGGCCGGCGACGCGCCGATCGACGACGACGAGCCGCACGCCATCGGGATTGGCGATCGTCTCGGCCCGATTGCTGGGCACCAGCACCACGCCCTCGACCTTGCGGCGCACCAGATTGGCGATCAACTCCGCCTCGCTGTCGGCCTGCTCGTCGGAGCTGGCGAACAGCACGCTGTAGCCGTGTTCCTTGGCGCGCAGCTCGATGTGCTGCATGAGTTCGGCGAAGAACGGATTGCGCAGGTCGGGAATGACCACGCCGAGCGTGCGGTTGGTGCCCCGGCGCAGGCTTTGCGCGGCGGCGTCCGGCCGGAATCCCAGCTCGGCAATGACGTCAAGCACGGCGCGCTTCTTGGCCTCGGTGACCGATGGGTGCCCGTTGACGACCCGCGACACCGTGCCGACGGACACGCCGGCCTTTCTGGCAACGTCACGGATTGTCGTGCGCGGTTTCACGTTGGTCTCGAAGTTCGATGGCGCCGTCTATGCATATCCCGACCGCCGGCGATTTGTAACCCTTCGGGCACGGCCATCGGCACTCGTCATTGTATCTGGATGGCTGCCCCGCCTTCCGAAACGACGAACGCCGCGACCGGGGGAGGTCGCGGCGTTCCTGCGGGCTGGCCGGCCGATGAAGGCCGGCCGGCGGATCGGCCGCCTGCGGCACGAAGCGCCGCGGCGGACGACCGGCGGGCGAGGCGGGGCCGGGGAAGCGGCCGCCGCCCGGTGCCCCGCGTCAGGCCTTCTTGGTGACGATGACGTTCCAGCTGCCGGGCATCAGCTTGGCCGTCAGCGTGTCGTTCTCGATGCCGACCGACTTGATCGGTGCCGGCGCCACCGTATTGGGCGCGTCCTTGGTGTTCACCGCCTTCATGTTGGGGTGATAGACCTGCAGCGCCTCGGCCACTTCGCGCGTGCCGCCGAAGCCGCGCAGCTCGACCTTGAGGTCCATCGGCTCGACGAGATTGCGGTTGAGCGCGAAGATCACCACCTCGCCGGTGCTCTCGTCCTCGGTGACCGCCGAGATCAGGTAGGGCATCTCCTCGGCCGTCTTGCCGGCGTAGCTGCCGGAGGTGGCGAGCGTCCGCAGCACCCGGCCGCGAGCGTATTTCGCCGTCAGCGCGAAGGGGTGGAAGATGGTCTGCCGCCAGGCCGGGCCACCCTGCTCGGTCATGATCGGGCCGATGATGTTGACCAGCTGGGCGAGGCAGGCGCACTTGACGCGGTCGGCGTTGTTGAGGAGCGTGATCAGCGCGCCACCGATCAGCAGGGCGTCCTCGGTGTTGTAGACCTCCTCGATCAGCGGCGGATGCTCGGGCCAGCCGGGCTTCCTGAGGTCGTCGTGGCCGCGCGCCTTGTACCAGACGTTCCACTCGTCGAGCGACAGCATGATGCGCTTCTGCGAGCGGCGGTTGGCCGCCACGGCGTCGGCGATCGCCACCACTTCCTTGATGAAGTAGTCCAAGAGCTCGACGTTGCCGAGGAACTCCTCGGTCGAGTCATGCGGGTTCATGAAGTAGGTGTGCAGCGAGATGAAGTCGACGTGGTCGAAGCTGTGGTCGAGCACCTCGTATTCCCAGCGGGCGTAGGTGGCCATGTCGCGGTTGGAGGAGCCGCAGGCGGCCAGCTCGATCGACGGATCGACCCAGCGCATCACCTTGGCCGTCTCGTGGGCGGCGCGGCCGTATTCGGCCGCCGTCTTGGCGCCGATCTGCCAGGGGCCGTCCATCTCGTTGCCGAGGCACCAGAACTTGATGTCGTGCGGCTTCTCGTAGCCGTGGCTCTTGCGCAGCTCGGATAGCTCGGTGCCGCCGGGATGATTGCAATACTCGATGAAGCGGCGGGCATCGTCGATGCCGCGCGTGCCGAGATTGACGCCGAACATCGGCTCGACGCCGACCTGACGGCACCAGTCGATGAATTCGTTGGTGCCGAAGGCGTTGGTTTCGGTCGAGAACCAGGCGAGGTCGAGGCGGCGCGGCCGCTGCTCCTTCGGGCCGACGCCATCTTCCCAGTTGTAGCCGGACAGGAAGTTGCCGCCGGGATAGCGCACGATGGTGACGCCGAGTTCCTTGGTGAGTTCGGCAACGTCCTGGCGGAAGCCGTTCTCGTCGGCGGAGGGGTGGCCCGGCTCGAAGATGCCGGTATAGACGCAGCGCCCCATATGCTCGACGAAGGTGCCGAACACGCGGCGGTCGAGATCGGAAATGGCAAAATCGGCGTCGACGATTAGACGAGCGGACGTCATGAGCTTTCAGCTTTCGGGTTTGATTGGTCTCGGAAGGTTGCGGCGCCGCGATCGGGGGAGGGCGGCCGCGTTCCCGGGGTCGTGCCGCAGGCGGCGCCGGTCGTCGTCCGAGAGCCGGCGGGCGGCTGGTCGAACGGTTCCGGTGGGTGCCGCCCGGCCGGGTCGCGAACGACCGGCCGGGCGGAGTGTCGTGGCTTACTTCGCGTTGGCGAGCAGCTCGTTGATGCGGCTCTCGGCGTCGGCCAGAGCCTGATCGACCGGCTTGTCGCCGCGCATGGCGGAGCCGACTTCCTCGCCCTCGATGTCCTGGATCGAGAACTGGAGCTTGACGGCCGCCGGCAGGGCGGTGCCGTTGACGGCGAGCGGCGCGAGGTCGGCGCGGAACGGCAGGGCCTTGAACTGATCGCTGTCGATGATCGACTTGCGGATCGGCAGATGGCCGGTGCGGGCCCACTCGTAGTTGTTGTCCCAGAGGAACTTCATGAACTCGATCGCCGAGGCGCGCTGCGCGTCGCTGAGATCCTGCTTCAGAAGCACCCAGCTATGACCGTCGGCCCAGACGCGCGGGCTGCCGGAATAGATCTGCGGGAACGGCATCACGGCGTAGCCGTTGGAGAGGGCGACGCCCTCCTTCTTGGCTTCCTGGTCGTAGGTGTCGACCAGCCAGGTACCGCAGATGAACACGCCGCCGTCGCCGGCCGCGAAGCTCGACACCGACGCGGCGTAGTCCTGGTTCTTGGTGGTGTAGTCCTTCGTGTAGATGTCGGACAGCAGCTGCAGGGCGCCCTTCGCTTCCGGCGAGGAGAAGTTGACCTTGTTCGGGTCAGCGAAGAAGTCGGCATTCTGCTGGTAGAGCAGCGTGTCGAAGGTGCGGGTGTAGAAGGCCGTCTCGTTGGCCAGCGTCGAGATGAAGTAAGGCTTGCCGGTCTTCTGCTTGAACTGCTCGGCCTGCGCGAACAGCTCTTCGGTGCTCTTCGGCAGGATCGGCTTGCCCGCCTCGTCGACGAGACCGGCCTGCTTGAAGAGGTTCATGTTGATGTGCCACAGCCAGGTGTGGGTGTCGAACGGCATGGCGTAGATCTTGCCGTCCTTGGTGACACCCTGGCGGGCGGCGTCGGTCATGTCGTTGACGTCGATGCCGGCCTTGGCGAAGTCCTCGTCGAGGGGCTCGAGCAGGCCGCGCGACGAGTAGTTGGAGATGACGGCCTCGTGCATGACCGAGATGACCGGCGGCTCGCCGGAGCGGATGCGGGCGGTGAGCTGATCGTAGCCCGGCCACTCGACGATTTCCGGCTTGACGACGGTGGTCGGGCTCTCGGCGTTGAACTTGTTGATCAGCGCGGTGATGATGCCGCACTCGCCGTTGGCCTTGGTCACGTCGGTGACGGAGCCGTAGTCCGCTTCGCAGGCGCCGAAGAAGCGCGAGACGGAGATCTCGGTCTTGTCGGCCGCGAGCGCGGCGCCGGCGCCGGCCGTGACGACCAGACCCGCCAGCAGGACGGTGGAAAGCTTTCTCATTGGACCTCCTCCAATACGGCCGATCTCTGTCGATAAATCCTTCGCGCTCGGCCGGATATGCGCTGGATTCCGCTAACCCGATCCCCTCCTCCGGGGGATCAGTTGATCGCCGCGCCGGCTACGGCCCGGACGATGTATTTCTGGAAGAACAGGTAGACGATGAACACCGGCAGGCCGGCGAAGATTGCCTGCGCCATCAGGAAGCCGAGGCCTTCGGACTGGGCGAAGTTGGTCTGGGTCGAGGCCATGCCGACGGTGATGGTGAACATTTCCGGCTTGGTCGCCGAGATCAGCGGCCACAGATAGTCGTTCCAGGCGCCGAGGAAGGAGAAGATGCCGAGCGTCGCCTGAGCCGGAATGGTCAGCGGCAACAGCACCTTCCAGAAGATCTTGAAGCGCGAGGCGTTGTCGAGCATCGCCGCTTCGTCGATGTCCTTGGGGATCGCCTTGAAATACTGCGTCATCAGGAAGACGCCGAAGGCGCTCGACAGGCCAGGCAGGATGATCGCCGGATAGGTGTTGTGCATCTTCAGGTCGGAGAAGATCTGGTGGCGGGCGATGATCACCGCCTGCTCCGGCACGGCGAGGCCGAGCAGCACCAGGATGAAGATGACGTCACGGCCCTTGAACTCGGCGCGGGCGAAGCCGTAGCCGGCCAGCGACGACAGGATCAGGATGCCGGCGGTAACGCCGACCGACACCACCGCGCTGTTCCACAGCCAGCGGAACACGCCCGACGACTGGAAGATGTCGGTGTAGTTCTTGAGCGTGTAGGGCGGCTGGAAGGCCGAGGCCGTCGAGATCATCAGCTCCGAGTTGGGCTTGAACGACAGGAGCAGCGTCCAGGCGATCGGCAGCATCCAGAAGACGGCGACGAGGATGACCGTGAAGAGGATCAGCTTGTTGCCGATGCCGCGGCCGACGATGTGTTCACTGGCAGCCATGGCTTATTCCTCCACGCGCTTGCGGGATGCGAAGAACTGGGCGAGAGCGGCGACCGCCATGATCACGAAGAGAATTTCCGAAGCGGCGGCGGCGTAGCCGAGATTCCACGAACGGAAGCCCTGCTCGTAGATGAACTGGACGATCGGGCGCGAGGCGTTGTTGGGGCCGCCCTGGGTGAGCAACTGGGCCTGGCCGAACAGCTGGAACTGGGCGACGATCTCGTAGATGACGACCACCAGCATGGTGCGTCGGATCGACGGCAGGGTGATCGACCAGAAGGAGCGCGCGCGGCTGGCGTTGTCGAGGGCGGCGGCCTCGTAGAGTTCGCCGGGAATCTGCTGCAGGGCGGCGAGGAACAGCATCATCGGCAGGCCGATGATCCACCAGATGGTGGTGATGGCGATGGCCGGCAGCGCCAGCGACGCCGTGGTGGTGAAGGCGATCGGGTCCAGACCGAAGTAGCGCATGACGCTGGCGATGGCGCCATTGCCGGGCATGTACATCATCTTCCAGATGATGGTGACGATGGTGACCGACAGCACCGAGGTGCCGAAGAAGATTGCGCGCAACGCTGCCGCCGTACGGTCGCTGCGGTTGAGGGCGAGCGCCAGAAGCAGGCCGATCACCACGAACACCGGCACCGTCATCACCACGAACAGCACGGTGTTCCAGACGGTGCCGATGAACACCTTGTCGTTGAACAGGCGGTAGTAGTTGGCCAGTCCGGAGAATTTCGACGTGTCGTCGAACATGTCCGACTGCAGCAAGGACATCCAGATGCCCTTGAACAGCGGATAGACCAAGAGCAGGACGTAGAACACCATATAGGGTGCCACGAACAGCGCGTTGGTCCAGCGCGGGCCGATCGAGGCGCCGCCGGGTCGCTTGGCGGCGACAGGTCGAGCGGAGGAAAGCGTGACGTCGGTCATCTGTCCCCCCGTTACTGGCGCGCGTGATAGGCAAGGCCGGCGGCGTCGAACAGGTGCGCGGTGGCACCCTCGAAGGCCAGACGCACGGTGTCGCCGGGCTGGATGCGGCTGAACCCCTTGTCCTCGGCGATCAGCGTCGAGCCATCCATCAGGCGGACGTGCAGGTGGGTGCGGTCGCCGAGACGCTCGATCACCTCGACGCGGCCGGGAACGCCGCCGTCCTCGCGGACGTGGATCGCCTCGGCGCGGACGCCGACCCGCAGCTCGCCGCCGGACGGCAGGCCGGCGAGCGGGACGTCGGTCTCGATGATCGAACCGTCGCCGAGGGCGGCGGTGGCGAGGCCGCCGCGGTCGCGGATCTGCACCGGCAGGAAATTCATGGCCGGCGAGCCGACGAAGCGGGCGACGAACTCGGTGGCCGGACGGCCGTAGATCTCCATCGGCGAGCCGACCTGCTCGACCTTGCGGGCGTTCATCACCACGATGCGGCTGGCCAGCGTCATGGCCTCGACCTGGTCGTGGGTGACGAAGATGGTGGTGGCGCGCGTCTGCTGGTGCAGGCGGGCCAGCTCGACGCGGGTGCGGACGCGCAAGGCGGCGTCGAGGTTGGAGAGCGGCTCGTCGAACAGATAGGCCTTGGGGTCCTTGACCAGGGCGCGGCCGATGGCGACGCGCTGGCGCTGGCCGCCGCTGAGCTGGCCCGGCTTGCGGGCGAGCAGATGGCCGATCTCCAGGATGCGGGCGGCCTCCTCGATGCGGCGGGCGATTTCGTCCTTCGGCGTGCCGATGTTCCTGAGACCAAAAGCCAGGTTATCGGCGACAGTCATGTGCGGATAGAGTGCATAGTGCTGGAACACCATGGCGACGCCGCGCGCTCCGGGGGGAAGGTTGTCGACACGCTCCCCTCCGATGCGGATTTCGCCGCCATCGACCGTCTCCAGCCCGGCGATCATGCGCAGCAGCGTGGATTTGCCGCAGCCCGACGGCCCCAGGAAGGCGATGAACTCGCCGGAGTGGATGGTCAGCGACAGCTCCGAGATCACCTCGACGGAGCCGAACCGCTTGGACACCGAATCCAGTTCGATGCTGCTCACCTGCATTCTCCTCCACAAAACCAGTTTTCTTCTTATGGTATGATGATAAGATTGTACGGCGAGCGGGGGGCTTGTCAATCCTCGCGTTGGACATTTTCGGCGAGTAAAAGGTAAGAACTGGCTCGCGCGCCCTTGGAA
>LUYO01000085.1:0-73439 GCA_001603295.1 Rhodobacterales bacterium Alpha_02
GCGCCGCCTCCAGCGCGTCGAGCCGCCGGGCCACGGTGGTGTGGTTGACGCCGAGCCGGCGGGCGGCGCCCGAAAGCTGGCCGCCGCGCGCCACGGCGAGGAAGACGCGGAAGTGGTCCCAGTCCATGCCTGCACATTAACGCACAACCATTGTCCGTGCCAGCATATTGCCGCAGAGCGGCCTTCGGGTGTTTCATCACCTACAGCGCGCCACGAGATGCGCGTCAAACCGGAGGGATATAAGGGAAATGACGATGATCGCTCACTTCATCGACGGCCGGCCGACCATTAGCACCTCGGGCCGCTCGGCCCCGGTGTTCGATCCGGCCACCGGCGCCGAGACCGGGCGCGTGGCGCTGGCCGACGCGGCGGACGTGCGCGCCGCCGTGGCGGCCGCCAAGGCGGCCCAACCGGCCTGGGGAGCGACGACGCCACTCCGCCGCGCCCGCATCCTCAACCGCTTCCTGACCATCCTGGAGGCGCGGGTGGACGAACTGGCCGCCGCCATCACCGCCGAGCACGGCAAGGTGCTGAGCGACGCCAAGGGCGAAATCCAGCGCGGCATCGAGGTGGTGGAATTCGCCACCGCCGCGCCGGAACTCCTGAAGGGCGAGTTCTCGGAAAACGTCGGCACCCGCGTCGACAGCCACTCGTTGCGCCAGCCGCTCGGCGTGGTCGCCGGCATCACGCCGTTCAACTTCCCGGTCATGGTGCCAATGTGGATGTTCCCGGTGGCCTTGGCCTGCGGCAATGCCTTCATCCTGAAGCCGTCCGAGCGCTGCCCGAGCGCCGCCATGCTGATCGCCGGCTGGCTGGCCGAGGCCGGCCTGCCGAAGGGCGTGTTCCAGGTGGTGCAGGGCGACAAGACCGCCGTCGACGCCCTGCTCGCCGACCCCGATGTCGCCGCCGTCAGCTTCGTCGGCTCGACACCGGTCGCCCGTCACATCTACGAGACGGCGACGCGCAACGGCAAGCGCTGCCAGGCACTCGGCGGCGCCAAGAACCACATGGTGATCATGCCCGACGCCGACCTCGACCAGGCCGCCGACGCGCTGATGGGCGCCGCCTACGGCTCGGCCGGCGAGCGCTGCATGGCCATCTCCATCGCCTTGCCGGTCGGCAAGGCCACCGCCGACGCGCTGATCGCCAAGCTGACCGAGCGGGCCGAGAAGCTGGCCATCGGTCCCGGCACCGATCCGGCGTCGGAGATGGGGCCGCTGGTGTCGAAGCCGCATCTCGAGCGGGTGCGCGGCTATATCGACGTCGGCATCGAGGAAGGCGCCAAGCTGGTGCTCGACGGTCGCGGCTTCGTCAGCCCCGGCCATGAGCAAGGCTATTTCATCGGCGCCACGCTATTTGACGACGTCACGCCGGAGATGCGCATCTACCGCGAGGAGATCTTCGGGCCGGTGCTCGGTATCGTCCGCGTCGACGACTTCGACACCGCCAGCCGGCTGATCAACGAGCACGAATTCGGCAATGGCACCGCCATCTTCACCCGCGACGGCGGCGCGGCGCGCGAATTCGCCACCCGCATCCAGGCCGGCATGGTCGGCGTCAACGTGCCGATCCCCGTGCCGATGGCCTTCCATTCCTTCGGCGGCTGGAAGGCGTCGCTGTTCGGCGACCATCACATGCACGGCGCCGAGGGCGTGCGCTTCTACACCCGCCTGAAGACCGTGACGNNGGCCGCCGCTCCGCCCGCCCCGGCAGGCAAGCGAGGAAGTTGGCGAACAGCCGATAGCCGCCCTCGGTCAGCACGCTTTCCGGGTGGAACTGCACGCCATAGGTCGGATGCTGGCGATGGGCGATCGCCATCACGTCACCGCCCGACGCGAGCGCCGTGACGACGAGCGGCGCGCCGTCCGCCACCTCGACGGCCAGCGAATGGTAGCGACCGACCCGGAGCGGGCTCGGCAGGCCGGCAAACAGGCCGCTACCGTCGTGGACGACCGGCGATGCCCGGCCGTGCATCGGCTCCCTGGCCGGCACGATGCGCGCCCCGAAGGCGGCGCCGATGCACTGGTGGCCGAGGCAGATGCCGAGGATCGGCAGCTTGCCGGTGAGCGCCCGCACCGCCTCGACGGCGACGCCCGCCTCGCCGGGACCGCAGGGACCGGGGCTGATGACGATCGCCTCCGGTTCGAGCGCTTTCAGGCCGGCGACGTCGACGGCGTCGTTGCGCAGCACCCTGACCTCCTCGCCGAGTTCGACAAGGTAGCGAGCGACGTTGCCGACGAAGCTGTCGTAGTTGTCGAGCACGATGATCATGCCGGCCTCCGGAAGGCGTCGACCAGCCGCCGTGCCTTCAGCTCGGCCTCCTCGAATTCGGCGGCTGGATCGGACAACAGCGTGATGCCACCGCCGGCGCCGAGTGACGCCCTGCCGTTGGTGAAGGTGGCGGTGCGGATGGCGATGTTGAAATCGGCAGAACCGTCGAAGCCGAGATAGCCGATCGCCCCGCAGTAGACGCCGCGTGGCGCCCGCTCCAGCTCGGCGATGACCTCCATCGCCCGGATCTTCGGCGCGCCGGTGATCGAGCCGCCGGGGAACACGGCGGCCAGCGCATCCACCGCCGTCCTGTTATCGGCAAGCTCGCCGGTCACCGTCGACACCAGATGATGCAGCGAGGCATAGGTCTCGACGCCGCAGAGGCGCGGCACCCGCACCGTGTGCGGCCGGCAGACGGCGGAGAGATCGGAGCGCAGGAGATCGACGATCATCACGTTCTCGGCCCGGTCCTTGTCCGATGCGGCGAGCGCCTCCCTAAGCACAGCGTCCTCGGCCGGATCGGCGGCGCGGCGCGCCGTGCCCTTGATCGGCCGCGTCTCGACATGGCGCCCGCGCACCGCCAGCAACCGCTCCGGCGACGACGAGGCGATCTGCACGGCGCCGTGGTCGAGAAAGGCGGCAAACGGCGCCGGATTGGCGGCGCGCAACGCCCGGTAATAGCCCCAGGCGTCGAAGCCGGCCGGCAGGTCGAGGTCGATGCGGCGGGCGATGTTGGCCTGGAAGATATCGCCGGCGAGGATGTAGTCTCGGGTTCGCGCGACGGCCGCCTCGTAGGCGGGCCGGTCGAGGTTGGTCGTGAACGCGGGATCGGCGAGGCCGGCGAACGACGCCTCGGCCGGTGTCGGCCCGTCGATCAGCGCCAGCAATTGATCCGCCCGCTGCCGCGCCCGTTTCTCGCGCTTGCCCTCCTCCAACTCCGGCCAGCCGGTGGAGAGCAAGAAGGCGCTGTTATCCACGAGGTCGAAGGCGACGATCGCGTCGTAGAAGTGCATCTCCAGCTCGGCGATGCCATCCGGCGGCGCCGCCACCATGGGCAGACGCTCGAGCAGCCGGCCGAACTCATAGGCGACATGGCCGATGGCGCCGCCCTGGAACGGCGGCAGCCCGGCCTTCGTCGGCTGCCGGTAGAGCGTGAGACGCCGGCCCAGTTCATCGAGCGCTTGCCGGCCCGGCGCCACCTCCTCGCCGTTCCAAAACGTCCGTCCGTCCGCGACGCGCAGCGTGCCGAAGGGATCGGCGGCAACGAAGGCATGGCGGCCAAGATCGGCGTCGACCAGCACGCTGTCGAGAAAGGCAAAGCCCGGCAGCGGACGCAAGCGCCGCGCCACGGCCAGCGGATCGGCGGATTCGATGGGAATGACGATCATCGGACGCCCTTGCCGGCTCATCCGGCCTTGCGCGGCGGCGAAACCTCTGCCACCGGAATGCCCGGCCTGCCCACGATGGGCGGCCGCAATCCGATCCGGTATAACGCGTATCTCAACCAATTGAAACTATTTATGATTTGCATTCTCAACAATAGCCTCCTAGCGTCGAGGACATAGACTTTGGATGTAAGACCAATGCCGGCCCGCCGCGCCCTCACTCCCATTGCCGTGTTCGCGAGCGTCGTGCTCGTCTGGTGGCTGGCCGGCCGGCTCGGCTGGACCAACGCCTACCTGCTGCCGGCGCCGTCGGCGGTGGCCGCCGCCCTCACCGATCTCGCCGCCTCGGGCGCGCTCGTCAAGCATACGCTGACCAGCCTCCAGCGCGTACTCCTGGGGTTCGCGCTGTCGACGGCGCTGGCGGTGCCGCTCGCCGTGCTGCTGTCGGCCAGCCGGCCGGCCCGCACGCTGATCGACCCGCTGCTGGAATTCGTCCGGCAGGTGCCGCCGCTCGCCCTGATTCCACTGTTGATTCTCTGGCTCGGCATCGGAGAGGCGCAGAAGCTCGGCATCATCGTGCTTGCCTCGTTCTTTCCGGTGTTCCTCGGCCTGCGCGGCGGCATCGCCGGCGTCGACCCGAGGCTGATTGAGGTCGGCCGCGTCGCCGGCCTCTCCCGCCGCGACATCCTGACGCGCATCGTCCTGCCGTCGGCGCTGCCCGAGTTGGTGGTCGGGCTCAGGATCAGCCTCGGCTACAGCTGGCGGGCGTTGGTCGGCGCCGAGCTGATCGCCTCGTCGGCCGGCCTCGGCTACATGATCATCGACGCGGAGAACCTCGCCCGCACCGACATCGTGCTGGCCGGCATCCTGGTGATCGGCATCCTCGGCCTTCTCTCCGACCTCCTGCTGCGCCGCCTGATCGGCCACGCCTTCCCCTGGCTCTCCGCCGACCTGGAGGCCGCCCGTGCTTGAGATGATCGAAGCCAGCCGCCGCTACGAGGTCGCCGGACGCGCCGTCCGCGCCCTCGACGGCGTGACGGAGCATTTCGCCAAGGGCACCATCACCACCATTGTCGGCCGCTCCGGCTGCGGCAAGACCACGCTGCTGCGCCTCTTGGCCGGGCTCACCGAACCGAGTTCGGGTGCCGTCCGCCGCGATCCCGCCGCCAGCATCGGCGTCGTCTTCCAGGAGGCGCGGCTGATGCCATGGCTCGACGCCGCCGCCAACGTCGCCTTCCCGCTGCAGGGTCGGCTCGACCGCGCCGAGATCGCCGCCCGCGTCGACGAAGCCCTCGCCCTGGTCGGCCTTGCGGACGCACGGCGCGCCCTGCCCGCCCAGCTCTCCGGCGGCATGGCCCAGCGCGTCGCCATCGCCCGTGCCCTGGCGCAGCGGCCCGACGTGTTGCTGCTCGACGAGCCTTTCTCGGCGCTCGACGCCTTCACCCGCCGCACGCTTCAGCGCGTGCTCGTCGACGTCTGGCAGGCGCGCCGGCCGACCGTCGTATTGGTGACGCACGACGTCGAGGAAGCGGTGCTGCTCGGCGAAAGCGTGCTGGAACTGGAAGCCGGCCGCGTCGTCGGCCGCGTCGCCGTCGATCTGCCGTTTCCGCGCGAGGCCACCGACCCGGCCGTGGTCGATCTTCGCCGCCGCATTCTCGCCCGTCTGGTCGGCGAGCCCCATCCGGAACCCAGGAGGAAACCATGAAGCTGATCTCCCGCCTCGCCCTTGCCGCGGCGCTTGTCGCCGGCAGCCTGTCGCCGGTGCTCGCCGCCGATCCCGGCGCCTTGCGCGTCACCTACGTCACGGCGCCGTTCAATGTGCCGTCGATCGTCGAGAAGCATGAGGGCATCCTCGACGCCGATCTGGCGGCGCGCGGCATCAAGATCGAGCGTCCCGAGATCACCTCCGGCGCCAAGCAGACCGAGGCCATCGCCGCCGGCGCCATCGATGTCGCCTCGGTGCTGGGCGGCGCCTCGGCCATCCTCGCCAAGGCCAACGGCGTCGACGTCCGCATCATCGCCGTCTACTCGCGTTCGCCCAAGGCCTTCGCACTGATGACCCGCGCCGACGGCCCGGCGACGCTTTCCGACCTCAAGGGCAAGAAGATCGCCGGCCCCAAGGGCACCACGCTGCATCAGTTGCTGGCCGCCGCCCTCGCCTCCACCGGCCTCACCATCGACGACGTCGACTACATCAACATGGACCTGCCGACCGCCCGCGCCGCGCTCATTTCCGGCCAGATCGACGTGGCGACGCTGGCCGGTGCCAACGCCATCGCCGTCGAGAAGGCCGGCGGCAAGGCGCTGGTCACCGGCGACGGCCTGATCCACCCGACCACGGTGATCGCCGCCTCCGGCCCGTTCATCGATGCCCATCCCGATCTCGTCGACGCCTATCTCGCCGCCCACCGCAAGGCGCTGGACTTCATGGCGGCCAAGCCGGAGGAGGCGCTGAAGATGGCCGCCGACGAGCAGAAGATCTCCATCGAGGACGCCGAGGCTCAGCTGCCGCTCTACGACTTCACGCCGACGCTGACCGACGCCGACATCGTCAACCTCGAAGCCGATCAGGCGTTCATGATCGACAACGGCATGTTGCAGAAGGACAAGGCGATCGACATCCGCAAGGATCTCGTCGCCCCCGTCGCCTTCTCGGTGAAGTGATCGCGGATAGGTGAACGATCCGACCTTGCATGGCCGGATCGTCCTGCCTATGCTTTCCGATGCTGCCCGTCATGGGCGGCGAACGTTCTCGGGGCGGGGTGCAATTCCCCACCGGCGGTAATCGCGTGAAAGCGCGTCAGCCCGCGAGCGCCCGTTTCTTTGGAAGCGGGGTCAGCAGACCCGGTGTGATTCCGGGGCCGACGGTATAGTCCGGATGGTAGAGAACGGCCGACGCCATAGGTGCGCCCTCCG
Organism: Rhodobacterales bacterium Alpha_02; assembly: GCA_001603295.1. GTDB lineage: Bacteria > Pseudomonadota > Alphaproteobacteria > Rhizobiales > Pleomorphomonadaceae > Pleomorphomonas. The sequence continues at coordinate 6,573 of LUYO01000085.1, forward strand.
CCACGGGAGTGCGCTTGCCTTGGTGTCTGCGTGCGCCCCGATGCGTTCGATCGATGGATCGAGGACCGCATGGGCGCATCGAACGACTCCACGACCTCCCTGCCCGCCGGCATCATCGCCGATGCCTTCGGCCGCGCCATCGCCGCCGCGGCCGACTACGCCGGCGCCACGGCACCCAATCCGCCGGTCGGCTGCGTCCTGCTCGACGCGGCCGGCGAGGTTCTTGCCGTCGAGGCGCACCGCCGGGCCGGCGACCTGCACGCCGAGGCGCGCGCCATCGCCGCCTGTCGGGCGTCCGGCAGCGTCAAGCGTATCCATACCGTCGTCGTCACGCTGGAGCCCTGCAACCACCACGGCCGCACGCCGCCCTGCACGGACGCCATCCTGTCGACGCCGGCCCGCCACGTCTGGATCGCCGGCCGCGATCCCAACCCGCGCGTCGCGGGCGGCGGCGCGGTGCGCCTCGCGGCGGCCGGCCTCTCCGTCGGCTGGCTGGCCGATCTCGACCATGCCGACGCGCCGCGCCTTGCCGCCGAGGCCGAGCGGCTGATCGCGCCTTTCGTGAAATGGTCGACCACCGGCCGGCCCTTCGTCACCGTCAAGCAGGCGCTCGACGACACAGGCTCGATGATCCCGCCGCCGGGACGCAAGACCTTCACCTCGGAGACCTCGCTGACGCTCGCCCACCGGCTGCGCCGCCGCGCCGACGCCATCCTGACCGGCGCCGGCACCATCCTCGCCGACGACCCCGAATTCACCGTCCGCCGCGTGCCCGACCATCCGGACAAGCGGCGCCTGCTCGCCATCCTCGATCGCCGTGGCCGCGTGCCGGCCGACTATCTGGCGGCCGCCGCCCAGCGCGGCCTGCGGCCGCTGGTCTTCACCGATCTCGATGAGGCGCTCGCCCGTCTCGGCGCCGAGGGCGTCCACGAAGTGCTGGTCGAGGCCGGACCGACTCTCACTGCCGCCGTGCTCGCCGCCGACCTCTGGGACGAGCATGTCGTCATCGCCAAGGGCGATCCCGACCGCATCACCATTCTCCGCAACCACGACAGGAAAGGCTGAATACTCATGTTTTCCGGCATCATTGCCCGGACCGCCAAGGTCCGGACGGCCGAAACCACCGGCGGCGCGCTGGTGATCGTCATCCCCACCGGCTGGCCCGATCTCGAGCTTGGCGAGAGCATCGCCGTCAACGGCGTCTGCCTGACGGTCACCGAGATGGACGAGGCCGGCGCCGCCCGCTTCTTCCTGTCGCCCGAAACGCTCGACCGCTCCAACCTCGGCCGGCTGATCGCCGGCTCGCTGGTCAACCTCGAACGCTCGGTGGCGCTGGCCGACCGCCTGTCCGGCCACATGGTGCAGGGCCACGTCGACGGCAAGGCGCGGCTGGTCGCCGTGACGCCGGACGGCGACGCCCGCCGCCTGGAATTCGACCTGCCGGCCGGCCTCGCCCGCTACTGCGTCGAAAAGGGCTCGATCTCGCTCAACGGCATCAGTCTGACCATCAACAGCATCGAGCCGGCGCCGGACGGCGCCCGCATCGGCATCACCATCATTCCCCACACCTGGGACAACACCAACCTCTCCGCCGCCGCGCCCGGCGACGAGATCAACGTCGAGGTCGACGTCATCGCCAAATATGTGGAGGCCCTATGCAAGCCCTATCCCGCGCCCTGAACCGCCTGAAAGCCGGCGGCATGGTCCTCCTGGTCGACGACGAGGACCGCGAGAACGAGGGCGACCTCGTCATCGCCGCCGAGTTCGCCACCCCTGAGGCCATCGCTTTCATGGCGAAAAAGGCCTGCGGCCTGATCTGTCTGACGCTGACCGGCGATCAGGTCGACCGGCTCCGCCTCAGCCCCATGGTGGCGATGAACCGCACCCGCCGCTCCACCGCCTTCACCGTCTCCATCGAGGCGCGCGACGGCATCACCACCGGCATCTCGGCCTATGATCGGGCGCATACTATCGCCGTCGCCGCCGACCCTAACGTGGCGCCCGGCGCCATCGTGTCGCCCGGCCACGTCTTCCCGCTCAGGGCGGCCGACGGCGGCGTCCTCGCCCGCAACGGCCACACCGAAGGAGCGATCGACCTCGTCCGCCTCGCCGGGCTCAACCCGGCCGCCGTCATCTGCGAGGTGATGGGCGACAGCGGCCACATGGCCCGCCGGCCAGAACTCGACCGCTTCGCGGCGGCGCACGACATCCCCGTGCTGACCATCGCCGAGCTGATCGAGCATCGCTGGGCGACGGAACGGCTGGTCGAGGAGGTGGCGAGCGCCGACCTGCCCACCGCCTATGCCGACGGCGTGCTGCGCGTTTCCGCCTTCCGCAGCGTCATCGACGGCGGCGAGCATCTGGCGATCGTCCGCCAGCCGTTCGGCGAGACGCCGCTGGTCCGCGTCCATTCGGAGTGCCTGACCGGCGACGCGCTCGGCTCGCTGCGCTGCGACTGCGGCCCGCAGCTCCATGAGGCGCAGCGGCTGATCGCCGCCGACCCGGAGGGCGGCGCGGTGATCTACCTGCGCGGCCAGGAGGGGCGCGGCATCGGCCTTGCCAACAAGATCCGCGCCTATGCCCTGCAAGACGGCGGATTCGACACGCTCGACGCCAACACCGCCCTCGGCCTGCCGGCCGACGCCCGCCACTACGGCATCGCGGCGCAGATCCTGAAGGCGCTCGGCGTCACCCGCCTGCGCCTTCTCTCCAACAATCCGGCCAAGGCCGAGGCGCTCGCCGGCTACGGCCTCGACGTGGCCGGGCGGGTGCCGCTGGTCATCCCGCCCAACCCGTTCAACCGCCGCTACCTCGCCACCAAGGGCGAGCGCTTCGGCCACAGCCTCTGCCAGCACGAGTCGTGAGGAACCCATGACAGCTTCCCCCACCCAGCCGCGCCTTGCCGTCGTCGTCAGCCGCTTCAATCCGGAGGTCACCGACGGCCTGCTGGCCGGCACCCGCCGCGAGCTTCAGGAACGTGGCGTGCCGCTCGCCGAAGCAGACATCTTCCCCGCCCCCGGTGCCTTCGAGATACCGCTTCTCGCCAAGGCGTTGGCCGAAACCGGCCGCTACGCCGGCGTGGTCTGCCTCGGCTGCGTCATCAAGGGCGATACGGCGCATTTCGAATTCATCAGCCTCGGCGCCGCCACCGGCCTGATGCAGGCGACGCTTGCCACCGGCGTGCCGATCACCTTCGGCATCCTCACCACCTACACCGACGAGCAGGCATTGTTCAGAAGCCGCGATGACGCCGCCAACAAGGGCCGCGAGGCGGCCGCCGCCTGCCTTGAGGCGCTGGCGACGCTGGCGATGATCAGGGCAGCCTGACCGGCATGCAAAAGGGTGGCGGCCCGCTCGGACCGCCGCCCAATCATTCCGGCATCGAAGCTCAGTCGAGGCCGAGCTTGCCGCGCAGGGTCGAAAGATCCTCGGCAAGCGTGTTGACCGCCGCCGCCAGCACCTTGCGATCATCCTCGGAGAGCTTGTCGTAGGTGACGTAACCGTCGCCGTCCTTGTACTTCAGGAGCGTCTTGTCGACGGTGTCGAAGTTGGCATCCACCGTCTTCAGGAAGTCGGCCTCCTTGTCGGCGATCAGCGGCCGCACCAGCTCGACGATCTTGCGCGCGCCGTCGAAGTTGCCGCGGAAGTCCCAGAGGTCGGTGTGGCTGTAGCGGTCTTCCTCGCCGGAGATCTTGGTGGCCGCCACTTCCTCCATCAGCACGGCGGCGCCGCCCACCACCTTCTCGGGCGGGAAGGTCAGCGAGGCGATGCGGCTTTCCAGCTCCTTGACGTCGGCCAGCAGCTTGTCGGCGACCGGCTCCAGGCCCTCGGTGGAATTCTTCTCCCACAGGCCGTATTCGATGCGGTGGAAGCCGGGGAATTCCGGATCGGCCTCGGCCTTCTCGTAGTCGTCGGCGCGCGAGTCGATGGCGACGTCGAGGTCGGAGAACAGCTCGGCGATCGGCTCGATCGCCTCGTAGGAGATGCGCGTCGGCGCGAACAGCGCCTTGGCCTTGTCCACCTCGCCGGCCTTGACGGCGGCGACGAAGGCGGTGGTGTCCTCGACGAGCTTGGCGACGTTTTCCGAAACGTAGATCTTGTATTCGGCGATCGGCTCGACGAGGTCGAGGCTGGCCTCCTGGGCAAAGGCGCCGGAGGAGAGGACGAGCGCCAGCGCCGAGGCGCCGGCAAAGCTGGAAATGCGCATGCTTTCAGTCTCCCTTCATGAAATATCTGCGTGACGTCAAGCGCCGCGCGCGGCGGCGATCAGCGAACTACCAACAAGGTCGGCAGCGTCGCGAATTCCGGGCAGCGTGAAAAAATAACCGCCGCCGACCGGCTTGATGTATTCCTCGAGCGGTTCGCCATCGAGCTTCCGCTGTACGCTGATGAAGCCGCGATCGAGGTCGGCCTGATAGCAGATGAACAGCAGGCCCTGGTCGAGCTGGCCGGACCTGGTGACGCCGTTCGAGTAGTTGAACGGCCGCCGCAGGATGGTGTTGGCGCTCGCCGCCTCGTCGCGGGCGTTGGCGAGGCGGATGTGGGCATCGCGGGGCGTCGCCCTGCCCTCGGGATCGGCGGCATAGTCGGGCACGTCGAACTCGCTGCCGTCCCGTTTGTCGAGCGGCGCGCCGCTCATCTTGGCGCGGCCGATGATCCGCTCCTGCTCGCCGAACGGCGTGCGGTCCCAGCGCTCGACGAAGTTGCGGATGATGCGCACCGCCTGGTAGCTGCCGCCCGTCGTCCAGGCCGGCTCCTCGTGCTCCAGCCCCACCCAAACGACACGGTCCATTTCGTCGACGTCGGAGGAATCCGGGTTGGCCGAGCCGTCGCGGAAGCCGAGGAAGTTGCGGGCGCTCTCGGCGCGGCCGTCCGGCCGCGGCGCGATCACCGGCACGTTGCCCTCCTGCTTCCATTTCAGGATCAGCTGGCGGCTGGTCGCCTTGATGATGTCGCGTAGGGCATGAATGGTGGTGTCCTGCGTGTTGGCGCAGATCTGCAGCGTCAGATCGCCGTGGCAGATGTCGGCGTCGAGCGCGTCGTTGGGAAAGCGCGTCATCCGCACAAGATGCTTCGGCTTCAACGGTGCCAGCCACGGCCGGTCGTCGAACAGCGAGGCGCCGAGCGACACGGTGACGGTGAGGTTGTCCGGCCGGACGATCGGGCCGAGCAGGCCGGAATCAGCCGGCGGCAGCTTGGGATCGAGCGTCGGCACCGGGCCGCCGGTGGTGAGGAAGGCGATGCGGGCCGTCAGCGTCCGGAACAGCGCCTCAAGCTCGTCCACGTCGCGGGCCAGCACGTCGAAGCTCGCCACCATGCCATTGGCCGGCCGGGGATTGACGACGCCGGCCTGATGCACGCCGACATAGGGCACGTGGTCGAGTTGCGAGGTGGCGTTGGCGACCGGCGCGTCGGCGACCGAGTGATGTTCCGTCTCGGCGCGGGCGGTGCCGGTGAGCGAGCCGCCGATGGCAGCGGCGCCCAGCCCCTGCAACAGCCGCCGGCGGTCGAGGGAGCGGGAGGCGCGGCGGAGGTCCTTCGGATCGAGCATGACGCTTACTCCAGGCCGAGCGCCGGGTTGATCCGGTCGATGGCGTCGGCCAGCGCATTGAAGGAGGCGGCCAGCGCCTTGCGGGCATCGGCCGGAACGTCGGCGTAGGTCGCCGCGCCGGCGTGGCTGGCGATCTCGGCGCGGGTGGTGGCGAAGACGTCGGTCACCGCCTTGGCGGTGTCAGGCGAGGCTTCGGTGACGAGCGGCAGCAGCAGCGACACCGGCTTGTCGAGGCCGTCGACGGCGGCGGCGAACTCCGTGAGATCGTCGCCGGCATAGAGGTTGTCGCCGGAGATCACCGGCCCCTCGGCCAGCCGCCGCGCCTCGCGTGCCGCAAAGCCGGTGAGGTCGGCCGGCTCGAACTTCTGCGCCTTCAGCCGGTCGCGGAGCGTGGCCGCGTCGGCGGCCAGCCTGTCGGCGATCGGTCCGAGACCATCGGTGGTACCCTGTTTCCAGAGGCCGAACTCGATGCGATGGAAGCCGATGAAGGCCGGGTCCTGCTCGCGGCCGGCGAGATAGGCGGCCACTGGATCGATGGCGTTCTCGATGTCGGCGATGCGGCCGCTCACCGCCTCGACGTGCCGGTAGGCGGTGCGCGCTTCGGCATAGGCGGCGCGCGCCGCCGTGAGATCACCGGCCTTGACGGCCGTTGTCAGCGCCCCGGTGGCCCGCACCATCTGGCCAGACTGCAGCGCGAGGTAGACCTTGTATTCCGACAGCGGCCCGATGAACGCCTTGAGCGGCGGCTTCGCCTTCTCGGCCTCGGAATGGGCCGACGCGGTCACCGTCAACTTGCCGCGCGGATTGGACAACAGGCCGCAGGTGATGTCGTAGGTGCCGGGCTTGAGGCGGGCAGCGAGCTGCGACTTGAAGCCGGGCGCGATGTTCTCGCGCTCCTCGACCACCATCACGCCGTCGAGGATTTCCCATTCGATCGGCCGGTCGGAGGCGTTCTCGATCTCGAACACGCTGCGGCCGGCCGGCACGGTCAGGTCCATCGGCTCGCAGGCCTTGGCGCCGACGCGCACGGCGATCGCCCCGGCCTCCACCGGCCGGACGGCCTTCTGCGAGGCGAAATAGAAGGCGCCGCCGCCGGCGACCGCCAGCACGGCCGCGCCGATCAGGGCAAAGCTCACCAGTCGCGACGACGGGGCGCCGCCGCGTTGCGGATCAAGCGAAGACATTCTTACCCCTTCTCGGTCCCGGCGGCAGCCGGCCGGAACGACACCGGCCGCTCGGGTTTCAGGAACAGCGTCAGCGTCACCGCGAGGAAGACGACGTAGAGCACTGCCTCGCCCACCGTCGGCGCCTCCTGATAGTTGAATATGCCGGACAGCACGGTGCCGAGGACGCTCGACACCGGCAGCGTGTCGGACAGATCGTAGACGCGGGCCTGCAGGAGGTTCCAGAGGCCCGCCTCATGCAGGCTGCGCAGGCTGGCGGCGGCAAGGCCGGCCGCCACGATCAGGATGAAGACGCCCGTCCAGCGGAAGAAGCGGCGGAGGTCGAGCCGGATACCGCCGCGATAGAGCGCGTAGCCCAGCACCACGGCGACGCCGACGCCGAGCAGCGCGCCGACCGGCGCCGCGGCGCCTGGGCTCTGCTGGAACACGGCGAGCAGGAAGAACACCGATTCGAGCCCTTCCCGTCCCACGGCGAAGAAGGTCATGCCGATCAGCGCCCAAGTGGCGCCCTTCGGCGCCTGCATGGCCGCGTCGATCGCCCCGTGCAGTTCGCCCTTGATCGAGCGGGCGGCGCGGCGCATCCAGAACACCATGCTGACGAGGATGATCACCGCCACGAAGCCGACGACCGCCTCGAACGCTTCCTGCGCCTTCTGGGGAAACTCGGCGGCCATCAGTTGCAGCGCCGCGCCGGCGAACAGCGACAGCGCCACGGCAAGCAACACGCCGACCCATACCACCGGCAGATAGGCGCCGCGCCCCGTCTGCTTGAGGTAGCTGGCGATGATACTGGTCACCAGAGCGGCCTCCAGCCCTTCGCGCAGCATGATGAGAAACGGCGCCAGCACCCCGGCCTCCAGCGTGTTGGAAAGTTGAGAATGACATTCAATAATACGTAGTGTCTGTCAATAGGAAGACTACGTAATTCTGCGAATCATTCGCAATCATGGGCCGTCTGTCGGCGTGACTCAGTCCGCCCCGATGCGTCATCCAGAATGTCAGCAATTGGCTGGGAACAGGACGCAGCGATGACTCAATGCATGAGCAACAGACCTGATTCACTAGATAACCCGGGTCATTAAATCATTATATATCAACTAATTATGTAAAAATATTCACGCATCACGCGAGATGACTCAGTGCATGAAGACGGCGTCGCCGCTCAGCCGGAAAAGCCGGCGACGAACTGCCGGAAGCGCTCGGACTCGGCGTTGGCGAACAGGTCCTCCGGCGCGCCTTCGGCCTCGACGATGCCCTGATGCAGGAACATCACCCGGTTGGAGACGCTGCGGGCGAAGGCCATTTCGTGGGTGACCACCAGCATGGTCCGCCCTTCCTCGGCGAGCGAGCGCATCACCTTCAGCACCTCGCCGACCAGTTCCGGATCGAGCGCCGAGGTCGGCTCGTCGAACAGCAGCGCCTTCGGCCGCATGGCCAGCGCTCGGGCGATGGCGGCCCGCTGCTGCTGGCCGCCGGAGAGATGGGCGGGATAGTAGTTGCGCCGCTCGGCAAGGCCGACCTTGTCGAGCAGCGCTTCCGCCTCCTCGACGCACTCGGCCTTCGGCCGCTTCAGGACGTGCACCGGCCCCTCGATCAGGTTTTCCAGCACCGTCATGTGGGACCAGAGATTGAAGCTCTGGAACACCATGGCCAGTTCCGAGCGGATGCGGTCGACCTGCCGGCGGTCGGACGGCACCAGCAGGCCGTGGCGGGTGCGCCGCATGGCGATGGTCTCGCCGGCCACCGACACCTCGCCCTCGTCCGGCCGCTCGAGGAAGTTGATGCAGCGCAGGAGCGTGCTCTTGCCCGAGCCAGAGGTGCCGAGGATGGAGATGACGTCGCCGTCCGCCGCGTCGAAGGAGATGCCCTTCAGCACCTCGTGCGAGCCGAAGGACTTGTGCAGGTTGCGAACCGAGATCGCCGGCACCGGGGCGTCAGACATCACCGTCTCCTCATCCGCCATCCGGCGGGCGACGCCTCTATAGCGCAGGCAGCGGCCGATGACGAACCGGATGCGAGATTTCGGCTGGCCCGTCCACCGGAAGATCAGGCCCTGAGGCGGTCGAGCGCGGCGGCAAAGGCGGCGTCGATCTCGCCGTCGCGGGCGTGACGTCCCTCTCGGATCGTCCAGCGGCCGCCGACCATCACGTCGCGTACCGCCGACCCGATGCCGCCGAACAGCCAGCGTCCGAGGATGGCGTCGCCGGTCTCGCCGGCAAGATAGGGCGAGGCGCCGTCGAGCACCACGAGATCGGCCGATGCGCCCACGGCGATGCCGGCGACGGGCAGGCCCGCCGCCTGGGCGCCGCCCGTCAGCGCCGCGTCGTGCAGCGTGCGGGCGACCGAAGCACCCGCCGTCGACGCCAGCCGGTTGCGGCGGCGGTCGGCGAGGCGCTGGCCGTATTCCAGCAGCCGCAATTCGTCGACCACCGTGGTTCCGACGTGGCTGTCGGTACCGATGCCGAAGCGGCCGCCGGCGGCCAGGAATTCAATCGCCGGGAAGACGCCGTCGCCGAGATCGGCCTCCGTGGTCGGGCAGAGGCCGACCGCCGCGCCGGAGGCGGCGATCATCCGCACTTCCGCCGGCGTCGTCTGCGTGGCATGGACGAGGCACCAGCGGCTGTCGACGTCGGCGATGTCGTAGAGCCGCTCCACCGGCCGGCGGCCGGAATGGGCGAGCGAGGCCTCCACCTCGCGCTGCTGCTCGGCGACGTGGATGTGCACCGGCGCGTGGTCCGGCACGGCGTCGAGGATGTTGGCGATCTCGTCGCCGGTGGCCGCCCGGAGCGAGTGGATGGCGAGACCGAGCCGGGCGCCGGCCGCCCGGCAGGGCTGCACCAGCCGGTGGAGCAGCGTCAGGAAGCCGTCGACGTCGTGGATGAAGCGTCGCTGGCCGGCCGTCGGCGCCGCGCCGCCGAAATCGGAATGGGCGTAGAACACCGGCAGCAGCGTCAGGCCGATGCCGCTGGTCGCCGCCGCCGACAGGATGCGCAGCGACATCTCGGCGCTGTCGTCATAGGGGCGGCCGTCGGCGCCGTGGTGGAGGTAATGGAACTCGGCGACGCGGCCGAAACCGCCCTTCATCAGCTCGACCTGCAATTTGGCGGCGATCGCCTCGGCGTCCTCGGGCGCCAGACGGGCGACGAGGTCGTACATCTTCTCGCGCCAGGTCCAGAAGCTGTCGTCGCCGCCGGCTGCCACATCGGTGAGGCCGGCCATCGCCCGCTGGAAGGCATGACTGTGCAGATCGGCGAGCGCCGGCACCACCGGCCCGGCCAGCCGCTCGGCCTCGCCGGAGGCGGCGCCGCGCTTCAGCGAGGCGATCCTGCCGTCGTCGTCGATGCCGATCAGCACATCGCGCGCCCAGCCGTCGGAGAGCAGCGCCTTTTCAGCGAAACAGGAGAACTTGATGGAACCTGACATCTTGCCGTGGGAACCCCGCACTTGTACATACAAGGAATGTAGAGGAAATTCGCCGGACGGCAAGCCGTTTCCGCCGGCGCCTCGAACATGGAGAAGCGAGGGATGACCGATACCGCCGGCCGCCAGGCGCCGCCGCACTATGCCGCCGTCAAGCAGCTGATCCTCGACAAGATCGCCGCCGGCGAGTGGCGGCCGCACCATCGCATCCCCTCGGAGAATGAGCTGGTCGGCCAGCTCGGCCTCAGCCGCATGACCATCAACCGGGCGCTCAGGGAGCTGGCGGCCGACGGCGTGCTGCTGCGCATCCAGGGCCTCGGCACCTTCGTCGCCGAGGGCAAGAATCACACGTCGGTATTCGAGGTGCGCAACATCGCCGACGAGATCCGCGAGCGCGGCCACGCCCACGCGGCGCAGACGGTGGTGAAGGACGAGTTGAAGGCGACGCCCGAGCTTGCCGACGAACTCGGCATCGAACTCGGCTCGCCGGTGTTCCACTCGCTGGTCATCCACCTCGAGAACGACATCCCGGTCCAGCTCGAGGACCGGCACGTCAACCCGGCGCTGGCGCCCGACTATCTGAAGCAGGACTTCGCCGCCCGCACGCCCAACAGCTATCTGAGCGCCATCGTGCCCTGGACGTCGGCCGAACACACCGTCGAGGCGGTGCTGCCGGCGCCCTGGGAGGCAAAGCTGTTGTCGATCGGCCGCGGCGATCCCTGCCTGTCTATCCACCGCCGCACCTTCTCCGGCGACCGGGTGGTCACCTCGGTCCGCCTGCTGCTGCCCGGCGGTCGCAGCCGCATCCGCAGCCGCCAGACGGCCGGTGCTTGACGGCGTCGGAGAGGCTCGCCGCCCCTCCCCCTCCTTGACACCTTCCTCTGCCAATGCTTCACTCTTGTATAGACAAGCATGGAGGCCGTCATGCCGAGCAACACCCGCTATCGCGACGTCGAGATCCGCGCTCCCCGCGGCACGACCCTCCGGGCCAGGAGCTGGCTGACCGAAGCGCCGCTCCGTATGCTGATGAACAATCTCGACCCCGACGTCGCCGAGAATCCGAAGGAACTGGTCGTCTACGGCGGCATCGGCCGCGCCGCCCGCGACTGGGAGTGCTTCGATGCGATCGTCGCGACGCTCGAGCGCCTGGAGGACGACCAGACGCTGCTCGTCCAGTCCGGCAAGCCGGTCGGCGTGTTCCACACCCACAAGGACGCTCCGCGCGTGCTGATCGCCAACTCCAATCTGGTGCCCAACTGGACAAGCTGGGAGCATTTCAACAAGCTCGATGCGGCGGGGCTGATGATGTACGGCCAGATGACGGCCGGCTCGTGGATCTACATCGGCGCGCAGGGCATCGTGCAGGGTACCTACGAGACCTTCGTCGAGGCCGGCCGCCAGCATTACGGCGGCGATCTGCGCGGCCGCTGGGTGCTGACGTCGGGCCTCGGCGGCATGGGCGGCGCCCAGCCGCTCGCCGCCGCCATGGCCGGCGCCGCCTCGCTCAACGTCGAGTGCCAGCAGTCGCGCATCGATTTCCGTCTGAGGACCGGCTACGTCGACGAGCAGGCCGCCGACCTCGACGACGCCCTCAACCGCATCGCCGGCCACACCGGGCGCGGCGAGGCCGTCTCCGTCGCGCTGCTCGGCAATGCCGCCGACGTGCTGCCCGAGCTGGTGCGGCGTGGCGTCCGTCCCGACCTCGTCACCGACCAGACTTCGGCCCACGATCCGCTCAACGGCTACCTGCCGTCCGGCTGGACCTGGGAGGAGTACCGGGCGCGCGGCCTGGTCGAGCCCGAGGCGGTGGTGGCCGCCGCCACGGCATCAATGCGGCAACACGTCCGCGCCATGCTCGACTTCAAGGCGATGGGCGTGCCGGTCTTCGACTACGGCAACAACATCCGCCAGCGCGCCCATGATGCCGGCGAGGCCGACGCCTTCGCCTTCCCCGGCTTCGTGCCGGCCTACATCCGGCCGCTGTTCTGCCGCGGCATCGGTCCGTTCCGCTGGGTGGCGCTATCCGGCGACCCGGCCGACATCGCCGCCACCGACGCCAAGGTGAAGGAACTGATCCCCGACAATCCGCACCTGCACAACTGGCTCGACATGGCGGCGCGGCGCATTGCCTTCCAGGGGCTGCCGGCCCGCATCTGCTGGGTCGGCCTCGGCGCCCGCGCCCGGCTCGGCCTCGCCTTCAACGAAATGGTGCGCACCGGCGCCGTCAAGGCGCCGATCGTCATCGGCCGCGACCATCTCGACAGCGGTTCGGTCGCCTCGCCCAACCGCGAGACCGAGGCGATGCGCGACGGCTCGGACGCCGTCTCCGACTGGCCGCTGCTCAACGCCCTGCTCAACACCGCCTCCGGCGCCACCTGGGTGTCGATCCACCACGGTGGTGGCGTCGGCATGGGCTTTTCCCAGCACGCCGGCATGGTGATCGTCTGCGACGGCTCCGAAGACGCCGATCGCCGCATCGCCCGCGTGCTGCACAACGACCCGGCCACCGGCGTCATGCGCCACGCCGACGCCGGCTACGACATCGCCGTCGACTGCGCGCGGGAAAAGGACCTCGACCTGCCGATGCTGGGGAAATGAGCCTGCGCCTGCTCAGCACCGCCGACTTCCGCCGCCTGCCCTGGCAGAACGGCCGCGGCACCACGCTGGAGCTTGTCCGCCGCGACGACGCGGCCGGTGTCCTCGCCTGGCGCCTTTCCGTCGCCGACGTCGTCGAGCCCGGCCCGTTCTCGCCGCTCCCCGGCATCGACAGGGTGATCACGCTGATCGACGGCGACGGCTTCGACCTCGATTTCGGCAGCGCCCGATCGCCGGCCGCGCTCAGGCCGTTCGAGCCGCTGACCTTTTCCGGCGACTGGCCGACGACCGCAACGATGGTCCACGGCCCGTCGCGCGATTTCAACATCATGACTGCGCGGGGACGCATCGCCGCCGAGGTCGAGGTGGCCAAGGGAAGCCTGAGGGCCGGTCCCCTCGCCTATGTCTTCGCGGCACGCGGCGGCGTGACCGCCATGGCCGGCGAGGCAACGGTGCATGCCGGACCGGGCGAGCTGATCGAATGTTGGGAGGAGCGGCAGATCGACCTGACGATGGACGACGCGGCGGTCGCCCTTGTCGTCCACCTTCGCCGCACCGATGGCGGGGCGCCAGCATAAGGCGCCACCGCCCATGCGTATTGGCACGAAGACACCGCTCGCCGCCTGGATGCTGGCGTTTGCCGGTCACCGGTGCTAGGGGAAAGCCGTTATTTTCGGCTGATCAGCTTGGACACGAGCCATGAGCGACAAGACCAGGATCGTCATCACCTCCGATCACACGGCCATCGACCTCCGGAGGGCGGTTGCCGCCCATCTCGAAGCGCGCGGTTGCGTCGTCGAGGACGTCGGCCCGGTGACGACCGAGAGCACCGACTATCCCAAGTGGGGCGAGAAGGCGGCGCGCGTGGTGCTGGCCGGCGGCGCCGACCTCGGCATCGCCATCTGCGGCACCGGCTTCGGCATTTCGCTGGCCGCCAACAAGCTCAGAGGCATCCGTTGCGTCGTCTGCTCCGAGCCATACACCGCCAAGCTGTCGCGCCAGCACAACAACGCCAACATGCTGGCCTTCGGCGCCCGCGTCGTCGGGCAGGATCTGGCGCTGATGATCGTCGACGCCTTCCTCGACGCCGAGTTCGAGGGCGGTCGCCATGCCCGCCGCGTCGGCATGATTTCCGAGCTTGAGGCGGGCCGTTCGGTCTGCTGAAAGGGCGCGGCCGCGACTCCTCGAGAGGCGGCCGGCCGGGAGGAGATCAAGGGCGCCCGAACCGAGGTTCGGGCGCCCTTCTTGTTGGCGGCTCAGAGCCCGCCAAGCAACTCGGCGAACAGCTTGCCGGCCTTGCCGGGGTTCTTCACCGCCTTGGCCGCTTCGAGGTTGGGCGCGGCATCGCCGACTACCACCACGGCCACCATGCCCATCACGAAATGCGGCTTGCACTTGACGCCGTAGACGCCCGGCACCGTAAAGGTCACCGTCAGGTCCTTGCTGAGCTGGCCCTCGAAGGGCTCGGCGCCGTCCGGCAGCATGCCCGGCACGCTCATCGCGTCGTGGCCCGGGTTGACCGAGACGAAGGTGATGCTGTCGCCCGGCTGAATCTTGACGAGGTCGGGCTCGAACACCATGACGCCCTTGGCGCCCTTGTTCAGCATCTTGACTTCGATATTGGCGGCCTCGGCGGCCGAGAGGGTGAACGCCAGGGCGGCGGCGATGGCGGCAGGCAGCAGGAATTTCATTTCTTCAGGTCTCTCCCGTTCCCGGCACGCCAAACGCACCGGTTAGAATTAATCTAATCAGCATCAGGGCTAAACCTTTGATCTGGATCAAATTGTCGCGAAAAAACGCTTGACGGCCGATATGGCGGATCACACCGCCCGGCGGCGCGGGATCAGCGGCCGCACCAACCGGTAGGCGAGAAGCAGGACGATCAGGCCGACATGCGCCGCCTGCGTCGGATCGACCACCTTGGTCGCCATCAGATAGTGCACGGCGGCGAGCGCCGCCGCGACATAGACCAGCCGGTGCAGCCGCCGCCAGTTCCTGCCGAGCCGGCGGATCGACAGCCGGTTGGAGGTGAGCGCCAGCGGCACCAGCAGCACCAGGGCCGAGAAGCCGAGCGTGATGAACGGCCGTTTGGCGATGTCCGGCAGGATGGTGCCCCAAAGGAGGCCGCGGTCGAGCGTCAGGTAGACGGTGAAGTGCATCACCGCGTACCAGAAGGCGAGGAGACCGAGAGCGCGGCGATAGCGCAACAGGTTGACGCCGGCCAGTTCGCGCAGCGGCGTGACGGCCAGCGTTAGGATCAGGAAGCGCAGCGCCCAGAGGCCGAGC
Organism: Rhodobacterales bacterium Alpha_02; assembly: GCA_001603295.1. Lineage (GTDB taxonomy): Bacteria > Pseudomonadota > Alphaproteobacteria > Rhizobiales > Pleomorphomonadaceae > Pleomorphomonas. The sequence continues at coordinate 21,609 of LUYO01000085.1, forward strand.
GTCTGCTCGAACTCACGCACCGGATCGGCGCCGAGACCGCCGGTCGCCCCCCACCAGAAATAGATGGCGGCCGGCAACAGGCCGACGACGTAGACGCCCCAGCCGATGAGACTGTCGGTAATGCCGGAGGCCCGCCCCACCATCAGTAATTGGCCCGGAGGTCCATGCCGGCATAGAGGCTCGCCACCTCCTCGGCATAGCCGTTGAACATCAGCGTCGGCCGCCGGCCGGAGCCGAAGAAGCCGCCCTCGCCGATGCGCCGCTCGGTCGCCTGGCTCCAGCGCGGGTGATCGACCTCCGGATTGACGTTGGCGTAGAAACCGTACTCGCTGCCCTGCAGCAGGTTCCAGGAATTGGGCGGCTGCGTCTCAGTAAGAGAGATGCGGACGATCGACTTGATGCCCTTGAAGCCGTATTTCCACGGCACCACCAGACGGATCGGCGCGCCGTTCTGGTTGGGCAGCGTCTCGCCATAGAGGCCGACGGCGAGGATGGTCAGCGGATGCATCGCCTCGTCGAGGCGGAGGCCCTCGACATAGGGCCAGGGCATCGGCTGGAACAGGCCGGACTGTCCCGGCATCTCGTCGGGCCGCACCACGGTCTCGAAGGCGACGTATTTGGCCGACCCCAGCGGCTCCACCCTGTCGAGGAGAGCTTTCAGCGGGAAGCCGTCCCAGGGGATCACCATCGACCACGCCTCGACGCAGCGCATGCGGTAGACGCGCTCCTCGATCGGCATCTCGGCGATCAGCTTGTCGACGTCGAGGGTTTGCGGCTTGCCGACCAGCCCGTCGACGGTGATCGTCCACGGCCGCGGCTTGAATTTCCCCGAATTCTTCGACGGATCGGCCTTGCCGGAGCCGAATTCGTAGAAGTTGTTGTAGGTGGTGACATCGTCGCGCGAGGTGAGCGGCTCATCGACCTTGTAGCCGCTCGGCACCGTCTTCAGCGGCACCGTCGCCGGCGCCTCGGCATGGGCTGGACCAAGGCCCAGCGCCGCCCCTGCCCCGGCCACCAGGCCCATGAATTCGCGGCGCCTGAGATAGACGGCGCGCGGTGTGATCTCGGACGCGGCAATCGGCGGTGGACGATAGGCGGGCATCGGTCGATCCTCCCGGCGGCAAGCGGCCGCACCTTGGAGTCATTCTTGATTGAAGTCGCCGGAATGAAAAGCCACGATTTCGTGTAGGTCGACACGGCAAAAGGCCGGCGCCACGCGAGGCGGCGCCGGCCGGTTTCAGCGAGGAGCAACGGTCACTCGGCGGCGACGGCCACCGACGACGACGCGGCGGCCAGCGCCTGATCGAGATCGGCGATGATGTCGTCGGGGTGCTCGATGCCGATGGAGAGGCGCACGTAGCCAGGCGTCACGCCGGTGCGGAGTTGCTCCTCGGCCGTCAGCTGCGAGTGGGTGGTCGAGGCCGGATGGATGGCCAGCGACCGGGCGTCGCCGATGTTGGCGACGTGATAGAACAGCTTCAGCGCGTCGATGAACTTGCGGCCCGCCTCGATGCCGCCCTTCAGCTCGAAGCCGATCAGCGCGCCGTAGCCGCCTTCGAGATAGGCGTCGGCGCGGCGCTTGGACTCGCCGTCCTGCAGCTTCGGATAGATGACGCGCGTCACCTCCTTGTGCCGGGCGAGATAGTCGGCCACCTTCTCGGCGTTGGCAACGTGCTGGCGGATGCGCAGCGGCAGCGTTTCGAGGCCCTGGATGAGCTGGAAGGCGTTGAACGGTGACAGCGCCGCGCCGATGTCGCGCAGCAGCTTGACGCGGACGCGCAGCGCGTAGGCGATCGGGCCGAGCGGCTTTGCCGCCTGCGACCACACGGCGCCGTGGTAGGCGGCGTCTGGCGTATTGAACAGCGGCTGGCGCTCGGGGAAGGCTTCCCAGTCGAAGTTGCCGCCGTCGACGATCAGGCCGCCGATCGATGTGCCGTGGCCACCGATATACTTGGTGGCCGAGTAGACCACCACCGCCGCGCCGTGCTTGAGCGGCTTGGACAGCAGCGGCGCCGCCGTGTTGTCGATGATCAGCGGAATGCCGAGCGGACGGCCGATGTCGGCCACCTCCTTCACCGGGAAGACGTTGAGCTTCGGGTTGGGCAGGAGTTCGGCATAGTAGGCGCGGGTGCGGTCGTCGGTCGCCTTGCGGAAGTTCTCAGGATCAGCCGGATCGACGAAGCGCACCTCGATGCCGAGCTGCTTCAGCGTGTCGGCGAACAGCGCCCAGGTGCCGCCGTAGAGGTCGGTGGACGATACGATGTTGTCGCCGGCCGAGGCGACGTTGAGGATGGCGAAGGTCGAGGCCGTCTGCCCCGACGACACGGCAACCGCCGCAGCGCCGCCCTCGATCTCGGCGATGCGTGTCTCCAGCGCATCCTGCGTCGGGTTGCCGAGGCGGGTGTAGATGAAGCCGAGTTCCTCAAGCCCGAACAGCCGGGCGGCGTGGCCCGCATCCTGGAACTGGTAGGAGGTCGTCTGGTGGATGGGAACGGCCACCGATCCGGTCGTCGGGTCGGCCCGGAAGCTGCCGCCATGCAGGGCGAGGGTTTCGGGATGCAGCGACTTGCTCATGAAGGACACTCCCAGCTCGATCATCCGGCGCTCGCATGGGCGCCCGTTCAGGCAGGGAAGGATTTCTCATCTCGCATCCCTTTGCCGAAATGCATTCCACCACGCCCGCGAAAACCGGGACAGTTCTGGAATTTCATTCGCCCGGTCGAAAAGGCAATTTTCATCTCCGAAAGGCGAACCGACGAGGCATCTTTTCTCCTGGGCGCCAGGGCTTCCCCACCGACCCCGATCGGTCGATCCCCGAAACCGCCATGGCCGGACGGCGAGTTGATTGTTCAACGGAAATCGGAAATGCTCGTCAATGCTCCGGTTTGACGTCGAATCGTGTGGAACGCAGCCCTTCGCCTGATGTCGGAACGGCTGGATAGCGGCGGCGGATTGCCGGCGCTGTGCGAGCAGGACCGACGGGAGGATCGATTTCGGTGAGCGACCTGTTATCCCGTCAGCTTTCCGAGGCGACACGTCCGAGCGGCGAAGTCGACATATCCCGGCTGCTGGAAGCGGTCGGCGCTACCTACCAGCATCTGGAAGTCTCGCTGGCGCAAGCTGTCCGCACGGCCGAAGCCTTGCGCGCCCGCATGGACGCCGTGCTCGACGTCGCCGCGGAGGGTTTCGCCCTCTTCGACCCCGACGACAGGATCGTCCTCTGGAACCGGCGCTTCGTCGCGTTCTATCCCGAGCTTGACGGCTTCATCGAACCGGGCTGCACCTTCGAGGCGATCCTGCGGCACAGCCTCTCGCGCGGCACCTATCTCGAGGCCCGCGGCCGCGAGGAGGAATGGCTGGCTGCCCGTCTGGAACGGCACGCGCGACCGAGCAGCACCGAGGAGCAACAGCGCTCCGACGGGCGCTGGATCCGGGTGGAGGAGAACCACCTCGCCGACGGCAGCCGCATCGGCATCCGCATCGACATCAGCGAGTTCAAGCGGCGGGAGGCGTCGTCGCGGCTGCTGTTCGAGGAAAGCCCGCTGCCGATGTGGCTGTTCGACTTCGAGACGCTGCGCTTCCTGGCCGTCAATCGCGCCGCCGTCGCCCATTACGGCTACACGCTCCACCAGTTCATGAACATGAGCCTCCTGGACATCCGTCCGGAGCGCGACCGGGCGGAAGCGCTCGATGCCATCCGCCGCTCGATCGACTCGCAAAGCGCCGAGCGGTCGTTCCGGCACCGCAAGGCCGACGGCACGGAGATCGACGTCGAGGTCTACATCCGCCAGCAGATGCACAACGGCCGGCGGGCGGTGCTGGTCACCGCCATCGACGTCACCGAGCGCAAGCGCGCCACCGACGAGCTGAAGGCGACGCAGGAGTTCCTCAACACCATCCTGGAGAACGTGCCGGCGGCGCTGTTCGCAAAAGACCCGGTCAGCCGCCGCTACATCCTGCTCAACAAGGCCGGCGAGATGCTATTCGGCCACCAGCGCGAGGCCTTCATCGGCCAGAATTCCCGCAACATCTTCGGCGAGCGCGTCGCCACCGCCGCCGAGGCGGTGGAGGACGAACTGCTGTCGAGCGGCGTCCGCCAGCTCACCGCCTCCGAGACGCTGCCGACGCCCAACGGCAACCGGCAGGTGACCGTCACCCGCATGGTGGTGCGCAACGCCGACGGCACGCCCCGCTTCATCGTCGGCGTGACCATGGATGTCACCGAGAAGCGCCGCGCCGAGGAGCAGATCGCCTATCTGTCGCACCACGACACGTTGACCGGCCTGCCCAACCGCGAGGCGATGATGATCCGCCTCGCCGACGGCATCTTCGCCGCCACCGCGACGCAGGCGCGTTTCGGCCTGCTCAGCATCGACATCGACCGCTTCAAGACGCTGAACGACCTCTACGGCCATGCCGTGGCCGACCAGGCGCTGAAGGAAGCGGCGCGCCGCCTCGTCGAGATCGCCGGCGAAGGACTGGTGTTTCGCCTCGGCGGCGACGAGTTCGTGGTCATCTCCAACGATCCCGACCAGCCGGATGCCTCGTGCCGGCTGGCCGCCCTGGCCCAGCGGGTGTTCGCCGAGGATATCGTCATCGACGGCAAGGCGATCCGCGTCGGCATCAGCATCGGCATCGCCACCTATCCGCTCGACGGCGACGACGGTTCGGTGCTGCTCGCCAACGCCGATGCCGCGCTCTACCACGTCAAGTCGGAGGCGCGCGGCTGCGTCCGCGTCTACGAATCGAAGACCGACCAGTTGATCCGGGATCGCTGGGCCTTGCAGGCCGACCTCGGCCATGCGCTCCGCAACCGCGAACTGTCGCTCCACTTCCAGCCGCAGGCGGAAATCGACGGCCGCATCTTCGGCTTCGAGGCGCTGATGCGCTGGACGCATCCGACGCGAGGGCCTATCCCGCCGGACGACTTCATCCCGCTTGCCGAGGAATCCAACCTGATCCTCGATATGTCGGCCTGGGTGCTGGCCGAGGCCTGCCGGACGGCCGCCGGCTGGGCGCATCCGCTGACCGTCGCCGTCAACCTGTCGCCGATCCAGTTCCAGCACGGCGACCTGCCGCTGCTCATCCAGCAAACGCTGGTCGACACCGGCTTGCCGCCGTCGCGTCTGGAGCTGGAGATCACCGAGGGCATCCTTCTGGGCGATTTCGCCCACATCGTCGGCATGCTCAGACGGATCAAGGCGATGGGCGTGCGCATCGCCATGGACGACTTCGGCACCGGCTACTCGTCGCTGTCCTATCTGCAGGCCTTCCCCTTCGACAAGATCAAGATCGACAAGAGCTTCGTCCAGTCGATCGGCCGCACCGAACAGGCGACGACCATCATCCGCGCCGTCATCGGCCTCTGCCGCGGCCTCGGCATCCCGGTGATCGCCGAGGGCGTCGAGACCGAGGAGCAGCGCGGATTCCTCGCTCAGGAACATTGCCCGGAGATCCAGGGCTATATCATCGGCCGGCCCGCGCCGATCCAGGTCTACAGCGAAGTGGTCAGCCGGCTAGACGCGGCGCGCATGATCTGAGCGCTCACGGCGGCAAGGCGAGACCGGCGGGCCGTCATCCACATGAACCGTTTCGACCCGGTTGTGTCGCGCTCCCCGGACGCCTAACCTTGTGTCCAACGCCGCGCCGTCCGCCGACAAGGACCGCCGGCATCTGGGAGAAACGCCATGGAGAACTTCACCTTCCTCAACCCGACCAAGATCATCTTCGGCCGCGGCACCGAGGCGTCGGTCGGCACCGAAACGGCGCGCTACGCCAGCAAGATCCTGCTCCACTACGGCGGCGGCTCGATCAAGGCGTCCGGCCTCTACGACCGTGTCTGCGCCTCACTGAAGGCGGCCGGCGTCGAGTGGGTGGAGCTTGGCGGCGTCAAGCCCAACCCACGCCTGTCGCTCGTCCAGGAGGGCATCCGGCTCTGCAAGCAGCACGGCCTCGGCTTCATCCTGGCGGTCGGCGGCGGCAGCGCCATTGATTCGGCCAAGGCGATCGCCATGGGCGCCGTCATCGACGGCAACGTCTGGGACTTCTACATCGGCCGGGCGCAGCCGTCCGACGCGCTGCCGATCGGCACGGTGCTGACCATTCCGGCCGCCGGCTCGGAATCGAGCGACGGCACGGTGATCACCAACGAGGAGGGTTGGCTGAAGCGCGCCGTCGGCGGCGCCTTCCTCTACCCGAAGTTCTCGATCCTCAACCCCGCCCTCTGCAACACGCTGCCGCCCTTCCAGGTGGCCTGCGGCGCCGCCGACATCATGGCGCACCTGATGGAGCGCTATTTCACCAACGTCCGCCACGTCGCCTTCACCGACCGGCTGATCGAGGCGACCATGAAGACCGTCGCGGCGCAGGCGCCCAAGGTGCTGGCCGATCCCGATGACTACGACGCCTGGTCGGAACTGATGTGGGCCGGTACCATCGCCCACAACAACCTGCTCAACACCGGCCGCATCGGCGATTGGGCCTCGCACGACATCGAGCACGAGGTGTCCGGCATTTACGACGTCGCCCACGGCGCCGGCCTCGCCGTGGTCTTCCCGGCCTGGATGAAATACGTCCTGCACCACGATATCGACCGCTTCGTGCAATGGGCGGTGCGCGTCTGGAACGTCGAGCTGGACGTGTTCGACAAGGAGGCCACGGCGCGCGAGGGCATTGCCCGGCTGGAAGCCTTCTTCCACCGGATCGGCCTCGGCACGACGCTCGCCTCGCTCGGCATCCACGACGACCGCATCGACGAAATGGCGCGCAAGGGCACCAACGACGACAGCCGCACGCTCGGCCAGTTCGTCAAGCTCGACAGCAAAGCCGTCGCCGACATCCTGCGCCTCGCCCGATGAGCCAAGCTGCGGCGGAGGATCACGTTCTCCGCCGCACCGACCAGGCGACGAACCATGGCGGACAGCGGCCATCGCTGATCCGGCCCTGTTGCCAGATCACCTTGCCGGCCAGCGGCGCCGGCAGCGGCGCCGGCCGGCCGGCAAGGTTGAGCGTCAGCATCAGGTCCTTCTCCGCGCCTTCCCAGACGACGCGGACGACACCGTCGTCGACGCGCCACGCGCCGGCCTCGCGGATGCCCGGCAACAGCGGCACCACCTCGCGCCGGCGGACGCGCAGGATGGCGCGATGCCAGTCGAGCACGCGGGCATGGCGCGACTGTCGCGGCTCGCGCCAGTCGAGCCGGGCAGCGGCAAAGGTGGCCGGATCGAAGGGGTCGAGCAGGATGGCGGGATCGACGTCGAAGGCGGCGATCCGTCCGTCCCGCACCGCCGCGACAAAGGCCGGCGACAGATCCGAGAAGAAGGGAAAGGGCGTGCCGGCTGCCCATTCCTCGCCCTGGAACAGCATGGGTATCTGGGGCGCCAGGAGACAGGTCGCCGCCGCGGCCCGGCAGGCGGCCGCCGGCGCCAGTGCGCCGATGCGCTCGCCGCGCGCCCGGTTGCCCACCTGATCGTGATTCTGGAGAAAGGCGATGAAGGCGGTCGGCGGCAGGGGCCCGCTCCCCTCGCCGTCGCCGGGCCGGAAGCCCTCGGCCAGCGATCGGGCCAGCAAGTCCGGCCGGCCGGCATATTCGGCATAGTCCTTGTCGGCCTCCCCGGTGATCGCCGCGTGCAGGGCGTGGTGGAGATCGTCGTTCCACTGGCCATCGAAGCCGCCCGACGCCAGCACCCGGTCGGCCTCCAGCCGCGCGCTTTCGAGGACGAGATGCACCTCTCGGCCGGCGGCGGCGGCCCGCGCCACCTCGGCGAGGTCGGTGAGGATGTGGTCCTCCGGCCCCTCGTCGCGGATTTCATGGGCGGCGTCGATCCGGAGACCGTCGAAGTGGAAGTCGCCGATCCACATGCGGACGTTGGCCAGCACCATGTCGCGCATCGACGTGCCATGGCGGCGCCGGAAGTCGACGGCATCGCCCCAGGGCGTCACGTGGCGGTCGGTGACGGCCGGCGCCAGCAGCGGCAGATAGTTCCCCTCGGGGCCGAAGTGGTTGTAGACGACGTCGAGCAGCACGGCCATGCCGAGGGCGTGCGCCCGGTCGACCAGCTCCTTGAGATCGTCCGGCCGGCCGTAGCGGCTGTCGGGGGCGAACGGCAGCACGCCGTCGTAGCCCCAGCCCCAGCGGCCGGGAAAATCGGCCACCGGCATCAGCTCGATCACCGTGACGCCCAGCGACTTCAGGTGGGACAGCCGGTCGATGGCGGCGCGGAAGGTGCCGGCCGGCGTGAAGGTGCCGACGTGCAGCTCGTAGATCACCGCCTCGTGCCACTTGAGGCCGCGCCAGCCGGCATCGGTCCAGCGGAAGGCGTCGGGCGCCACCACCTCGCTCGGCCCATGCACGTCGTCGGGCTGGAAGCGGCTGGCCGGATCGGGCACGGCGCTGCCGTCCGGCAGCAGAAAGCGATAGCGGCTGCCGGCCGGGACGACGACCGTCGCCTCGAACCAGCCACCGGCGTCACGGGCCATCGGCAGCGGCTCGCGGCCGTCGAGAAGGAGAGAAACGGCATCCTGCTTCGGCGCCCACAGGCGGAAGGTGAGACGACCGTCGCGAGAGACCGGCCCGAAATCCGTCGGCGCCGGCCGCCCGGCAACGGGAGGGCGGGCGGCAAGCGGCGTCGACAAGTCCATCCTGGCGTCTCCCGGTGGCAGGCCGACGGCGGTCGGCACGGCGATTATCGCCGGGGAGCGCCATGCAAGCAACCGGCCAGAGCCGAAGATCACACGCAGGAAGTAGTAATCGCCCTGGCACGCAAGCGCTCGCGGTGCAGCGAATAGAGGCCGCTCGCCACGATCAGCGAGGCGCCGATGGTGGTGGTCAGGCTCGGAACGATGCTCCAGACGAGATAGGAGACGGCGGTGGCCGAGATCATCTGCACGTAGCTGAAGGGGGCGAGCAGCGAGGCCGGCGCCATGCGGTAGGCGAACACGCAGCAGATCTGGCCAAAGGCGAAGAACAGGCCGCCGGCCATGCCATAGACCACCTCGTGCCAGGAGGTCTGCGGCAGTTCACGCCAGACCAGCGCCGTCGCCACGGAGAGGCCGACCACCGACGTCCAGGCCATCATCGTCTCGGCGCTGTCGCGCACCGCCTTGCGCGTCAGGATGGCCGAGAAGGCGCCGACGAAGGCGGCCACCAGCGTGAAGATCGAGGCGGGATGGAAGCTGGAGGTTCCCGGCTGAACGATGATCAGCACGCCCATGAAGCCGACCAGCGCCGACAGCCAGCGCCGCACGCCGACCACCTCGCCGAGGAAGACGATCGACAGCGCCATCACGAACACCGGCGACACGAAGGAGATCGCCGTCGCGTCGGGGATCGACTGATAGCGCAGGCCGAGCAGGAACAGGATGGTGCCGCAGATCGCCGAGAGGCCGCGCAACAAGTTGAACCAGGGATGCCGCGGCTTGAGGATGCGCAGGCCCTCGCGCCTGAGCGCAAAGGGAACGGCGACCAGCACGTAGGCGAAATTGCGCCACCAGGCGATCTTCTCGGCGCTCGCCTCGTTCTGGATGAATTTGGCGCCGACGTCGCAAGCCGCGAATAGCAGCGTCGAGGCCGCCACCAGGGCGATGGCCAGCAGCACCGTCTCGTTGACGCGCGGCAACCCGGCGTCGACCGCCGGGGTCATGCTCTGGGAAGTCACCTGAAACCGTCCGAAGGGAGCTGGTGAATCGGCGAGGCCGGCTCCGTTTGGCTCGTTCGCCAGCTTCTGGATGAAACGATTTTGAGGCAAAGACAAGGCAGCCGCGAAAAGTCGGACAAAAATACCGGCCGCGTGGCGAAAAGGCATGAATGGCGGGTAAACGTCGGCCGTCGGGCTTTACGACAGGTAGCTCGACAGCGTCAGCTTGGCGATGTTGCCGATGGCGGCATAGGCGGCCTGAAGCTGCGTCTCGTAGGCCGACATCTGAGCCGCCACCACGGCGATGTCGACGCCGCTGAGATTGGTGGCAAGGTCGCTGGCGAAGTCCTGATAGGTCTCCTGATCGCTGATCGCCGTCTTCAGCGTCGAGGCGTTGAGCGACAGCCGCGTCTGCACCGTGGCGAGGCCGCTGATCGCCTCGTCGAGCAGGTCGCGCGCCTCGGACAGCGTGTCGTCGTCGGTGGCGCCGGAGGCGACCAGCGACAGCGCCCTCAGCGCCTTCTCGAAACTGGGGTTGTCGGCGGTGACGCCGTAGGTCACCATCTGCTCGGACGACACTTTGACCGAGGTGATGGTGCTGTCGCCCTTGTAGTAGCTGGTATCGGCCGACGATGGTGCCGTTGCCGAGGTGAGGCTGTCGAGATCGACCGGCGCCGTGCCGACGGCGCTGCCCGAAAATAGATAGCGGCCGCCGAGCTGGGTGTTCATCAGCGAGGCGAGGCTTTCCAGCATCTCCTCGGCCGTCACCTGCAGCTCGCCGGTGTCGCTGGTGGTGGCCGAGAAGGACGACAGCGTCGCCTTCATGCTGGTGATCTGGTCGATGATGCTGTCGACGGCGTCGTACATCGCCTCGACGCGGTCGCCGGCCGTGCTTGCCGCACTGGCATAGGCCTTGGACATCGAGATCGACGATTGCAGCGACACCACCGAGCCGGCCTTGCCGCCAAGCCCGCCGTAATCCTCGGAAATCTGCCCCGATGCCTGCTGCAGCGTCGCCTCGGCTTGCCGGGCCTGCACCTTCAGCGCCGCCTGCAACAGGCGGTCGGACGAGGCGAAGGTGGCAACGCGCATGCTCATCGGCTTCAATTCCTCCGGTTCAGGCCGACTTGGCGGCGGCCAGCAGCGCCTCGAACATCTCGTTGGCTGCCTGGATGATCTGGGCGGCCGCCGAATAGAGAGCCTGATAGTCGGACAGCCTGGCGGTCTCCTCGTCGATGTTGACGCCCGACTGCGAGGCGATGGTGTCGGACAGCGAGGTGGCCAGCGTCTCGGCGCTCGTCTCGGCCGCCTCGGCCTTGGCGGCGCGGCTGGCATAGTCGGAGACGACGCGCGCCGCGTAGTCGCCGAGCGTCACCGTCGTCGAGCCGATGCCACCGGTCGCCGCGAAGGACTGCTTGCCGGTCATGGCCGAGAGCAGACCGTCGGCCACCGTCGTCGAGCCTGATGTCAGCACCGTCGCGCCGATGGTCGTCGACGATGACAGCGTGCCGACGGCAAGCGCGCCGGCATCGGACGACAGCGCCGACGACAGCGAGATGCTGGCGGCGCCGCTGCCGGTGAACAGCGCATTGAAACCGAAATAGCTCGAAAAGCTGGTGCCGCTGCCGTCCATGTCGCCGTCGAGCGCGCCGATGGCGACGCCGGCGCCCGAGGTCGTCGAGGTGATCGTCAGCTTGCCGCTGCTGTCGAGCGAAGCGTCGATGCCGTCGATGGCGTCGAGCGCCGAGACGAGATCGCCGACCGTGGCGTAGCTCGAGAGGTCGAGATCGCTGTAGGAAACCAGCGCGCCGTTCTCGTCGACCTGGGCGATGCGGACGCTGCCCGTCGCCGCGAGCGCATCGCTCGACGCAACCTTGGCGGCGCCGGCGAGGCTGTTCGGCGCCGGCACGGCCGAGCCGTCGGCGGTGACGGCGTTGAGCGTGGCGATCAGCGCCGAGGCCAGCGTGTCAAGCTCGTCCTGCGCCTCGACGAGCGTCGTGTCGCGCAGCGTCAACAGGCCGCCGACTTCGCCGCTGGTGAGTTCGCCGGTGATGTCCTTGCCGTCGACCGAGATACCGCTCAGCACGGTGTCGGCGTTCATCGCCGCCGAGGCGGTGAAGCTCAGCGCATGCACCGAGCTGGTGAGCAGCGCCGTGCCGCCGCTGGTGGAAATGTAGATCGCGCCGTTCGAGGCGGTCGTCGTCTTGATGCCGATCAAGCTGGAAATCTTTTCGATGGCGCTGGTGCGCTGGTCCTCGAGGTCGGCGGTGGAGAGGCCCTTGGCCTTGGCCGCGACGATCGCCTTGTTGAGGCCGTCGATGGTCTGGAGTGCCTCGTTGACGGTGCCGACGTCGTCGGCGATCTGCTGGTCAGCGTCCGACCGCAGGCTCTGGATCGAGGCGGAGGTCTCGCGCAACGAGCTGGCGAGGCTGTCGGCGGCGGCGATCACCTCGCTCTGCACGGTGTCGTCCTCCGGCGAGGAGGCGAGCGAGGTGACGGCGGTCTGGAGGTTGGTCACCAGCGTCGCCACCGAAGTGCCGCCGTCGTCGCTGCCGGTGGTCGAGCCCATCAGCGCTTGCAGGCGGTCGGTGTAGCTCGCCGTCACCGAGGCGGCGCCGAGGTCGGCATTGGCCGAAACCAGCGAGGCGAAGACATATTTATCGACGCCGCCGGTGATCGAGGCGACGGCGGTGCCCGAACCGGTCAAGGCGGCCACCGTCGACACCTGGTTGGCGGTCTTGACGGTGTAGCCGTCGACGTCGGCATTGGCGATGTTCGAGGAGGTGACGCTGATGCCCACCTGCGCCGCCCGGAGCGCCGATAAGGCGATGGTGCTGGCGATCGACAGCGACATGGCGTCTCCTCCTTCGGTCCGCTCAGGCCAGGCGGTCGGGCAACAGCGACGGCCGGCCGGCCGATGCGTCCGAAGCACGGCCGGTGCGCCCGTAGACGGGAGCGACGGCATTCGTCTCGCGGACGGCGGCGACCACGGCGGCGATCCGCCGGCGGGAAGCGCCAATCGCCCCGGCGAGGCGGGAGAGATTGTCCCGCGCCTTCGACTGGACGAGACCGACCCGCTCATCGAGATAGGCGCGCTCGGTGTCCGTCACCGGGCCGGCGGCGCCAAGCGCCTTCAGGTGCTCCTCGATGCTGCCGGCGAGGTTGCTCTTGACGCCGGTGGTGGCGGCGAGCGAGGCCGGCATGCCGCCGGCCAGGAGTGCGTTCTCGTCGTCGATCACCGCGACCAGCTGGTCGATCAGCGCATCCAGCTCGGCGAAGCGCGGAAAGCCCGCCGGCTTCCGGTCAGCGGTTTCCCTGGCGCTTGGCATGGCTCGTTCTCCTGACCTGATCGAGGGGGATGACCGTGGCGGTTTCCGCCGGCCCGGTGATCAGCTTGCCGACCGCGAGATAGGCGCGGCTGACGGCATAGCCGGTGTTGGCGTTGGCGAGTGCCGCCGCCGTCTCATCGAGATGGCGCTCCAGCTCGGCGAGCACTTCAGCGACATCGCCCTTGTAGAGACCGAGGCTACGGGCGTCGGCGCCCTCGCCTTCCCGGCGGATGTCGCGCTGGATGCGTTCCAGACGCCCGACCAACAGATCGATGGCCGCCTGCGTTTCGTCTTTTTCCGATTGAACCGTCATTTCAACGCACCGCCGACAAAAGGGACTCGAACATGTCCTTGGCCGTGGAGATGACCTGCGAGGCGGCCGAATAGGCCTGCTGCGCGGCGATCATCGATGAGAACTCGGTGTTGGTGTCGGTGGTCGACTCCTCGAGTTCGTAGTCCTGGATCGAGCCGACACCGTCGGAACCGGCGAAATGATAGGTGGCTCCGGACGAGGTGCTGGAGGCCGAGTAGACCGAATTGCTCATTTCGATGAGGCCATTGGCATTGGAGAAGGTGGCGAGCGGGATCTTGTAGATCGGGATCGACTCGCCGTTGCTGTAGTTGCCGTAGACGGTGCCGTCCTCGTCGATAGTGACGCCGGACAGCGTACCGTAGGCGCAGCCGTTGCCGGTGCAGGAGATGTCGACCGTCGTGCTGCTGCTGTTGTCGTCGGGCGAGTACTGCGACAGACCGTCGGTGGCGCCGGCCGTGCCGAGATCGAGCGTGACCGACAGGTCGCTGGCGCCGCTGGTCAGGCCGGAGATCGACAGCACGGTCGTCTCGGGGCTTTTTAACGTGCCGTCCGAGTTGAAAGTGATGGTCGTCTCACCGGAAATCGTCGCCGCGGACACCGCCTTCCCGTCGCTGGTCGTCAAATCGCCGAAGGACATCGTCCAGCTATTGTCGTCTGTGGTGCTCTTGGTCCACGTCACTTCGAGCGTGTAGGCGGTACCCAGGCTGTCGTAGAGTTCGAGTTCGCTGGTGTAGCTGCTGGTGGCGTTAGCCGGCAGGGAGCCCTTCAGCTCGACGCTGGTGGTCGCGGCGGCGTAGCCGGTCAGCTTGTCGGTGTCGATCTGTTCGAGGTTGGTCGCGGTGGTGCCGCCGACCACGTTGCCGTCGGCGTCGGTCGGCCAGCCGAGCAGCGTGTAGCCGTTGCTGGTCAGGTAGCCGGTGTCGTCGTCGACCGTGAAGCTGCCATTGCGGGTGTAGTAGATCTCGCTGCCGTCGCCGGTGGTAACGGCGAAGAAGCCATCGCCGTCGATGGCGATGTTGGTGCTGATCGACGACGAGACCAGCGTGCCGCTGGCCAGGATGTTCTGCGACTTCGCCACCGTCACGCCGCCGCTGGCGCTGTTGGTCGAGCCGGAGGTGAGCAGCGACGAGAAGCTCGCCGAGCTGGCCTTGTAGCCGGTGGTCGAGACGTTGGCGAGGTTGTTGGAGATGATCGACAGCGCCGTCGATTGGGCTTTCATCGCCGAGACGGCGGAGTTCATCGCACCAGTGAGGGACATGGCGGTTCTCCTCAGGCCGAAGCGGTGGTGAGGCCGGAGGAGATCGTGTCGACCGCCTCCTGCAAGGACAGCAGCGTCGTGTTCATCTCGCTGAGCTGCGAATAGCTCGCGTAGGACATCATCTGGTTGAGGAAGTCCGAGGTGTCGGTCGGGTTCAGCGGGTTCTGGTTCTGGATTTCCTGGACCAGAAGCTGGAGGAACTGCGACGTATCGACGGTCGACGAGGACGAAGAAGAAGTCGTCGTGGACGTCGTGGATGTCGTCGAGGCCGTCGCCGAAGAAATGGAGGACATGATAAACCTCACCCGCTCCCGGTCTTCACTGAAGAAGACCGGACCAAGAGACTGATCGGTGCCGTTGTTGATTGGCTTCAGTCTTTGAACGGGCCAGCCGGTTAAATCAGGCGCGAAAACTTAAAGGAAATTAGAGATCGAATTTATTAACGCGTATTAATACTTCGACGCCTTGCCGGAAGGCCCGGCAACCCGTCGCATGGCCGGCGCGGCGGAAAACCGCCGTCCACCGGCATCGGTCATCTGCGAAGATGAGCGCCGCGCCGCCCTCCCCGGCCGGCGCCGGCGACGCGTTCTGCAAAAAAGCGGCGGGCCGCCTCGGCTGGAGGCGACCCGCGAAAGAACACGTCGGAGAGGGTCAGGAACCGGCGCCGAGGCGCGGGGATGGCGCGGGCTTGTCGTCCGCTGTGTCGTCCTCGGCAAGCGCGATGATGCGCGCCTTGAGGCCGGCCGGCGCGCGCACCGCCGGCGCGGCCGAAAAAGCGATACGAAGCGCCACGGCGGTTTCCAGGATGGCGCGCGCCCTGTCGGATTGCCGCAGCAGCGCCTCGGCGTCCGCGCGAACGGGCGCCGGCCAAAGCCTCAAGTCCTCGCCGTGACGATCGACGAGGTCCTGAAACTGCGCTTCGTCCATCGGTACAACCCGTTCGTTCGTAACAGATTGCCTCGGAGTATCTACCGGCGCCGGAAAGGGATCAATAGAGAAACGTTTGTGACGCGCCGTTACGTCCCCTCGCCGTCCGACGGCACGAAGGCCGCCATGCCGGCGATGCCGGCCCAGGCGTCGCGCAGTTCCACCAGGCTGTCGTAGAGCTTGCGGTAGCGCCGCACCACGTCCGGCTTGCCGTAGGAGAGGTGCAGCGCCAGGATATAGCCCTTGTAGACGCGGTGCAGCCGCTCGGCCACCGCGCCGCCGCGCTTGTCGTCGAGCGCGTGGTCGAGGCCGCGCAGTATGGTCGCCGCCCGCATCACCTTGACGAAGCACTCCTCGAACTGGGACGCCTCGCGCGCCCGGATGGCTTGGGAGATGGCGAGCAGCGTCGCGTCGTAGAGCTTGACGACGGCGACGGTGGGGTGAACGGAGGCGGCCGCCTGCCGGTAGGCGGCTGCCGCCTGGCCCATGCGGGAATTCATCTGTCGGGGCTCCTCGTGTCGATGGTCAATCGCTGTTCCTGGCGGCGAGCAGGGCCTCGAGATAGGCGAGCGTCGACTGCGCCGTGCTGATCGAGGCCTGAAGGCGGGCGTAGCGGGTGGTCAGGTTGGTCTTGTAGGTGTCGGCGCGCGAGGTGATGTCGTCGATCTGGTTCTGATAGTCGTCGTTCTTCTCGGTGAGGCTGGTAACGAGGGCCGTCAGCTTGCCGTCGTCGGAATTGATGGCGCTCTTCGTCAGGTTGTAGATCTGCTCGGCGATGCCGGACGCCTGCTTGATGGTGACGGTCTGCGAGGTGCTGCCGGTGAACACCAGCGTGTAGCCCTCGTAGGCGGTGCCGGCGACGCCCTTGATGCGGTTGCCGGCCACGGTGAACAGGCCCGACTGGCCGTTCACCGTCACCGCGGACAGCGCGCCGCTGCTATCGACGCTGATTTCGAGCTGGAAGGTCGACGGCGCGCCGGTGCCGCGATAGAGCACGCCGACATCGCTCGACGAACTCTCGAAGGTGTAGGCAAACAGCTGCTGCACGAGATCCGGATCGTCGAGCAGCACGTCGTCGAGCGTGTCCTCGTCCAGCTCGAGGTAGTTGTTCTCGTCGAAGCTGAGGCCGATCGCCGACAGCGAAGCCTCGTCGAGCGAGAAGGTCAGCGCCGAGGCGATCTGCTGGTTGATGCTTCGGATGGTCGCGTCGCCGAACAGCACGGAATCCGACGAGGCGCCACCGCTCGACGACAGCTGCTGCTGCGACAGTGCCCATTCGCGATAGGCGTTGTAGGCATCGACGAAGGCGGTCACCGCCGTCTTGATGTCGGAGAGGTTCTGGCCGATTTCGACGGTGATCGACTGCCCGTCCGTGGTG
This sequence comes from Rhodobacterales bacterium Alpha_02, assembly GCA_001603295.1. Taxonomy (GTDB): domain Bacteria; phylum Pseudomonadota; class Alphaproteobacteria; order Rhizobiales; family Pleomorphomonadaceae; genus Pleomorphomonas. The sequence continues at coordinate 38,449 of LUYO01000085.1, forward strand.
GTCGAGTAGAGGTAGAAACTGACGCCGTCGATGACGTCGTCGATGTCGTTGGTCGAGCGGGTGATCGACACGCCGTCGACGGTGAAGATGGCGTCCCGCGCCGTCTGCAATTCGTCGGCGAAGGCGCCGTCCTCGTCGACGATGCCGAGGCTCTTGAGCACGCCGTCGTCGTCGCCGACGGTGATGGTCTCGCCGGTCTCGGCGCTGGACAGCACCAGCTCGTAAGAGGTGCTGGACACCTTCAGCACGGTGGCCTTGACGCCGCTGGTGCTGCTCTGCTTGTTGATGGCGGCGGCGATCTCGGCCAGCGACATATCCTCGGTGACGGAGATGCTGACGCTGGTGCCGCCCTCGATGCCCAAAGTGAAGCTGCCGGACAGCGACAGATCGGTGCTCGACGACGAATAGCGGCTGCCCGCCACCTTGTGGGCGGTGGCAAGCTGCTGGACGGTGATCGAATAGCTGCCGGTATCGGCTCCCGCGTCGGCCGACACCGACAGCGTCGAAGCCGTGTCGACGCCGCCGACGGCGGTGAGATAGGCGGTGCGCTCGTCGAAGACGTCGTCATCCTTGCCCGAGGAATCGGTGGCGACGCGCAGCGCCGCCGCCGCATCCTTGAGGGTCGAGAGAAGATCGGCGGCATCCTGATAGGCGGCGATCTTGTTCTGGTTCTTGGTGATTTTGGTTTCGTAGGTGTCGGTCTTGGCGAGCTTGGCCTGGTAAAGCTCCTCGATCAGGCCGTCCCAGTCGATCGACGAGACGTCGGTCGAGGCATAGTTGGTCGAGGTCGTGCCGCTGCTCGACGTGGATGTGCTGGTCGCCGTCGTCGACGAGGTCGAACTGCTGGTCGCGCTGGTGACCGAGGACATGGGGGCTCCTTCGCCGTCCCGCAGCCGGGTGGCGCTGTCGATGCGGACGGCGCGTCAGCCGCGCCGCCCGTGTCCGTCCCGCTGCCTTACTGGAGCAGCTTCAGGAGGTTCTGCGTCATGTCGTTGGCCGACGAGGCGGCAGCCACGGCGGCCTGCACCTTGACCTCGGCCGAGGCGAGCTTGGCCTCTTCGGAGGCGACGTCGACGTCGGTGATCGCCGAGTTGGCGGACTCGAGGTTCTCGACCTGCGTGGCGATCGATTCCGAGCTGAACTCGAACCGGCTTTCCTGGGCGCCGATGCTGGCGCGCGCCGCCGACACGGTGTCGATCGCCTTGTCGAGTTTGTCGAGCACGGCGTTGGCCGCATCCTGCGTCTTGACGTTCAGCGACTCGCCGGCATCCATGCCTTTGGCGGTCGACACGTCGATGCCGATGTCGGAGACGTTGCTCACCGCATCGCTGGTGCTGGTGCTGTCGACCGACAGCGAGATGGAACTCGACGATCCCTCGACGCCGCTCTTCAGCGTGACCGAGTCGTCGTCGCCATCGACGGTCAGGCCGGAGGTGCCGGCGTCGAACGCCATGGTGCCACCGTCCTCGGACGCCGTCGTGCCTTGCAGGCCGGCGATCAGGTCGGCTCCGGTAAAGGTGGTGCCGCCGGTGCCGCCGGTCAGCGTCAGTGTGGCGGTGCCCGTCTCGGTCTTGAGGTTGAAGACGACCGTCTTGCCTTCGCCGACGGAGAACTGGTCGATGCTGTCGGCGTCGAGGGTCATCTCGGCGGCCGTGTCGTCGGTCGCCACCAGACCGAGGTCGGCGGAGGTCAACGAGGCGATCGACACGTTGATGGTGTCGTCGGAGGACGAACCGACGACGATGGCGGTACCGCCGGTCGAGGCGGCGAAGGCCGAGGTGCCATCGAGCAGGCTGGCGCCGTTGAAGCGGGTGCCGGCGGCGATGGTGTCGATCTGCTCGGTCAGTTCCTGGAATTCGGCGTCGATATAGGTGCGCTCGTCGTCGGTGACCGTGCCGGAGGCCGACTCGGTGGCCAGCGTCTTCATGCGCTCCAGGATGTCGGAGATGTTGGAGGCGCCGCCGTCGGCGGTCTGCAGCACCGAAACGGCGTGCGAGGAGTTGGTCGCCGCCTGGTTCAGCGTGGCGACGTCGGAGGAGATGCGCGTCGAGATGGCGAGGCCCGCCGCGTCGTCGGACGCCTGGGTGATGCGCGAGCCGGACGCCAGCTTGGACAGCGAGGACGACTGCTCGGAGGCGTTGATGTTCAGATAGCGGACGGCGGAGTTGGCGGCGGTGTTGGTGGAAATGACGGGCATGGCGCTCTGGTCCTCATCGATGGAGGGCGTCGCCCCTTTCCGGGGAAGACGCCGGCGCGAGGCGTCGTCGCCCCTCGCTTCGTGTCTTCAACGGACGAGCGGCAGCCAACCCGGCGCTTGCCGCGCGCCGGAGGCTGTTTTTATGGTTAATTCCGGGTAAACGACTGACGGATATCGTCTTCGGACCGCGCAAGATGCTTGCGCAACTGCTGCCGGCCGCGCTTCAGGAGCGACTCCACGGCCATCACCGTTGTCTCCATCACCTCGGCGATCTCGGCGTTCGACATCGCCTCGTGATAGCTGAGGATGACGGCGATCCGCTGCTGGTCCGGCAAGCGCGACAGCGCCGCTTCCAGAAGACTGGTCATCGAGGCGCGGTGCAGGCGCGACAGCGCGTCCTCGGTCTCGTCGGCCACTTCCGGCGCCGTCTCGATGTCGTCCATGGCCGGCTTGCGGCGCAGGTCGATGCAGCGGTTGGTGATCACCCGGTAGAGCCAGGTCGAGAACTTGGCCCGGCCGATCTCCATGCGCTTGCGGTGCGTCCACAGCTTCAGGAAACTGTCCTGCACCACGTCCTCGGCGTCGTCGGAGTTCTTGAGGATGCGCAGGGCCAGCGCGAAGCCGCGATCGGCGTGCCGCTCGACCAGCCGGGCGAAGGCGTCGCGATCGTCGGCGGCGATGCGCATCAGCAGCAGATCGTCCTCGCTCGGCGCCCGCGCCGGCTCGCTTCCCGCGTCGCCCCGCGACACGAACGGCAGCGGAGCCGTGACACCCAAGGAACTTGCAGCAGCAGCCATCATCGCACACCCCTACACAAACACGGCATCACGCCGAAACGCCCCTGATGACCTTTGAACGAAGCAACCGGCAAATCCAGGCGCACAAAAAACAAGAAATCATAGACGATCTGAAGTATAGGCAAATAATTCACGGCACATCCGGCAGGTTCTACCTTGTGGAAAATTCTGCCGGGCAACCCTTGCCGGGGCCGAAGACCATCGAAGTCCGGATTTCCGCCCTTTCCCACCGAAGTCACTCCCAAAATGCAATCGTGGCCGGTGCGCGCACCGAAGTCATGGCGGTACGGTGCAAGCGCCATGCTACGTGTCTAAATTTTGCTATATCTTGCAATGAGTTACAGAGCGTTGCGATCAGCAACGATGACAGGCAGATCCTGCCTGCCTCTACCGACGGCCGAAATGATCGACACATAGCAGCATGGAGGGAGCGGCATGCCCCAAACACGGCTGCGACGGTTTTGCCGGGCGGCGGGCGGAATTGCCGATCGGGCGGCAAAAAAGCGCCGTCAGGCGCGGAAGGATTGCAGGATCGAGGCGAGGCCCGGCTCGTCCACCAGAATGGCGGCGTCCTCGCGGCTCAGCCAGATGCGCTGCCGCTCGTCGCGCTCGGGCCAGTCGTCGAGCTTCTCGGTTACCTCGAGGCTGTAGACGTCGACATCGACAAGCGTGAAGCAGTCGTCGAGGCGCTTCCAGTAGCGGTAGCGGCCGATCGGCGCCTTGGAGGTGGTGCCGAGGACGCCGGCTTCCTCCATCGCCTCGATGGCCGCCGCCTTGCGGTCGCTCTTGCCCTTCATGCGCCAGCCCTTGGGGATCAGCGGCCGGTGGGTATCGCGCGAGGAGACCAGCAGCACCGACACGTCGCCGTCCGCCGACCGCCGGAACGGCAGGGCGGCGACCTGATGCTGCACTTTCCCGCTGGCGGTTCCCTTGACCATCGGCAACCCAGTCGTTCCCTTTGCTAAGCCGGCTGACCCGATTCAACCTTATACAGCCGACATATCACGAAAATGTTCCTACTTTCTCGATCGATGTCAAACTTCGAGGCGGCAATTCGACATCCAGCGCCGGACATGCCATCAAATCGGCACGTTCTCGGCCTTATCGGGAACAATCCGCCACCAGCGGGTCTTCTGGTTCTTGAAATCGCTCCGGCAACTCCTTGCCCGGATGCATGATTCCGGGGCGAACCGCCGGTTCCGTCCTCTCGCAACCGAGGAGGAAACTCCGACCATGCCGTTCACCACCGTCGATCCCCGCACCGCCCTTGTCGTCATCGACCTCCAGAAAGGCATCGCCGCGCTGCCGCCGCCCGAGGCGGCGCGGTCGGCGATCGCCAATGCCGCAAGGCTGATCCAGCTGTTCCGGGAGAAGCGGCGGCCGGTGGTGCTGATCAACGTCGTCGGCGCCGCGCCGGGCCGCGCCGAGCGCAAGCGCAGCGGCGACCGGCCGGCTGACTGGGCTGAACTGCTGCCCGATCTCGGCTACGCGCCCGACGACATCCGGCTCAGCAAGAAGACTTGGGGCGCCTTCACCGGCACCGGCCTCGACGCCCGCCTGCGCGACCTCGGCGTCACGCAGGTGGTGGTCTGTGGCATCGCCACCAGCATGGGCGTCGAGTCGACGGCCCGCTTCGCCCACGAACTCGGCTACAACGTGTCGCTGCCGGTCGACGCCATGACCGACGGCAACCCGGAAGCGCACCAGCGCAGCGTCGAGCTGGTATTCCCCTGGATCGCCGAGACCGGCACCACCGACGAACTGATCGCCCTTATCAAGTAGGGTCAGGCGAAAAAGCGCTTGGCCAGCGCGTGCAGGAAGGCCGGGCCGCGCTCCAGCAGACTGTCGTTGAAATCGTAGCGGCTGGTGTGCAATCCGGCGCTGTCGCCGTTGCCGAGGAAGAGATAGGCGCCGGGCACCTTCTCCAGCATGAAGGCGAAGTCCTCGCTGCCCATCATCGGCTTGTCGAGCGGCGCGAAGGCATCGGACCCAAAGGTGTCGCGCACCACTGATGCCGCCAGCTCCGTCGCCACCGGGTCGTTCATGGTAACCGGGTAGCCGACCTGCCAGTCGATGCGCGCCTCGGCGCCATAGCTCGCCGCCTGCGCATGGGCGATCGTCTCCAACCGCTCGCAGAGCTTGCTCCGTACCGCCGGATCGGTGGCGCGCAGGCTGATCTCCAGCACCGCCTCGTCGGGGATGATGTTGCAGGCCGAGCCGGCATGGAAGGCGCCGACGGTGACGACGCCCGCCTCCTGGGGCGGCACGTTGCGCGAGATCATCGTCTGCAACGCCATGACGATGCTCGCTGCCGCCACCACTGGATCGATGGTGTCCTCCGGCCGGGCACCGTGGCCGCCGGCGCCGCGCACCGTCAGCGTCGCCGCGTCGATCGCCGCCATCATGGCGCCGGGCCTGGCCGAGAAGCGGCCGGCGGCCAGGCCGGGGAAGTTGTGCAGCGCGAACACGGCGTCGCAGGGGAAGCGCTCGAACAGGCCGTCGGCGATCATCCGCGCCGCGCCGCCGGCTGTCTCCTCGGCCGGCTGGAAGATGAAGTGCGCCTTGCTGCGGAAGCTCTCGTCGTGGAGCAGCCGCCAGGCGGCGCCGATCAGCATCGCCGTATGGCCGTCGTGGCCGCAGGCGTGCATCATGCCGGGCGTGCGGCTGGCATAAGGCGCGCCGGTCTCCTCGAGGATCGGCAGCGCGTCCATATCGGCGCGGAGGCCGATCGCCCTGTCGCCGCCGCGGTCGAGCGTCGCCATGAAGCCGGTGGTCGCGAAGCCCCGCGTCACCTCAAGGCCCCAGCCCGACAGCAGGCCGGCGACGAAGGCCGACGTCTGCCGCTCCTCGAAGCCGGTCTCCGGCATCTGGTGCAGCCGGTGGCGGATGTCGACGAGTTCCGGCAGGAAGGCGCGGAAGGCGGTGTCGGTCATGATCTATCCCTGTTGCGGCCGCGCCGGCTGGCGGTAGAGCGTCAGGCGGCGCTCCACCTCGGCCATGACGCGGGTCAGCACCACCACCACGGCGAAATAGAGCAGGCCGGCGGCGATCAGCGGCTCGAAGATCAACAGCGACTGCCGTTGCAGCATGCGCGCCGTGCCCATCATCTCCATGATGGTGATGGTCGAGGCGAGCGAGGTGGATTTCAGGAGGATGATGACGTCGGAAGTCAGCACCGGCAGGCAGAGCCGCAGCGCCTGCGGCAGCGTGATGCGGCGGAGGATGGTGAAGGGCCGCATGCCCACCGCGATCGCCGCCTCGATCTGCCCCTTGGGGACGGCGAGGATGGCGCCGCGGATCACCTCGGCATTGTAGGCCGCCTGATTGAGCGTCAGCGCGAACACCGCGTACCAGAGGCCGTCGCGCAAATAGGGCCACAGGAAGGAATGGCGGATGAAGGTGCCCGGCAGCACCTGCCCGAGGCCGTAGTAGATCAGGTAGAGCTGGACCAGCAGCGGCGTGCCGCGGAAGGCGAAGGTGAACGCCTTGGCCGGCCAGGCCATCAGCCGCCGGCCGTAGACCATGGCGACGGCCGTGGCCGTACCCATCAGCAGACCTAAGATGACGCCGGTCACCGTCAGGAACAGTGTCAGCGGCATGGCGGCGATCAGCGGCGGCAGGAAGGTGGCGACGTGGACGAGCGACTCCATCAGCGGAAGCCCCGCGAGAAGCGCCGTTCCAGCCGGGCGATGATGTAGACCGACACCAGCGTGATCAGCAGGAACAGGATGGCGGTGATGCCGTAGAAGAAAATGTACTGCCGCGTGCCGGCCGCCGCCCGGTAGCCGACGTAGAGCAGATCGTTGAAGGCGCCGAGCACCGAGATGATGGCGCTTTCCTTGGTCATCTCCAGCCAGAGATTGCCCATGCCGGGAATGGCGTGGCGGATCATCTGCGGCGCCACGATGCGCATGAGGATCAGCCCCCGGTGCATGCCGAGCGCCAGCCCGGCCTCGATCTGGCCGAGCGGCACCGCGAGATAGGCGGCGCGCATCACCTCGGCCATGAAGGCGCCGGAGACGAAGGCCAGCGCCACCACCGCCGCCCAGAACGGGCTGACCTGGAAGGTGTCACCGGCCAGCCCCAGGCCCTTCACCAGCCGCTCGATACCCGAGGCGATCGAAAAGTACAGCAGCAGGATGACCAGCAGTTCCGGCAGCGCCCGCACCACCGTGGTGTAGACGCCGGCGATGAAGCGGACGGCGCGCCAGCGCGACTGCTTGCCGATGGCGCAGACGGCGCCGAACACCAGCGCGATCACATAGGCCGATACCGACACCTTGATGGTGGTGACGATGCCCCAGAAGAGGTCGTCGCTCCAGCCCGTGTCGCCCCAGGCGAGCAATGAGAGAGTGCCGTCCATCGCGCCATCCGCAAAGAAAAACCGCCGCCGGCCCGGTCAGGCGCGGCGGCGGGGAAATGTCACTTCGCCCCGTCGACCCAGTGGGCGATGCTCTTGTCGAGCGTGCCGTCGGCCTTGATCGAGGCCAGCGCGTCGTCGACCTTCTTCAGAGTCGCCGCGTCGCCCTTCTTGACCACGTAGCCAACGCCCTCGCCCAGCACCTTGTTGTCGGGCGCGGCGGCCTTGATGTCGAAGTCGGCGCCCTGCGGCGTCGCCAGGAAAGTGTGGAGATAGAGATCCGGCGACAGCACGAAGTCGATGCGGCCGGCGGCGAGGTCGGCCATCGAGTTGTCGGCGGTGTCGTAGGCCTTCACCTCGGCATCGGGATAATACTTGGTCAGATAGGCATGCTGCACGGTGGACGCCTGCACGCCGATGATCTTGCCCTCGAAGGCCTTGGGATCGAGGATCTTGCCGCCGTCAGGCGCATCGACCGTGCCGACCGTCACTTCCTCCGACTTCGGGCCGACCAGCGACGTGCCCTCGGTGTAGTAGGAGGCGCTGAAGTCCACCGTCTCGCGACGCTCGTCGGTAATCGAGAACGCGCCGACCGCCACGTCGAGCTTGTTCTCCTTGAGCGCCGGCAAGAGGCCGTCGAAGGCCATGGCGGAAATCTCGCACTTCACCTGCATGCGCTCGCAGAGGGCATGGGTGATGTCGGCCTCGATGCCTTCCCACTGGCCGGCGGCGTTGACCTGGCCGAACGGCAGGTAGGGCTCCGGCGTCATGCCGATTCTCAGTGTGTCCTCGGCGAGAGCCGGCAGGGCGAAGGACGCGGCAACGGCCAGCGCCAGCGCGCCCTTGACGATCATGTTGGACATTTTGACGTTCCCCTTTTCGTTGACTTCGATTTCAGCCGCGCCGCCAGCGCAGCGACATGCAGGAGAGGCCGGCGTCGATCTTGCCGATCTCCGTTGTCCTGAGCGGCACCACGTCGTAGCCCCTGGCGGCCAGCAGCTCGATGGTGCGCGGATAGTCGGACCCGACGAACACCCGATCGTTGACGCGCAGCGCGTTGGCGGCCGCTTCCTCGCCGGCCGGCACCAGCAGCGTGCGGAAGCCCTTGAACACGCCCGAACGCTCGAGCCGCTCGGTGGTCAGCACCGTCTCCTCGTCGAGCAGCGAGCAATCGGTCTTGAAATGCAGGACGTCCTTGGGCGTCTCGACGATCTCGCCCTTGCGGCCGAACCGGGCGAGGCATTCGATCAGCGCCTCGGCGCCCTCGCGATTGGTGCGGGCGGACAGGCCGATCATCACGCTGTTCTGCGTGGTCAGCACATCGCCGCCGTCGGCATAGCCGCGCGGCAGGTCGATGACGGTCGAGAACAGCCGCTTCAGCACCGGCGCGATCTCGGCCACCTCGCCGGCGCGGGTCGGCGCGCCCGGACGCAGCAGGATGGCACCCTCCGGGAACACCAGCGCCGGGTCCTCGACGAAGATGGAATCGGGGAAGGCTTCGAGCGGCGGCAGCACCGTCACCTCGATGCCGGCGCGGCTCACCGCCTGGACGTAGGCGGCATGCTCGGCGAGCACGCCCTCATAGGTCGGGTTGCCGCGATCATCGGCACGGAGGCCGTTCACCACAGAAGGCGACGGTGTGCGGACGATGAAGGAATCGAAACGGTAGACGGGAAGGGAGTCGGACATCAGTGCACCTTGATGGAAAGCGCTTTCATAGACGAACCGTCCGTGGCGGTGCAACAACTGGAACGATCAACTCACTTCGTGGGAAGACGGATGCCGGCCGCTGCAACTTCCGGCCGGGAGCGGACGGGACGGCAGGGCCGCCCCGCCCGATCCGGTCACTTCAGCGAATAGAGATTGATCTTGAAGTACTTGTCGTTGATCGTCTTGTAGGTTCCGTCGGCCACCGCCTCGTCGATCGCCTTGTTGAGGGCTTCCCGCAGGGCGCCGTCCTCCTTGCGCACGGCNNCCCGCCGCGAGGTCGAGGTTGGCCTCGTCCTGCGTCGGATAGGTCTTCAGCGTGGCGCTCGGATAGGTCTTTTCGATATACTCGGCCTGCGTCGTGCCGGACTGCGCGCCGATGATCTTGCCCGACAGCGCCGCGTCGGTGAACTCGGTGATGTCGCTATCCTTCGGCACCACGTGGGTCATCGCCGCCTTGTAATAGGGCTTGGTGAAGTCGACGACCTTCTTGCGCTCCTCGGTGATGAACATCGAGGCGATGATCATGTCGTATTTCTTGGCCAGAAGCGCCGGGATGATGCCGTCCCAGTCCTGGGCCACCACCTCGCACTTCACTTTCATCTTCTCGCAAAGCGCCAGACCGATCTCGACATCGAAGCCCTTGATGGAGCCGTCGGTGTCCACGTAGTTGAACGGCGGATAGGCGCCTTCGGTGCCTATCTTCAGCGTCTCCTCGGCGTGCAGGACGATCGTCGAGGCGGCGAAGAGCGCGGCGGCGGCAAGGCCGGCAATGGTGCGGTTGATCATGTCGTTGGTTCCCCTGGAAGTGCGGCGGGCCGGCTTTTCTCTGTGCCCGCGACTTGAGGAGATTAGCGGCGGAAGGCAGGGGATGACAATTCACCGCCGGGAATTTTGTTGAGCCTCGCAGCCCTCATTCCGCCTGCCGCTTCAGGATGGCCGAGAAGCTGGGGTCGAAGGCGCGACGGATGGGGTCGGCGGCGGCGCCGATCGCCACCGCCCAGGGGTCGGTCATGCCGAGCCGCAGGCGGGGAACGGCACGGCCTGTCATCGGCGACAGCGACGGCAACAGCGGCTCGATGGCGGCGACCAGCGCCGGCATCAGCGAGCCGGGAACGCCGCTCGACAGGATCACCGTCTGCGGGTCGAAAAGCGTCTCGGCGGTGTGGACGGCGCGGCGGAGATCGTGCGCCGCCCGGCCGATCCAGTCGGCGACGCGCCGGTCGCCGGCCGCCACCAGCGCTTCCAGCCGGTCGAACTGGCCGGGATCGGCCGGGTCGATGCCGACCAGGGCATAGAGCGAGGCAATGGAGGCGCGGTGTTCGAGCGGCACCGGATCGTCCGGTGCGCCAAACAGCACCATGCCGATCTCGCCGGCGTTGCCATGGGCGCCGGCGTAGAGTTCGCCGCCGAGAATCAGCCCGGCGCCGATGCCGTAGCCGACGTAGATGCAGACGGCATGGTCGAGGCCGTGGGCGGCGCCCAGCATGCGCTCGGCGGTGGCGCAGGCGGCGGCGTCGTTCTGCAGGCTGACGGCGAGGCCGGTGCCGGCCGCCAGCCGCTCGATCAGCGGAAAGCTCTGCCAGGCCTGCATCAGCCACAGGCTGTCGTCGGCGATCTCGACGCCGAACGGGCCGGGCATGGCAACGCCGATGCCGGCGATGCGCGCCTCGGCATCCGGCCGGCCGGCCGAGAACGCCGCCCGGACGCCGGCAATAAGATCGAGCAGCACCTCGACGCCCGCCTCCGGGGCGCGCGGCGGCACCTTGGCGGTGGCGCGGGCGAGGATGTTGCCGACGAGGTCGACGACGATGACGCGGCTGACGTGGCGGTCGATCTGCAAGCCGATCGAATAGGCGCCGCCGGCCACCAGGCGATAGGGCGTCGACGGCTGCCCCCTGCCCTTGCGCACCAGATCCTCGGAAGCGACGAGGCCGTCGCCCTCCAGCGTCTCGACGAGGTTGGACACCGCCTGCTTGGTGAGGCCGGTGGCGCGGGCAAGGTCGGCGCGCGACAGGGCGCCGTTCACCCGCAGCGCGTCGATGATGACGCGGCGGTTATGGGCGCTGGTTCCCTCGTGATTGGCGCCGCTCTTGGCGCGGATCGGCCGCTGTTCGCTCATGCCCAATTCCATCTTGACAGCAGTTGATATTTCGCCCACGAATAAGTCAAGCAATTTGACTTAATAAGGAACCGCAAGAGTTCCGGGGAACGCTAGTCCGCCTCGAAGGTGTGACGACGCTCCATATCGACGGCCCCATCCGGGGCCATCAGGCGAACGGTCGCGACGGCGGAAGCCGCCGCGATCCCTTCCGCGTAGTCACCGACCAAAGGGAGCCGACAATGACCAGTTTTTTTGGCAGGACACTCCTCTCCGCGACGCTCTTGTCAGCGCCGTTCGCCGTTCCGGCCGCCTTCGCCGAAACGCAGATCAATGCCCTGTTCATGGCCCAGGCCGCCTATAGCGAGGCCGACGTACGCGCCATGACCGAGGCATTCACCAAGGCCAACCCCGACATCAAGGTCAACCTGGAATTCGTGCCCTACGAGGGCCTGCACGACAAGACCGTGCTCGCCCAGGGCGCCGGCAACGCCTACGACGTCGTGCTGTTCGACGTGATCTGGCCGGCCGAGTTCGCCGCCAACAACGTGCTGGTCGACGTCACCGCCAAGATCACCGACGAGATGAAGGCCGGCGTGCTGCCCGGCGCCTGGACCACCGTAAAGTACCAGGACAAGTTCTACGGCATGCCGTGGATCCTCGATACCAAGTATCTGTTCTACAACAAGGAAATCCTGGAGAAGGCCGGCATCGCCAACCCGCCGAAGACGTGGGAAGAGCTGGCCGCCGACGCCAAGATCATCAAGGACAAGGGCATTCTCGCCTCGCCGATCGCCTGGAGCTGGGCGCAGGCGGAAGCCGCCATCTGCGACTACACGACGCTGGTCAGCGCCTTCGGCGGCGACTTCCTGAAGGACGGCAAGCCGGCCTTCCAGGAAGGCGGCGGCCTCGACGCCCTGAAGTACATGGTCGACACCTACAAGTCCGGCATCACCAACCCGAACTCCAAGGAGTTCCTGGAGGAAGACGTCCGCAAGGTGTTCGAGAACGGCGACGCCGCTTTCGCCCTCAACTGGACCTACATGTACAACATGGCCAACGACCCGAAGGACTCCAAGGTCGCCGGCAAGGTCGGCGTCGTGCCGGCGCCGGGCGTCGCCGGCAAGAGCGAGGCGTCGGCCGTCAACGGCTCGATGGGCCTCGGCATCACCACGGCCAGCAAGCATCAGGACGAGGCGTGGAAGTACATCGTCTTCATGACCTCGCAGGCGACGCAGAACGCCTATGCCAAGCTCAGCCTGCCGATCTGGGCGTCGTCCTACGACGATCCGGCCGTCACCGCCGGCCAGGAAGAGATGATCGCCGCCGCCAAGGTCGGCCTTGCCGCCATGTATCCGCGGCCGACCACGCCGAAGTACCAGGAGATCTCCGTCGCCCTGCAACAGGCGATCCAGGAGGCGCTGCTCGGCCAGGCAAGCCCCGAGGACGCGCTGAAGACCGCCGCCGACAACAGCGGCCTCTGAGCGTAAGATAATCCGGGCGCCAAGTTGGCGCCCGGACCGTCTGGACCCTTTGGACACCCACGAGGACCCCGCATGTCCGGCACCTGGATCACCACCCGGGCGTGGCTGCTCATGCTGCCGCTCCTCATCGTCATGGTGGCCGTCATCGGCTGGCCGCTGGCCGACACCGTGCATCTCTCCTTCACCGACGCCAAGCTGGTCGGCACGTCGGGAAGCTACGTCGGCTTTGACAACTACGTCCGCCTCGTCACCGGCAATGCCTTCGGCCGCACGCTCTACACCACCACCTTCTTCGCGCTGGTGGTGGTGACGACGGAAATGTGCCTCGGCGTGCTGGCCGCCCTGCTGCTGAACCAGCAGTTCCGCGGCCGCACGCTGCTCAGGGCGCTGATGATCCTGCCGTGGGCGCTGCCGACCGTCGTCAACGCCACCCTGTGGCGGCTGATCTACAATCCCGAATACGGCGCCCTCAACGCGGCGCTGACCCAGCTCGGCATTCTCTCCGACTACCGCTCGTGGCTCGGCGAGCCCGGTACCGCCCTGACGGCGCTGATCGTCGCCGACTGCTGGAAGAACTTCCCGCTGGTGGCGCTGATTGCGCTGGCCGCCCTGCAGGCGGTGCCGCGCGATGTCATCGCGGCCTCCTACGTCGACGGCGCCAACGCGTTCTCCCGCTTCCGCTTCGTGACGCTGCCCTATCTGGCCGGTCCTCTGATGGTGGCGCTGGTGCTGCGCACCATCGAAGCGTTCAAGGTGTTCGACATCATCTGGGTGATGACGCGCGGCGGCCCGGCCAACTCGACGCGCACCATGTCGATCCTCGTCTATCAGGAAGCCTTCTCCTTCCAGCGGGCCGGCTCGGGCGCCTCGCTCGCCCTGATCGTCACGCTGATCATCACCGTGCTGGCCGTTGCCTACGGCACGGCCGTGAGGAAAGTCGCCGGGAGCACCGCCTGATGGAACGCCAGAGCCCCCTCTTCCGCCTGTTCCTGCACCTCGCGGCGCTGCTGCTCGCCGCCATCATTCTGGCGCCGCTCGTCTGGCTGTTCGTGATGAGCATCTCGCCGGCCGCCGATCTCGCCGCCAGGCCGCTGCGCTGGTGGCCGGAGACCATGGACTTCTCGCGCTACGCCGCCCTGCTCTCATCGGTGGAAAACAGCGCCGGCGCCGCCTTCACCGCCAGCCTCAGGAACTCGCTGATGGTGGCCGGCATGGCGACGATCGCCGCGGTGTCGCTGGCCGTGCCGGCCGGCTGGGCGGTGTCGCGCACGCCGTCCGTCGGCTGGTCGCTGTCGCTGGTCATCGGCACCTACATGCTGCCGCCGGTGGCGCTGGCCGTGCCGCTCTACATGGCGCTGGCCAAGTTCGGCCTGCTCAACAACGTGTTCGGCCTGGCGCTCGTCTACCTCACCATCCTCGCCCCGTTCACGACATGGCTGATGAAATCCGGCTTCGACGGCATCCCGCGCGAGATCGAGCAGGCGGCGGTGATCGACGGCGCCAGCCTGTGGCAGACGCTCCGCATCATCACGCTGCCGCTCGCCATGCCGGTGGTGGCGACGTCGGCGCTGTTCGCCTTCCTGCTCGGCTGGGACGAATTCTTCTACGCTCTTCTCTTCACCTCCGACCAGCGGGCCAAGACGCTGACCGTCGCCATCGCCGATCTGGCCGGCGGGCGCGTCTCCGACTACGGCCTGATCGCCACGGCCGGCGTGCTCGCCGCGCTGCCGCCGATGCTGGTCGGCATCGTCATGCAGCGGGCGCTGATCTCCGGACTGACCTCCGGCGGCGTCAAAGGCTGAACGCAAAGGAAAACCGACATGAACGATCCCCGCCCCGAAAGCCTCCTCGCCATCGATCGCGAGATGGCCCGCCAGCACGCCGACGCCCTCGCCTCCTTCGAGGGAACCCGCGAGGTCGCCGCCCGCGCCGCCGCCTCGCTGAAGAAGACCGGCCGCCTGTTGATGCTCGGCATGGGCGGCAGCCACGCCGTCGCCCGCGCCGTCGAGCCCTATTACCGCGCCCTCGGCATCGACGCCGTGTCGCTGCCGGTGTCCGAACAGCTCGCCGCGCCGCTGCCGCTGGCCGGCCGCACCGTCTTCGTCACCTCGCAGTCGGGCGAGAGCGCCGAAGTGGTGCGCTGGTTCAAGGAGACCGGCGACACCGCCGACACCTTCGCGCTGACGCTGGAAGCCGGCTCCTTCCTCGGCAAGGCCGCCCCGGCGCTGGTGGCGGCCGGCGGCTCGGAGCTGGCCTTTGCCGCGACGCGCAGCCTGACGCTGACCTTCGCCCTGCACCTCGCCGTGCTCGCCGCGCTCGGCGCTGATGCCGCGCCGGCGCTCGCCGTGCTCAGGGCGCCCCAGGCGCCCGACGTTGCCGCCGCGCTCGCCGCCCTGAAGGGCGTCCGCAACGTCGTCACCTCCGGCCGCAGCCTGCAAGGCGTCGCCGAGGCGATCGCCCTCGGCTTCACCGAGCTGTCGCGCCGGCCCTGCTTCTCGCACGAGGGCGGCCAGCTCCGCCACGGGCCGATGGAGATGCTGTCGCCGGAGATCGGCGCCGTGCTGTTCCGCGCCAAGGACCCGACGTCGCCGCTGATCGCCGGCATGGCCGGCGAGATCCTGGCCGCCGGCGCGCCGGTGGTGATCTTCGACGCCTCCGGCGAGGCGCCGGTGCCCGGCGCCGTCACCATTGCCGTCAGGCCGGCCGCCGGCATGGCCGCCGTCTTCGCGCTGCTGCCGGCCGCCCAGACGCTGATGGTCGCCTTCGCCGCCGAGCGCGTCGAGAACGCCGGCACGCCGGTCCGCTCGAACAAGATCACCCGGAGCGAATAAGTGAAGCCGATCGCCGTCATTGGAAACGTCAACGTCGACCTGATCCTCGGTCCGGCCGCCCCCTGGCCGCAGCCGGGCACCGAGATCATCGTCGACCACGACGAACTGCGGGTCGGCGGCTGCGCCGGCAACTCGGCGCTGACGCTGAAGGGGCTCGGCGTGCCGTTCGAGCTGGCCGCCAGCATCGGCAGCGACCGCTTCGGGTCGTGGCTGGCCGAAGAGTTCGGCGAGCAGTCGAAACGCTGGAAGGTGCATCAGGAGAACACCACCATCTCCGTCGGCATCACCCACCCGGACGGCGAGCGCACCTTCTTCACGACGCTCGGCCATCTGCCGCACTATGGCGCCGCCGACGTGCTGGCCGTGCTCGACGGCGAGGCACATCGCGGCGGCTACGCGCTGTTCGCCGGTCCCTTCCTGATGCCACGCCTCGCCGGCGAATACGGCCAGCTCTACGACTGGGCCGACCGCCACGGCATCCGCGTCGCCCTCGACACCGGCTGGCCACCGGCCGGCTGGACGGCCGAGGTGGTCGCCGCGGCCAAGGGCTGGCTCGCCCGCTCGGCGATCGCCCTGTTCAACGAGGTGGAGACCACCTCGATCACCGGCCGGCCCGACGTGCGCGACGCCGCCCGCGCCATGCTCGACCTGATGCCGGAGGGCGCCGTCGCCGTGGTCAAGCGTGGCCCGCACGGCGCGCTGGCCGCTTCCGCCGACGGCCTCGTCGAGGTGGAGGCGCCTCAAGTCGAGGTGATCGACACCATCGGCGCCGGCGACGTGTTCAACGCCGGCTTCCTCGCCGCCTTCGCCGCCGGCCGGTCGCTGCGCGACAGTCTGGCGGCCGGCACGGCCACCGCCTCGCTGGCCGTTTCCACCTATCCGCGCTGCTACGCCCCGCCGGAGTCCCGCCCATGAGCGCCCTCGTCGTCGACAAGATCCGCAAGTCCTTCGGCGCGCAGGAAACGTTGAGGGGCATCGACATCGCCCTCGACAGCGGCGAATTCCTGGTGCTGCTCGGCGCCTCGGGCTGCGGCAAATCGACGCTGCTCAACATCATCGCCGGCCTCGCCGAACCGTCAGGCGGCGACGTCCGCCTCGACGGCCGCTCGCTGATCGGCGTCCACCCCAAGGACCGCGACATCGCCATGGTGTTCCAGTCCTACGCGCTCTATCCGAATCTTTCGGTACGGCGGAACATCGGTTTCGGCCTGGAAATGCGGAAAGTTCCGGCGGCGACGCGCGACAAGGCGGTGCTGGAAGCGGCACGCCTCCTGCAGATCGAGCCGCTGCTCGATCGCCGGCCGTCGCAACTGTCCGGCGGTCAGCGCCAGCGCGTCGCCATCGGCCGGGCGCTGGTGCGCAACCCCAAGCTGTTCCTGTTCGACGAACCGCTATCCAACCTCGACGCCAAGCTCAGGATGGAGATGCGCACCGAGCTGAAGCGCCTGCACCAGATGATGAAGACCACCGTGGTCTACGTCACGCACGACCAGATCGAGGCGATGACGCTGGCCACCCGCATCGCCGTGATGCGCAACGGCCAGATCGAGCAGCTCGGCACGCCGGAGGAGATCTACAACCGGCCGGCAACGCTCTACGTCGCCACCTTCGTCGGGGCGCCGCCGATGAACCTCATTGACGTGGTGGTCACCGCCAGCGGCCTCCAGGTCGCCGGTAGCGACACGTTGATCCCGCTGCCGCCCGAGATGCTCGCCAGCCTGCCGACAGACCGCGACATCAAGCTTGGCATCCGCCCGGAATGCTTCCGCACCGAGCCCGGTCCGCTGCACCTGACCTTGCGCTGCGAGGTGACCGAGCTGACCGGCCCCGAACTGATCCTCTCCGGCAGTATCGGCGGCCAGCGCCTTGTCGCCGCCCTGCCGCCGCGCACCGGCGCCGCGGTCGGCAGCGACGTCACCCTCGCCTTCGACTTGGAGATGCTGCACCTGTTCGACGCCGAAAGCGGCCTGCGTATCGAGGCAGCCTAGGCCCGCCGCGCCTCGATGTTGGGCAGCAGCACCGTCAGCAGCCCGAACGCCGGCAGGAAGGCGCAGACGTGGTAGACGAAGTCGATACCCTTGACGTCGGCGACATGGCCCAGCACGGCGGCGCCGATGCCGCCGATGCCGAAGGAGAAGCCGAAGAAGAAGCCGGCGATCATGCCGACCTTGCCCGGCACCAGCTCCTGGGCGAACACGATGATCGCCGAGAAGGCCGAGGCCAGCACCAGGCCGATGATCACCGTCAGCACCGCCGTCCAGACGAGGCCGACATAGGGCAGCGCCAGCGAGAACGGCAGCACGCCGAGGATCGACACCCAGATCACCGGCTTGCGGCCGACGCGGTCGCCGATCGGCCCGCCGATCACCGTGCCGGCCGCCACCGCGCCAAGGAACAGGAACAGCAGCAACTGCGACTGTTGGACGCTGACGCCGAATTTGTGCATCAAGTAGAAGGTGTAGTAGCTCGATAGGCTGGCGAGATAGATGTACTTGGAGAACACCAGAACGCCGAGCACGACCAGCGCCGTGATGACGCGCCAGCGCGGCAGCGCCACATGCGGCGTCGCGACAGTGCGCTTGGCCGTCGCCCGGCGGTGACGGCTGTACCAGTTGCCGACCTGCCACAGCACGATCATCGCCACCAGCGCGGCGACCGAGAACCAGGCGACGCTCCGCTGACCGTTGGGCAGCACGATGAAGGCGGCGAGCAGCGGCCCCAGCGCCGATCCGAAATTGCCGCCGACCTGGAACAGCGACTGCGCGAGGCCATAACGGCCGCCGGACGCCATGCGGGCGACGCGCGACGATTCCGGATGGAACACCGACGACCCGATGCCGATCAGCGCGCAGGCGACCAGCAGCAAGTGGTAGCTGTGCACGTTGGCGAGCAGCAGCAGGCCGGACAGCGTGAAGCCCATGCCGATGGCCAGCGAATAGGGCTGCGGATGCCGGTCAGTGTAGCTGCCGATCAGCGGCTGCAGCAGCGAGGCAGTGAACTGGAAGGTCAGCGTCATCAGACCGATCTGGCCGAAATCGAGTGCGTAGCTCTCCTTCAGCATCGGATAGAGGCCGGTCAGCAGCGACTGCATCATGTCGTTGAGCATGTGGCAGAAGCTGATGGCGAAGATCACGGAGAAGGCGGTGGTGGTGGCGGACGGAACGGCGGCCGGGGCGGTGGTATCGGTCAACGGGCACTCCATGGCGCGGCCGGCGTCGCGATCGGGCGGCACCGGCCGACTACGACTATAGTCGTTTCGGCGCTTCCTGCCTTCGTGATATGGTCCAAATCTTCTTCGACTGGGCCAACTTCACCATGGACCTCAACTTCTCCCCTGCCACCGACGACAGCGGCCGCTCCGATTTGGTGGCGCCCTGGTCCGAGGAGCCGCATGTGAAATGCGTCGAATGGCTGGAGCGGGCGGTCGGGCCGATCGTCGCCAAGGCCAGCGAATACACCGACGGCCACGTCGTGCCGCCGCACCGCCATAGCCGCGCTCAGATGATCTACGCGCTGTCCGGCGTGGTGACGGTGACCATGCCCGGCGAGCGCTGGATGGTGCCGCCCGACCATGCGCTGTGGGTGCCGGCCGGCACCGTGCATTCGGTCGCCGCCAGCGGCCACGTCAGCATGCGCTCGATCTACGTGACGCCCGGCGCCGTCGCCGACCTGCCGAGCCGCGGCCGGGTGGTGGAACTGACCGGCCTGATGCGCAGCCTGATGCTGGAGGCGGTCAACCTGCCGCAATGCTACGAGCCGGCCAGCCGGGCCGGGCTGGTGATGGCGCTGATCCTCGAGGAGATCCCGCGCTTGCCGGTACGGCCGCTCGGCCTGCCGTTCCCCGCCGAGCCGCGCATGGCGGCGCTCTGCCACCGCTTCCTCGACGCACCGACGACGCGGACCGGCATCGACGACTGGGCAGCCGCTCTCGCCATGAGCCGCCGCACTTTCACCCGCGCCTTCCGCCGCGAGACCGGGCTGAGCCTCTCCGAATGGCGGCAGCAGGCCTGCCTGTTCGCGGCCCTGCCGCGTCTTGCCGGCGGCGAGAGCGTCACCAGCGTCGCCCTCGACCTCGGCTACGACAGCTCCTCGGCCTTCTCGACCATGTTCAAGCGCATGACCGGCGCGACGCCCGGCCGCTACCTGCGCGAAGCGGAAACCCTCAGCGCGGGCTGAGGCGCAGGAGCCGGCCGGGGCTCTCGTCCTCGATCACCCACACGGCGCCATCGGGCGCCACCGCCACGTCGCGGATGCGGGCGCCCATGGCAAAGCGCTCGTCCTCGTGGGCCGTCGCGCCGTCGATGGTCAGCCGCGACAGCGACTGTGTCTTGAGGCCGCCGATCAGTGCCGAACCTTTCCAGACCGGGAACAGCTCGCCCTCGTAGAAGGCGAGGCCGGCCGGCGCGATCACCGGGTCCCAGTAGAGCGCCGGCTCCTGGAATTCCGGCCGGGTCGGCGGCTTGGGGATCGGCGAGCCGTCGTAATTGTCGCCGTAGGACACCGCCGCCCAGCCGTAGTTTTTGCCCGGCTCGATCAGGTTGAGTTCGTCGCCACCCTTCGGCCCCATCTCGTGCAGCCACAGGCGACCGTCCGAGGCGAAGGCGAGGCCGTAAGGATTGCGGTGGCCGGTGGTCCAGGTCTCGGCGCGGGCGCCGCCCTCGCCGGCCCACGGGTTGCCGGGCGCCGGCTTGCCGTCGAGCGTCAGGCGCAGCACCTTGCCGAGTTCGAGATCGGGATCCTGCGCCGTGGCCGGCCGCATGCGGTCGCCGACCGTCAGGAACAGCAACTGGCCATCCGGCGAGAAGGCGATGATGCCGCCCGGCTGGCCGCCCTTGCCCTTGGGCAATTGCCGCCACAGCACCTCGAAGTCGCCGAGTTGCGCCTTGCCGTCGGCCTCGTCGAGCGTGGCGCGGGCCAGCGCCAGCGAGCTGCCGCCGTCGCCCGGCTCGACATAGGTGAGATAGATGCGCCGGCTGTCGGCGAAGTCCGGCGCCAGCGCCACGTCGAGCAGGCCGTTCTGGCCGCCGTAGGCGACATCGGGAACGCCGGTCACCTCGACCGGGTCGCCGCCCCGGCGATCAACGACGAACAGCTTGCCCGGCTTGGTGGTGACCAGCAGCTGATCGGCGTCGATCAGGGCGATCGCCCACGGCAGGTTGAAGCGGGCGACGGTCTGTGCCTGGAAGGGCAGCTTGCTGGTCGCCTTGGTGGTGCCGGCGTTTTCCGGCGCGGCGAAGGCCGGCGTGGCGATCAGGACGGCAAGCACCGTCGAGCGGAGAAGGGCGTGCATGTCGGCGTCTCCCCGGCTGTGCCGGCGGCGCCGGCCTATTCAGGGAGATTTAGGGTGTCGCGACCCATTCTCAAGAGGACATGGTTAAAGCCAGCCGAGCGCCTTCCACCACAGGAAGTCGATCGGCACCAGCGCGACGAGCGTGATCAGCGCCAAGGGCACCGTCACCTTGACCAGATGATCGAGCCTTTCGCCGGAGAGCTGCATCGCCACGACGAGCGGCCCCACCTGATAGGGAAACAGCACCGTCGAGAAGCCGACCACCTGCGTCATCAACACGGTCATGGCGCCGTAGCCGGTCAGCGCCGCGAGATCGTGGGTCATCGGCGTCAGCACCGCCGGCGCGCTCGGCACGGTGGTGAACATGCCGGTGACGAAGGACAGGAAGGTCAGCGAGAAGAAGTTGATTGCGTCGCGGCCGGGCGCCAGCGGCAGCACCGAGGTCAGGAAAGTACCGAGCTTGCCGCCGAGGCCGGAGGCGCCGACCACGGCGCCGAGCGCCAGCGCGCCGGCGACGAACAGCAACAGGCCGAAGTCGATCGACTGCTTGAAGGCCGGCGGGCTGACCACGCCAAAGCGCGGCGCCAGTAGCAGCACGGCAGCGCCGAGGCCGATCCAGGCGGCGTTGATGCCGTGCAGACTGTCGGTCATCCAGAAGGCCAGCGTCATCAGCAGGATGCCGATCACCTTGCCCTGCCCCGCCTTGCCAGCCGCCGTCTGTTTCGCCTCGCCGCCGAGCGGCGCGCCGACCGTCGCCGGGAACAGGGCGAGCACCAGCGCTACAGTGACGATCGATTTCACGATGCCCAGCACCGGATAGTGCAGGACAAGGTAATCGGTGTAGCTGAAATGCACGCCGAGCAGCGTTTCGGCCGAGCCGGCCAGCACCATGTTGGGGATGTTGGACGGCAGGATGGCGAAGCTCGGCATGTTGCAGCCGATCGCCAGGATGGCAGCAATGCCGATGCGGCCGTTGGAGCCCTTGGCGAAGCCGCAGCGGTCGGCGAGCGCCATGCCGATCGGCACCATCACCACGGCGCGGCCCACCGAAGACGGCATCAGGAAGCCAAGGAGCATCGAGGCCAGCATCAGCCCGCCGACGAGGCGCGGATAGCTTCGCGTAACCAGCGGCGCGATGAAATCGGCGAGGCGGGCATCGAGGCCAGTGGCGCTGACCGCCGAACCGATCACGAAGCCGGAGATGATCAGCCACACCGCCGCCGAGGCGAAACCCGAGAACACCAGCGGCGCCGGCTGCAAACCGGCGATCAGCACGCTGGCGAAAAGCAGCAAGCTGGCGAAATAGCCCGGGACCAGCGCCGTCGCCCACAGCCCGAGCGTCACCAGGACGATGGCCAGCGTAACGCCGCCCGTCGGTCCGAGAGCGGCCGGCGACCACAGGGCGACGGCGGCGGCGATGACCAGGATCACCGCGAGGATGAGGTGGCGGATGGTGAAGTCAGAAGTGGTGAACATCTTCGGCCCGTTGAGAAAATGCCGTCCGATTCCGGAGTCGCCGGCGCAGCCTATCCGAAGCGAAGCCGTCGCGTTAGTGTGTTGTCTGGCCGGCGGCAGACCGGCGAAACAGGTGCCCGACATGGACCTTCTGGTGAGACTCTACGACGTCGCGGCCGACGCCGCGCTCGACGCCCGGCTCAAGGAGAACGGCATCGCAATCCGCCGGGCGCTGGCGCCGGAGCTGGAGACCATCCGCGCCTTCATCGCCGCCCGCTTCAGCGCCGGCTGGGTGAGCGAGATGCAGGTGGCCTTCTCACGCGATCCCAACGCCTGCCTGATCGCCGTGCGCGATGGCAAGCTGCTCGGCTTTGCCTGCTACGACGCCATCGCCCTCGGCTTCTTCGGCCCGACCGGCGTCGACGAGGCGGCGCGCGGCCTCGGCATCGGCAAGGCGCTGCTGATCCGGACCCTGCTCGCCATGCGCGAGCGCGGCTACGGCTACGCCGCCATCGGCTGGGCCGGGCCAGTGGACTTCTACGCCCGCGCCGTCGGCGCTATCCCGATCCCCGGATCGGAGACGGGCGTCTACGCCGGCCTGCTCGACCCGCTGGTCGGCGCCTCCTAGAGGACCGGGCAGAAGCGACAGAGCGCCCGGAAGCGCTGCCAGTCCTTGCGATCCGGCGGCGTCCAGCCCGCCTCAGCGACGGCGGCAAGGCGTGGGAACACCAGATGATTGAAGTGGGCGCGGCTGGCGATCAACTCGGCCCAGATGCAGGACTGCAGGCCCCTGAGGCGCGGCAGCAGGTCGGCCGGAATGTCGTCGCCCACCTCGTAGACGTAGGTCGTCTCGAGCGGCGTCGCGCCGGCCCAACTCATGCCCGCCTCGTCCCAATCTCCGGAATGGGCCATGTCGAGATAATAGGCCTCGGCCGGCGCCATGACGATATCGTAGCCGCGCGCCGCCAGACCGGCGCCGATCGTCGCCTTCTGCCAGACGGTGAGAAGCGTGCCGTCCATATCGACACCGCCGCCGTTGGCCACCTCGTTCCAGCCGGCGAGCTTGCGGCCGCGCCGGGCGAGCATCGCCTGTACCCTGCGCATGAAGTGCGATTGCAGCGCTTCGGTGCCGTCGAGGCCGAGGTCGGCCATCAGCCGGCGGGCCAGCGGCGAGGCGAGCCACGCCCCCTCCGCTACCTCGTCGCCGCCGACGTGCAGATGCGGTGACGGGAATAGCTCCGCGAGATCGTCGAACACCGCCTCAAGCACGCTCCAGGTAAGATCGACGGCCGGATTGAGGGCATTGTTGGCAAAGCCCTGCACCGAGGCATAGGTATCGGCCGGCTCGTCCGGATCGGCGAGCGCCGGCAGCGCCGCCAGCGCGGCGGTGCTGTGGCCGGGAATGTCGATCTCCGGCACGATATCGATGTTGAGCCGCGCGGCGTGGGCGACGAGCGCCCGCACGTCGGCATGACTGTAGCAACCGCCGCTCGGATGGCGGCCGTCGCCGATCTGCGGCGGCAGCGCCGCGTCGGGTCCGCGCGACGAGCCGATCGCCGTCAGTTCGGGAAAGGCCCGGATATCCAACCGCCACGCCTCGTCGTCGGAAAGATGCCAGTGGAAGACGTTGAGCTTCAGGTAGGCGAGGATGTCGAGAAAGCGGGCGACACCAGCCACGGGGAAGAAGCGGCGGGCGGTGTCGAGATGCGAGCCGCGCCAGGGAAATCGTGGTTGGTCAAGGATATGGCCTCGCGCCGGGAAGCGGCAGCCGGCGCGGGCACCGCGCCAGAGCTGGCCGAGCGCCGTCAGCCCGTATTGCCGGCCGGCGGGGCCGGAAGTGGTGAGCAGGATATCGTCGCCCTGGAAATCGAGGCGGTAGGCTTCTCGCCCCAGCGCCGCGTCGTGGGCGAAGCGCAGCGGCCGGTCGCCCGGCAACGCCATCAGCGAGAAGGGCGCCGGCTCCAGCGGGAACAGTCGCCGGAACAGCGCCGATACCGTGGAGACGGCGGCGAGTTCGTCGATGCTGGCACCGTCGACCGGCACCAGATAGCCGGGAAGCCGATCAGAAGGCGTGAGGTCCGCCTCGGCCGGCCAGGGCGTCAGCGCATAGACGATCGGCCCCGTCGCCACCCCTTGCCCGGACGCCTCGCGCCGGAGATCGCCCACCGTCGCCGCCGGCCGCTCGCCGTTCGGCAGCGTCAGATAGGCCGAGGCGATCCCCTCGCCCCGGTGCTGCGGCGCGCCGGCGATGTCGCCGAGCGAGAAGCGCCAGACGTCGCCGGGCGTCAGGCGGAAGCCGTCCGGCGGCGCCACCTCGTGGAAATAGCCGCGCCGGTCGAGGAGACGCGCATTGTCGGCCGCCGCGTCGCGACCGGCGAAGCGCAGGGTCGTGAAGGCAAGGCGAAAGCCTTCGACCGGCGCGGCGCCGAGGTTGCGAAGCTCGAACAACAGGCGGCCGGCCGGTTGCCAGCGGCAGTCGAGATGAAAGCTGGCCGCCTCTGGAACGGCTGCATGTGGATCGGTCATCGAAACTCCTCCTCCAAAATATCAGCCCTTGCGCAGCGCTCTGTATTGCGTCGGCGAACTGTCGTGCACGCGCCGGAAGCAGCGCGAGAAATACAAGGGATCGTCGAAGCCGAGATCGGCGGCGATCGCCTTCACCGACTGGTCGGTGGTGTCGAGCAGGAAACAGGCGCGCTGGATCTTCAGGCGGATGAAGAAGTCGAGCACCGTGAAGCCGGTGCGCTTCTTGAACACGGCGGCAAGGTGCGACGACGACAGGTTGGCCTCGCGCGCCAGTTCGTCAACCTTCAGCGACCGGCCGAGATTGCCCTGCATCACGTCGATTACCCGGCGGATGCGCTGGTCGAGATTGTCGTCGCGGTTGGGCGTGCGGTGGCGCAGCACCACGAGATGGGTGACGAGCTGGCCGAGCGCCATCGACGCCGACAGCAGGTTGTCCGGCGTGTAGCCGCGGCCGAGAATTGACAGCATCTTCTCGAACAGCGTCGGTATGGCCGGATCACGTCCCGGATGCAGCAGCGGCTCGTCGGGGTCGAGTTCCAGCAACTCCGGCAGCAGCGCCACCTTTGCGCCGTCGAGATGCACCCAGTAGATCGTCCATGGATCGTCGGGGTCGGCGCCATAGGCGTGTGGCGCGCCGGCCGGCATCACCAGCGCCTGGCCGGGGCGGACGCGCAGGGTCGAGCCGCCGAGCCGCGCCCAGCCGCCGCCGTCGGTGCAGTAGATCAGCACCGATTGCGAAATGCCCTCCGGCCGCTCGACGAAGTGCCATTGCGCCTTGGGATAGTGTCCGACGTCGCTCGGCAGCAGTTCGATCAGCGGCCGTCCCTCCAGCCAGCCGGACACCACCGGTCGCGGCAGCACGATCGACCGCTGCCCCGGAAAGCCCTCCCTGATCCGCTGTTCCCCATCCTCTGCCATGCGCCAAGGTTATCAGAGGATCCTCCATGATGTCCATCGTTACCGCTATTCACGGCGACAGGGACCGCGCCTAGCGTTCCATCAATGGGAAATCCGGGACTCCGGGAAGGAACGCGCCATGAGACAAGTCGAACTCCCCGCCGCGCCGCCGTCGCTGGCCGGCCCGGTCAAGGCGTGGTCGGCGCCGCTGGTCATCCCCACCTACGAGCCGGCGCGAGCCGAGCGCAACCCGATGTTCCTGGAAAAACGCGTATTCCAGGGCTCGAGCGGCCGCGTCTACCCGCTGCCGGTCGTCGACCGCATCGGCGACGAACTCATCGAGAAAAGCTGGACGGCGCTGCACATCGAGAACGAATATCTGCGCGTCACCGTGCTGCCGGAACTGGGCGGCCGCATCTACGCCATAGTCGACAAGGTCAACGGCTACGACCTCGTCTACCGCAACCGCGTCATCAAGCCGGCGCTGGTCGGCCTCGCCGGTCCCTGGCTGTCCGGCGGCATCGAGTTCAACTGGCCGCAGCACCACCGCCCCAGCACCTACATGCCGTGTACCTGGGAAATCGTCGAGGAAACAGACGGTTCTCGCGTCATCTGGCTCGGCGAGCACGAGCCGATGAACCGCATGAAGAGCCTGCACGGCGTTCGCCTGTCGCCCGGCAAGGCGGTCATGGAACTCGCCGTGCGCCTGCACAATCGCACCGAGCTGACCCAGACCTTCCTCTGGTGGGCCAACGTCGCCACCGAGGTGCACGAGGACTATCAGAGCTTCTTCCCCGAGGACGTGCACTTCATCGCCGACCACGCCAAGCGCGCCACCTCGGCCTTTCCGCTCTGCGAGGGCCGCTATTACGGCGTCGACTACGCCGGCCGCGCCCGACACGGCGTGCCGCCCGAGGAGGCGCCGGCGCAATTCGTGCCGAAGGGCGGCTACGCCCCTAACGATCTCCGCTGGTATTCCAACATTCCCGTGCCGACCAGCTATATGTGCCTCGGCTCGCGCGACGATTTCTTCGGCGGCTACGACCACGCCGTGGAGGCGGGAATCGTCCATGTCGCCAACCACCACATATCCCCCGGTAAGAAGCAGTGGACCTGGGGCAATCACGATTTCGGCTACGCCTGGGACCGCAATCTGACCGAACCAGACGAGGCCGGCGTCTATCGCCCCTATATCGAGATCATGGCCGGCGTCTACACCGACAACCAGCCGGATTTCGCCTTCCTCGCCCCCGGCGAGACCAAGACCTTCTCGCAATACTGGTATCCGATCCGGGCAATCGGCGCCGCCGCGGCGGCAACGCTGAAGGCGGCGATCGGCCTCCGGCTCGACGGCAGCAAGTTGACGGTCGGCGTGCAGGCGACCGAGGCGGTGGCCGGCGCGCGCATCACCGTCTCGGCGGATGGCAAGGTGCTGACTGAGCGCTTGGCCGATCTCGATCCAGCCGCGCCCTTCCTCCTGCCGGTCGAACTGCCTGAAGGCATCGGCCGCGACGACGTTCGCGTCGCCGTCGAGACGGACGGCACCGTGCTGGTCGAGCGCCAGCCGGTCGACCGGGGCGAAGTCACCGTTCCACCGCCCGCCACCGAGCCGCCACCACCCGAGGAGATCGAGAGTGTCGACGAACTCTGGCTCACCGGCGTCCACCTCGACCAGTATCGGCATGCCACCCGGCCGGCCGACATCTACTGGCGCGAGGCGCTCCGTCGCGACCCCGGCGACAGCAGATGCAACACCGCCCTCGGCGTCTGGCATCTGCGGCGCGGCGAATTCGCGGCGGCGGAAGCCTGCCTGCGGACGGCCATCGAGCGGCTGACCCGCCGCAACCCCAATCCGTCGACCGGCGAGGCGCACTATCACCTCGGCATCGCGCTCCGCCATCTCGGCCGGCCGGACGCCGCCTATGAAGCGCTCTACAAGGCGACGTGGAACGCCGCCTGGCGCGGCCCGGCGCATCTGTCGCTGGCCGAGATCGACGCCAGCCGCGGCGCCCTCGCCGACGCCCTCGCGCACGTCGAGGAATCGCTCCGCCACGACGTCGACAACGCGCTCGCCCGCAATTTCAAGGCGGCACTGCTGCTCAGACTCGGGCGCAAGGCCGAAGCCGACGCCCTGCTCGCCGAAACGCTGGCCCGCGACCCGCTCGACGCCCGTGCCCGCTGGCTGAAGGGCCTGCCGCTCGACGGCGATGACCAGCTTTTCCTGGACGTCACCATCGAGGCGGCGCGGGGCGGCTTTGCCGACGACGCCCTCGCCCTCCTCGAAGCTCGCATCGCCGCCGTCGGCGCCGCCGCCTCGCCGCTCCTCCACTATCACGCCGCCGCCTGCGCCACCCGGCTCGGCCGGCCGGCCGGACCGCATCTCGTGGCCGCCGCCAAGGCGTCGCCGGATTACTGCTTCCCGTCCCGGCTCGAGGACATCGCCGCGCTGGAAGCGGCGATCGCCGCCAACCCGGCCGACGGCCGCGCGCCCTGTTATCTCGGCAACCTCCTCTACGACCGCCGCCGCCACGCCGAGGCGATCGCGCTCTGGGAGAAGGCCGTTGCCGTCGACCCCGGCTATTCGGTGCCCTGGCGCAACCTCGGCATCGGTTATTTCAACGTCGAGGGAGCGCCGGAGAAGGCCGTCGCCGCCTACGACAAGGCGCTGGCCGCCGCCCCGCGTGACGCCCGCCTCGTCTACGAGCGCGACCAGCTCTGGAAGCGCATCGGCCGATCGCCGGCCGAGCGGCTGGCCGAGCTGGAAAGCCGGCTCGACCTGGTGGCCTCTCGCGACGACCTCAGCGTCGAGTTGTCGGCCCTCTACAACCAATTGGGACAGCCGGAGAAGTCGGCGCCGCTGATCGCCGGTCGCGCCTTCCAGCCATGGGAGGGCGGCGAGGGACTGGCGCTCGGCGAATGGGTGCGCTGCCGCCTCGGCCTCGGCCGGCGGGCGCTCGCCGCTGGCGATGCCGCCACGGCGGTGGTCGAAATCGAGGCGGCCCTGACGCCGCCGCAGTCGCTGGGCGAGGCGCGGCACCTCCTCGCCAACCAGAGCGACGTCCACTACTGGCTCGGCAAGGCGCTGACCGCCACCGGCTGTGACGACGAGGCCAGGCGCTGGTTCACGCTGGCCGCCGAATTTGCCGGCGATTTCCTCGGCATGGAGGTGCGCGCCCATTCGGAGAAGACCTTCTTCTCGGCGCTGTCGCTACGTGCCCTCGGCCGCGACGACGAGGCCGAAAAACTGCTCAGGGAGCTTCGCGCCTATGCCGACGACATGATGGCAACCCCGGCGAAGATCGACTATTTCGCCACCTCGCTGCCGACCATGCTGCTGTTCGACGACGACCTACAACTGCGCCGGCGCGTCTCCGCCCTCGTTATGCTGGCCGAGGCGGCGATCGGCCTCGGCGATAGCGAAACCGGCCGCGCGCATCTGCGGGAAGCCCTCGGGCTCGACCCCAACCATGCACTGGCAGCCGACCTCCTCGGCGATCTCCCCCCACGCTGAGGAGGCTCCCCATGGGCGTACTGCGCCTTGAGACGGATGTCGCCGAGCTGACGCTGTCGACGCAGGGCGCCGTCGTGCTCGGCTGGCGCCTCAAGGCCAGCGTCGGCGGCGTGCCGCTGCTGCGGCCGGCCCGCCATGCCGGCGACGGCCCGCCAGACGCGGCCGCCGCCTTCCCGCTGGTGCCCTACGGCAACCGCATCGGCGGCAACGCCTTCTCCTTCGCCGGCCGTCCGTATCGCGTCGCGCCCAACGCCGGCGACCGCTACCGCCTGCACGGCGACGGCTGGCTGTCCGACTGGACGATCGAGGCGGCGACCGGCAACAGCGTCACGCTCGCCCTCCGCCACGCCGCCGATGCCGCCGCCCCCTGGGACTATCTCGCCCGCCAGACCCTGACGCTCGACGGCCGCCGCCTCGCCGTCACGCTGTCGGTGGAGAATACCGGCCGCGACGCGCTGCCCTTCGGGCTCGGCTGGCACCCCTATTTCCCGCTTACCCCGCGCACGCGGCTGACGGCGCCGGCCTCCTCGTTCTGGCTGGAAGGCGCCGACTACCTGCCGACCATGGAGGTGCCGCTCACCGCCGACCTCGACTTCCGTCGGCCGGCCCCACTGCCGAACCGCTGGATCAACAACGGCTTCGAGGGCTGGAACAGTTGCGCTCGCATCGACTGGCCGGAGCGCGGGCTGACGCTCACCGTCGATGCCGACCCGATGTTCAACCGCTATGTTCTCTACCGTCCCGACGCCGCCCGCGACCCTGCCTATGCCGGCGACTGGTTCTGCCTCGAACCGATGACGCACGCCGTCGACGCCTTCCACATCGACGACCTCGGCGGCTTGAGACCCCTCGCCCCCAGCGATAGGATCGAGGCAACGCTGCGGCTGACGGCGGTGGTGAAGTAGGAGTTGGCGATGGTTGAGATCGGCCGCCGGCTCGGCGCCGGCAAGGAGGCCGAGGTCTACGAATACGGCGAGCTGGCGCTGAAGCTCTATCCGTCGCAGGCGTCGAAGGCCGCCGTCTTCCGGGAGGCCGCCAATCTCGCCCTTCTCGAACGGCTCGCCCTGCCGACGCCGCGCGTCCATGCCGCCGGCGATTACGACGGCCGCTGGGGCCTGGTCATGGACCGGGCATACGGTCCAAGCTTCGCCGACCGGATGCTGGCCGGCAACCGCCTGCCCTGCCTCGAGGAAATGGCGCGGCTGCACCGCGACCTTCATCAACACTCCGTCAATGGTCTGCCGTCCTTGAAGGCGCGACTCGCCGCCAACATCCGCCACACCGATCTGCTGGATGCGGCGTCCCGTGACTGCCTCCTTCGTCAACTCGACGCGCTGCCGGACGGCGACCGGCTCTGCCACGGCGACTTCCACCCGTGGAACATCCACGGCGAGGCCGGCGAGGTGATGATCCTCGACCGGCTCGACGCCTGCGCCGGCCCTCCGGCGGCCGACGTCTGCCGCAGCCACGTGCTGATACACCACGTCGATCCCGTGACCGCCTCGGACTACGTCGACGCCTATGCCCGGCTGACCGGCCTGCCCACCGCCGACATCCTGGCCTGGCTGCCGCCCACCGCTGCCGCCCGCCTGGCGGAAGGCGTGCCGGCCGAAACCGCCAGCCTGCTGCGCCTCGCCGGCCAGATGCCGGCGGGCGGCTGAGCCGCCCTCACTTCCTCCCCAGCCCCGTGCTCCGCACATTGTCGAGCAGCACGGCGAGCAGCAGGATCAGGCCGCGCACCAGATACTGGTAGAAGGCCTGGATGTTGAGGAGGTTCATGGCGTTCTCGGCGATGCCGAGGATCAGCACGCCGACGATGACGCCGGTCATCGCCGCCCGGCCCCCGGCCAGCGACACGCCGCCGAGCACGCAGGCCGAGATGGCCGACAGCTCGAGGCCGGTCGCCGCGTTGGGCTGGCCGGAGGTGATGCGCGAGGCGAGAAGAATGCCGGCCACCGCGCAGACCAGCCCCTGGATGGTGAAGATCCAGATGCGCATGCCGTCGACGTTGACGCCGGCCAGCCGCGACGCCTCCGGGTTGCCGCCGATGGCCAGCGTGTTGCGGCCGAACACCGAGCGGTTGAGCACGAAGCCGAACACGCAGAACAGGATGACCATGATCCAGATCGGCGTGGGGATGCCGAGGAAGCGCGACAGCGCCAGCTGGTAGAAGCCGGGATCGTTGATGCCCACCGCCCGGCCGTCCGAGGCGATCAGGGCGAGGCCGCGCACGATCTGCATGGTGGCGAGCGTGGTGATCAGCGCGTTGATCCTGAGCTTGGCGATGATGGTACCGTTGACGAAGCCGACGAAGGTGCCGCAGGCCAGCGCAGCGATCAGGCCGACGACGATCGAGCCGGAGGCGTTGGAGGCCATCACCGCCACCATGCCGGTGAAGGCGACGATCGAGCCGACCGACAGGTCGAAATCGCGCGAGGCGAGGCAGAACATCATCGTGCAGGAGACGATGCCGATGGTCACCACCGACTGGAACAGGCCGAGCATGTTGCGCTCGGTGAGGAAGCTCGGCACGAACACCGACACCACGGCAAAGGCGATGACGAAGATGACGAGGAGGCCCTGCTCGCCGAGCAGGAGTCGTTTCAGGAAGGCCATCACGATGCTTTCTTGTTCGCGTTCCGAGCCGTCCGGTCCGGCAGGGCCGAGGCGAGAATGGTGTGTTCGTTGAATTGGGCGCGGTCGTAGCGGGCGGCGATTCGCCCCTCGCACATGACGACGATGCGGTCGGAGATGCCCATCACTTCCGGCAGTTCGCTGGAGACGACGACGATGGCGAGCCCCTTCTCGGCCAGTTCGTAGAGCAGTTCGTAGATTTCCGCCTTGGCGCCGACGTCGATGCCGCGCGTCGGCTCGTCGACGATCAGCACCTTGACGCCGGTTTCGGCCAGCCAGCGGGCCAGCACCACCTTCTGCTGGTTGCCGCCGGAGAGGTTGACGACGTCCTGCCTCGCCGACGGCGTGCGGATGCGCAGTTGCTTGATGAACGTCGCCGCCGTGTCGGCCTCGCGCCTCAGATTCAGCATGCCGAGCGGCGAGAAGTGGCGGCGGGCCGAGATGACGATGTTCTCGCCGACAGATAGACCCTGGACGATGCCGTCGAACTTGCGGTCCTCCGAGCAGAGCACCAATCCCTCGCGGATGGAGCGGCGCGGGCTGGCACCCGAGCTTTCCACCCCATCGATGGTCACCCGGCCGGAATGGCGGGCGTCGGCGCCGTAGACGAGGCGCATCAGCTCCGAGCGGCCGGAGCCGACCAGCCCGAAGAAGCCGACGATCTCGCCGGCCCGCGCCTCGAAGTCGATCGGCTGCGGCAGCCTGCTGCCGGTCAGCCCCTCGACCTTGAGCCGCACCTCGCCGGCCGGCCGACCGCGCCAGCCCCAGATATCGGAAATCTCGCGGCCGACCATCTCGGCGACCAGCCGATCGCGCGTCACCTCGGCCATCGACCCGTGGTGAGCGGCGAGCCGGCCATCGCGCAGCACGGTGCAGCCGTCGCAAAGACGAAAAATCTCGTCGAGCCGGTGCGAGATGTAGACGATCACCTTGCCTTGGGCGCGCAGCTCGCCGATGATCCGGAACAGCACCTCGCTCTCCTGCGACGACAGCGACGATGTCGGCTCGTCGAGCGCGATGATGCGGGCATCGAGCATGATCGCCTTGGCGATCTCGATCATCTGCCGCTCGCCGAGCGACAGCTTGGACACCTTGGTGTCGGCGTCGATGGAAAGGCCGATCTCCTTGAGGCGCCGGTTCACCTCGGCCTTCAATGAGCGGAAGTCGATGATGCCGGCCCGGCCGGGAAAGCGGCCGAGGCGCAGGTTCTCGGCCACCGTCAGGCCGGGAACGAGTTGCAGTTCCTGGTGCACCACCACCACGCCGGCCGCGAAGGCGTCGCGCGTGGAGGAGAAGTGCTGCGTCGCGCCGTCGATGGAAATGTCGCCGGTGTCGGCAGCGGTATCGCCGGAGAGGATGCGGATCAGCGTCGACTTGCCGGCACCGTTCTCGCCGATCAGCCCGTGCACGGAGCCCTTTTCCACCCCGAAGGAGACATCCGACAGCGCCTTGACGCCGGGATAGGTCTTGGAAATGTGGGAGAAGCTCAGAAAGTCGGCCATATGCGCGCCTCGTCGTGGAGGCCGGCGGCTTGCCGTCGCCGGCCGGTTGTCGAGCGGGTCTTTCAGCTTATCGGCAGCTTGTCCGGCAGCTTATTCGATGCCGAGGCTCTTGCGGACGTCGACATAGGTGTCGCGCAGCGCCAGTTCGCCGGCGGTCAGCGTCAGGGCCGGCGGCGCCTTGTCGTTGGCGACCCAGTCGTACATGTTGAGCGCCGTTTCGTAGCCATGGCGCTTCGGCGAGATGATCACGGTGCCGAAGAAGCCGGTGGCGGCGGGCTTCTTGAACTCGTTGATCGCCGAGTCCGCGCCGCCGATGCCGACGCCGATGAAGTTGTCCGGCGTGATGCCGACGGTCTCGGAGGCGCGGACGGCGCCGAGCACCGCCTCGTCGTTGAGGCCGAAGGCCACCCAGTGCTTCACCTCCGGGTGCTTGTTGAGCACCACGGTGGCGGCGTTCAGCGCCGCCTCGGTGTCGGTCTTGGCCTGCGGCGCGTCGAAGATGTTGGCCTCCGGGAAGCCGGCCGCCTTCAGCGAGGTGATGGCACCCTCGACGCGGTCGACGGCCGTCGGGAGCTGATCGTAGGAGACGCGAACCGCGCCGACCGTGGCCATGTCCCAGCCGCGCTTCTTGATCTCGTCGGCAATGGCGGTGCCCACCGCCTCGCCGATCTTGGTGGCCGAGATGCCCATGTGCGGCACGCTCTCGATCGGCGAACCGTCGGCGTTGACGAGACGATCGTCGACGGTCATCAGCTTGAGGCCGTTGGCCTCGGCCTTGGCGACGATGCCCGGACCGAGCTTGACGTCCGGCGTGCAGATGATGAAGCCCTGGGCGCCCTGGGCGCCGAGGTTGTCGATGGCCGACTGCACCTTTTCGCCGTCCTCGGCGCCGATCTTCACCAGCGTGAAGCCCTTCTCCTTGGCGGCGATGTCGGCGAACTTCCACTCGTCCTGGAACCAGGGCTCCTCCGGCTGCTTGACGACGAAGCCGATCTTGATGTCGGCGGCATAGGCCGCGGCGGTCAGCGCCCCGAGGGCGATACCGACGGCAGCGAAGCTCTTCACAATGCGAAGCATGGCGTTTCCTCCATTTTCTCTTCAACGATCGCTCGCCGGTGCGGCGCGCCTTCTCGCTGTCCCAAGCAACCTTGGCGGAACGGACCGGCGCTCCGCCATGGACGATTCCGCGCCCTCCGCCATCGCGGAATGGCCCGGCATCTTCGGTCGGCTGAACGAAAGTGCCCGGCCTGCCCGCCGGAAACGGCAAGGACGCCGGCACGGAGTGAGCCGGAACGCACCGGATGATCCGGGCCTGCCGGCCGAAAACCTCCTTCGGATATCCTCTCTCTCCCGCCCTGTCGCCTTTTCCGGCTATCCTGCTTCCGCCCGGCGGCCATCCCACCGTCGACCGGAGGGTCGCGCCGCCCGTCACGTCCGACAAGCAAGGACGATCGTGTGCGGCGGAAGATAGCCTAGGTGGCGGATGTCCTCGCGGGAATGGCTGCATCCATGAATTCCATGGACGAAACTCTTAACGGAGCGCCGGCCTCGACCTTTGGCGAATGCCGCCCGGAAGCCAACCCGCTACAGAAGGGACGTGCCGTCGGCGAAGCGGCCGGACGGCACACGCCATGTCTGGCCTACGCAATCCGCCGGATATGCTATGCCCTTACCGTCATTGACCGGCGCGGCGCCACTG
>LUYO01000086.1:0-5326 GCA_001603295.1 Rhodobacterales bacterium Alpha_02
ATCTCCGGCTGGCGGCACGCGGCCGGTCGACGGAGGAACTGGCGGCGACGCTGGCCGCCGACGGCGCCGCCACGCTGCGCGACGGCCGCCTCGCCGCGCTGCCGCTGATGGGCATCGAACTGCCGGCGCTGACCGGGCTGGCCGCCGACCTGACGCTGTCCGGCCTGGACGAGCCGGCCCGGCTGAGCGGCCGGGGGATGGCGCGGTCCGGCGCCGTGACGCTGGACGCCGCGGTGACGCCGCGCCGGCTGCTCGACGGCGGCGCGGCGCCGGTGGTGGTGCATGTGGACGGCGCGACGCTGTCCGCCGCCTTCGACGGCGGCGTCGATCCCTTTGCCGTCACGGCCGAAGGCACTCTGTCGTTGACCAGCCGCCGCCTGTCGGCGCTTGTCGGCGTTGTCGGCCTGACCGACAGCGCTTCTCTGGATGGTCGTCTCGAGGCGGGCATCGGCCGCCTTGCCCTCAGCGGTGCCCGGCTGATGCTCGGCGACGCCGCCTTTGCCGGCGTGCTCGACCTGACGACGGCCGGCGACCGCCCCCGCCTCGCCGGCCGGCTGAGCGGTGATACGGTCGACGTGGCGGCGCTGGCCGGCGCGTTGGCGCGGCTCGGCGGTCCGGCACGCGGCATCGACGCCGACCTCGGCATCGAGGCGGCCCGCATCGCCGCCGGGCCGGTGGCGGCGGCCGGCGGGCCGGTCGATCTCCGGATCGACGGCAAGGGTGCCGAAATCGGCCTCGACAGACTGTCGCTCGGCGGCGGCAGCGGCGCGGCCACGCTGCGCATCACCGCCGGCGAGCGGCCGGCTTTCGCGTTGAAGGGCAAGATCGAGGGCGCGCGGCTCACCAGTCTGGCGCCGCTGATCGGCAGTCGCACCGATGGCGAGCTGACGCTCGCGGCCGACCTCAATGCGACGGGGACGACGGCCGCCGAACTCCTCGCCTCGGCCGGCGGCAGCGCCGACCTCAGCCTGTCGCGCGGTATGCTCGACGGCCTCGACCCGGTGGCGCTGCTTGGCCGGCTGGCCCGGAGCGTGCAGACCGGCTTCGGGTCCGACCCGCGGCGCGTCGCCTTCGACCGGCTAACCGGCCATCTCGCTCTGGCGACAGGCAGCGTCCGGAGCGACGATCTGGCCTTCTCGGCCGGCGATCTCCAACTGTCGGGCGCCGGCAGCCTGCGCCTTACGGACGGCGTCCTCGACCTGAAGCTGAAGCCGCAATTGAAGGGCTATCCGGATTTCGAGGCGCCGGTGGCGGTCAAGGGGCCGCTCGCCGCGCCGCGCCTTTATCCCGACCTGCCCGGCCTCATCGACGACTCCGTCGCGGGGTACGCCCGGCTCGCCGCGATGACGGGCGGTTTCTCGCGTCTCCTGACGGGCGCGGCACCGGCGCTCGAGGCCGTCAGGCCGGATGCCGTGACCTCGATGATCGACACGCTGACCGGTCCGGCCAAACCGTCGGCAACTCAGGCGGAAGCACCGGTCAAGCCGGCGCCGGCGCCGGTGGAAATGTCGGACGAACCGGCGGTGGCGGCGCCGTTGCCGCCGCTGCGTCCAGCCGCACGGGTTGTCGCACCGCGCCGCCCGGCGGCTCCGCCACCGGCGCTCGCCGACGGGCCGCTCGATCTCGGCGCGCTGGGCCGGACGCCGGGCGGCATCGTGCCGGCGAGGACGCCGTCAGGCGCCTGCCAGCCGGGCCGCGACGGCCGCTGCATTCCCTGAGGACAGCTGCCAATTCGCGGAGATGCCGTCGCATCCGCTCATCGAGACCATTGCCGATTTCTCATCTGCATCGCCGCATGAGAAATCGGCAAGAGGCATATCACGAGGCATCTTCAATGCCTTCTGATATCAGTCCTTCGGCGCCGCGATCGGCGGCAGCTTGGGCGCCCAGCGGGTGAGCAGGCCGGCGTTGGTCACCACCGACACCGAACTCATGGCCATGGCGGCGCCGGCCAGCGCCGGCGTCAGCAGGCCGAAGGCGGCGAGCGGAATGCCGATCACGTTGTAGACGAAGGCCCAGAACAGGTTCTGCCGAATCTTGCGCGAGGTGGCGGCGGCGATGTCGAGCGCGGCGCCGACGAGGCGCGGATCGGGCCGCATCAGCGTGATGCCGGCCGTCTCCATGGCGACGTCGGTGCCCGAGCCCATGGCGACGCCGACGTCGGCGGCGGCCAGTGCCGGCGCGTCGTTGACGCCGTCGCCGACCATGGCGAGACGGCGGCCGGCGGCGCGCAGGGCCTCGACCTCGGCCGCCTTGCCCTCCGGCAGCACGTCGGCCCGCCAGTCGTCGAGGCCGGCGGCGCCGGCGATGGCGCGGGCGGCGGCCGGCCGGTCGCCGGTCAAGAGCAGCGTGCGGATGCCGCGCCGGCTGAGTTCGGCGACGGCGGCCGGCGCTTCCGGCCGCAAGGCGTCGGCATAGCCGAACAGGCCGATGGCCTTGTCACCGGCCGTCACGTAGGCGAGCGTCATCTCCGGCCCGAGGCGGCCGAGGCCGGCTTGGTCGAGCGCCGCGTGGTCGACGCCGTGCTCGTCGAGCAGCGCGGCGGTGCCGATCAGCACCGTCTCGCCGGCGACGCGGGCGGAAAGGCCCTTGCCGGGCACCGCCCTGACGTCCTCGGCGGCAAGCGGGATGACGCCGTCCCGCGTCGCGCGGTGAATCGTGGCGCGGGCCAGCGGATGCTCGGAGCCGGTTTGGGCGCCGGCGGCAAGCGCCAGCAGGCGGGCCGGATCGACGCCGTCCGAGGCGACCAGCGCCTGCAACTCGGGACGGCCGGCGGTCAGCGTGCCGGTCTTGTCGAATACCACGGTGCCGACGTGGGCGGCGCGCTCCAGCACCTCGATGTCCTTGATCAGGATGCCGGCGCGGGCGGCGGCGCCGGTGCCGGCGACCAGGGCGGTCGGCGTGGCGAGGCCGAGGGCGCAGGGACAGGCGATCACCAGCACCGCGACGGCGGCGGCCAGCGCCTGTTCGAGGCCGCCGCCGAAGGCCAGCCACAGGGCGAAGGCGAGGATGGCGACGGCGACCACCACCGGCACGAAGATCGCCGACACGCGGTCGACGAGGCGCTGCACCGGCGCCTTGCCGGACTGGGCGTTCTCGACCAGACGGGTGATGCGACCGAGCGTCGAGTCCTCGCCGACGGCGCCCACCTCGACGGTGACGGCGCCCTCGCCGTTGACGGCGCCGGTCACCACCGGCCCGCCGACTACCCGCAGCACCGGCAGGCTCTCGCCGGTGATCACCGCCTCGTCGAAATGGCTCTCGCCGGTGAGGATGACGCCGTCGACCGGTACGCGCTCGCCGGGGCGGATCAGAACGCGATCGCCGGGCAACAGGCGCGTCACCGGCACGGTCCGGTAGCTGCCGTCCTCGGCCACCTCTGTCGCCGTCTCCGGGCGCAGCGCCATCAGCGAGCGCACGGCGCGGGTGGTGGAGGCCTTGGCGCGTTCTTCCAGGAACTTGCCGAGCAGCACCAGCGTCAGCACCACGGCCGACGCCTCGAAATAGAGATGCTCCTCCACCATGTGGTGGACCGTCGCCATCTGGTAGACCGAGAAGCCCCAGGCGGCGGTGGTGCCGAGCGACACCAACACGTCCATGTTGGCGCCGCCGCCCCTGAGCGCGTTCCAGGCGCCGCGATAGAAGCGGCGGCCGGCCAGCACCTGCACGGCGGTGGCCAGTACCAGTTGCAGGTAAGCCGGCAGGATATGTCCGAAGCCGGCCATCATGGCGATCATCGCGACGATGAAGGGAGCGGTGAGCAGAGCCGAGACGGCAAGCAGCCGGCCGGTGCGGCGGCGGGCGGCGGCGGCCTCGGCCTCGCGCGCCTCGCGTTCGGCGCGGGCGACCACCGGATCGTCGGACCGCAGCGTTGCCGAGAAGCCGGCCCGGTCGACGGCGGCGGCGATCGTCTCGGGCGTCATCGCCGGCTCGACGGCGATGTCGGCCCGCTCCAGCGCCAGGTTGACGCGGGCATCGAGAACGCCGGGCGTCTTCTTCAGCACGCGTTCGAGGCGGGCGGAGCAGGCGGCGCAGGTCATGCCGCGGATATCGAAGGAACGGACGGAGCTTTCAGCGGAATCGGTCATCACACACCTCTGCACTCGCTATAGCNNGCGCGCCAGTGCCGGCCGTCGAGGCGCAGGCCGAAGGTATCCGGCCGGCGGGCGAAGTCGACGAGGCCGGCGAGCGCCGGCCGGTCGTGGACGATGATCGCCGTCGGCAGGCCGGCCATCAGCGCCTGATGCGGATACTTGTCCTCGAAGGCGGCGCGGAAGCCGCCCTGCTGCAGCACCTTGACGAGACGGGGGGCGATGCCGCCGGCCAGATAGACGCCGCCGTGAGCGAGGAAGGTGAGCGCGAGATTGCCGGCGATGCGGCCGAGGTGCTCGGCGAACAGGGCGACGGTCTCGACGGCCAGGGGATCTCCGGCCTCGGCGGCGGCGGTGACGGCGGCCGGCGTGTCGCAGGCGGCGAGCGACTTGTTGGCGGCGGCTACCGCCTTGTAGAGGCGGAGGAGGCCGGAGCCGCAGATGATGGTCTCGCCGGTGACGCGGCCGCCGGCCCGCTCGATGTGCGGCCAGATGGCGTAGTCGCGGGCGGTGACCGGCGCGAGGTCGATGTGGCCGCCCTCGCCGGGCACCGGCACCCAGAGGCCGGCGGCGTCGACCAGGCCGGCGGCGCCGAGGCCGGTACCGGGGCCGATCACCACCTTGGTGCCGCGCGCCTGCGGCAGGGCGCCGCCGACGGCGACGAGATCCTTCGCCTTGAGGCCGGGCAGCGACAGGCCGAGCGCCTCGAAGTCGTTGAACAGGATGACGTGATCGAGCTGGAAGCGCTCGACCAGCTCCTTGGGCGTCACCACCCAGGGGCAGTTGGTGAGCTGGGTGCTCTCCTCGCCGATCGGCCCGGCCAGCGCGAAGACCAGCGAACTCGGCCGCGGCGCGCCGGCGTCGATCACCGCGCTCTGGATGGCATCGCCGATGGTCGGGAACAGCCGCGTCTCGACGGTGTCGAAGTGCCGGATGTCGGCGTCGGGATCGGTGAGAAGCGCGAATCGGGCGTTGGTGCCGCCGATGTCGGCGAACAGGACCGGAAAGGTGACGACGCTGGGGACGCTCTGGGACATCGTGATCTTCGCTCAGTCTGAGGGAACGGGGGCGGCGGAAACGGGGGCGGGGTGGGCAAAACCGCCGGCGCGGATCAGGAACTCCGCCGTCGAACGGTTGAGAGCCATCGGGATGTTGTAGACCACCGACAGGCGGGTCAGCGCCCTGACGTCGACGTCGTGCGGCATGGGCGACAGCGGATCGATGAAGAAGATGAG
>LUYO01000087.1:0-7364 GCA_001603295.1 Rhodobacterales bacterium Alpha_02
CGTTGGACATTTTCGGCGAGTAAAAGGTAAGAACTGGCTCGCGCGCCCTTGGAAGGCGCGGGTTTTGCCGGGATCTTTCCCGCGCCGGAGCCTCGAACGGGCGTGTCGCCGGAGCCGGCGGGGCGTCGGCCGGACGGCCAGAGCATATTCGGCCCGGATGGGAGTGATCCGGGCGGGGGGATATGCGCAAGGACTTGAACAGGGGGCGTTTCCCGGTCGGGAGCAGCCCCAGAGCGAGCGACGGCCCGGAGATTGGGCCGGCGGACGACGCTTCGAATGGTGTTGGCTGAAGAGCCGCTTTCGGTCAGGCCGGATCGGGCCGATCGGCGGAAGCTCCGGGAAAGAAGAGCATGTTCGAAAGAGATTCCACCATCGGCACCATGAGCGCCCAGGTCGCGCGAATCATCGGCACTCGCATCGTCTCGGGCGAATTCGGCCCCGGCGACTCGCTGCCGATCGAAGCGGAGCTTTGTCAGGAATACGGCGTCAGTCGATCGACGGTGCGCGAGGCGGTGAAGAATCTCGCCGCCAAGCGGCTGATCGAGGTGGCGCCGAAGATCGGCACGCGGGTGCTGCCCTTCGCCGACTGGAACCTCCTCGACCCCGACGTGCTGTCCTGGCGGCTCAGCGCCCAGTTCGACGAAAGGATCATCGAAGATCTCTACGAGGTGCGCCAGTGCTTCGAGCCGCGCGCCTGCTATCTGTCCGCCCGCTACGCCACAGCCGAGGACCACGACCGCATCTGCCGGCGCTATGCCGACATGGTGTCGATGCTCGACCAGGCGCCGCTGGCCGCCGGCGCCGAGAGCGAGTTCCACCTCGCCATCATCGCGGCGACCCACAACGGCCTGTTCGTGACCATCGGCGGCGCGGTGAAGACGGCGCTGAAAGCCTCGTTCAGCCTGACGCAGAAGGACGCCAGCGGCACGCCGATCGATCTGGCGCCCTACGAGGAGGTGCTGTCGGCCATCCTGGCGCGCGACGGCGAACGGGCCGAAGCGGCGATGCGCCGGCTGCTCGAAATCTCCCGCCTGCGGGTGCTGGCGGCCGTCGCCCACAACCGCGAGCGCGGTCGCGGCTGGCGGTAGGGCCTAGAGCCCCAGCCAGCCGACCGCCTTTTTCCCCGCCTCGTCGATCGCCTCGCCGTAGCCGGCGTCGGCGTAGCGGATAACGCCGAGCGAGGTGTCGTTGGTGAGCGACAGGTCGAGCCTGCGATCGGCGGCATCGGTGCCGTCGGCGACCAGCGTCACGCCGGCCGAGGTCATGAAGCCGGCGTAGCCGCCGCCGCCCGAATGGACCACCACCAGGTCGGCCATCGACGAACAAAGCGTCATGGCGTCGAGCAGCGGCCAGTCGGCGATGGCGTCGGAACCGTCCTTCATCTTCTCGGTCATGATGTTGGGGTGAGCCATGGCGCCGGCGTCGAGATGGTCGCGCGAGAAGGCGACCGGTCCCTTGAGCGTGCCGTCACGCACCATGGCGTTGACGGCCAGCGCCAGCTTCGTTCGCGCGCCGTGGCCGAGCCAGGCGATGCGGGCCGGCAGCCCCTCGAAGGGCACGTTCTGCCGCGCCAACCTGATCCAGTTGGCGACGATGCGGTCGTCCGGGAAAAGCTCCAGCACCTTGTCGTCGATCTTGCGGATGTCCTCGGGGTCGCCGGAAAGCGCCATCCAGCGGAAGGGGCCGATCGCTCGCGAGAACAGCGGCCTGAGGTATGCTTCGGTGAAGATCGGGATGTCGAAGGCGTTGGCAACGCCGCCGTCGCGGGCATGAGTGCGGATGAGGTTGCCGTTGTCGAATACCTCGGCGCCGGCTTGCTGGAAGGCCAGCATGGCCGAGACGTGAACGGCGATGGCGGCGCGGCTCTCGGCCATCAGGGTTGCCGGATCGGTCTGGCGCATGGCCCGCGCTTCCGCGAGCGTGCGGGTGTTCGGCACGTAGCCGTAGACGAGGTCGTGGGCGGCGGTCTGGTCGGTGACGACGTCCGGCACGATGCCGCGGCGGTGGATTTCCGGGTAGACGTCGGCGGCGTTGGCGACGAGGCCGATCGACAGCGCCCGGCCCTCGGCCTTGGCCTTGAGCACCAGCGCGAGCGCCGCGTCGAGATCGGGGGCGATGACGTCGAGATAGCCGATCGCCTTGCGCTTCTCCGCCCTCTCCGGATCGACGTCGACGCAGAGGATGGCGGCGCCGGCCATGCGGCCGGCCAGCGGCTGCGAGCCACCCATGCCGCCGAGGCCGGCGGTCAGCACGAAGCGGCCGGCCAGCGTGCCGCCGAAGCGCTTCTCGGCGATGCGCATGAAGATCTCGTAGGTGCCCTGGATGACGCCCTGGCTGCCGATGTACTGCCAGGCGCCGGCCGTCAGGCCGCCCCAGCAGATCAGGCCCTTCTCCTGCAAGTCATAGAAGACTTCCGCCTTGGCCCACTGGCCGACGATGTTGCAGTTGGCCATGACGACCAGCGGCGCTTGCACGTGCGTCTTCAGGAGGCCGACCGGCTTGCCGGACTGGATCAGCAGCGTCTGGTCCTCGTCCATGGTCTTCAGCGTCTCGACGATCTTGGCGTGCGCCG
Organism: Rhodobacterales bacterium Alpha_02; assembly: GCA_001603295.1. Taxonomy (GTDB): domain Bacteria; phylum Pseudomonadota; class Alphaproteobacteria; order Rhizobiales; family Pleomorphomonadaceae; genus Pleomorphomonas. The sequence goes on from LUYO01000087.1 coordinate 2,573, forward strand.
CCCAGTTGCGGGCGGCGCGGCCGAGCGAGGCGTAGACGATGAGGTTGTCGGGATCCTCGCCGACCGACAGCACGTTTTCGAGGAGGCGCAAGAGCGCCTCCTGCCGCCAGCCCTTGGCGCGCAGGGTGGAGCCGCCGGGCACCGGGAAACGGGGATTGGCCATGGTCGATCTCCTCAGGCGCTGGCGCCGAGCGCGTAGAGGGCGATGTCGATGCCCATCGCCTTTTCCACTGGCGGGTAGACGGTGGGGTCGAGCACCGACGAGCCCAGGGGTATCAGCGTCTTCGGCACGTGCAGCACCAGGATGGTCATGCCCTCTTCGAGCTGGCCGACCGACAGCGGCTCGCCCTCGGGGCTGAGCGTGGTGATGACGTCGGGGAAGGTGGCGGCGCGCCTGCCGTCGGCGTCGTCGACGGCCATGTATTCGTTCATGACGTGCAGCGTCGTCGCCGTCTTGCCCCTGCCGAGGGCGACGGTGCCGATGTCGAAGGCTTCCTTCGTATAGACGACGGCCTTCCGGCTGATCCGGCCTTCGGCGAGGATAGCGCCGCCGGTCGCCTTGAGGATGGCGTCGATCACCGCCGGCCCGCCCTTGTCCTCGGCGTCGAGGATGGCCTCGCCGAGCGCCAGCGCCATGGATATGCCGCCGAGCGCCGCGTTGGCCTTGACGTAGGCGGCGGTGACCGGCGCGCGGCAGGAGGCGATGAAGCCGCCGGACATATCGGCGGCGGTACGGAGGATCGGCGACACCTTGGCGGTGGCGCCGCGCACCGTCAGTTCGATGTAGCGGTTGTCGGCGCGGTTGCCGCCGACGGCGGTCTGGATGGTCGGGGTGGGCGAGCCGGCAAGGCCGATTGAGCCCATATCGCCGGTCGGATGCGCCCGGATGTCGCCGACCGCGTCGACCACCTTGGCGCCGAGCGCCACGGCCGGCAACCAACCGTTCAGCGTCGACGAGCGGCCGTTCTGGCCGACCATGAAGCCGGCGATCTTCCTGCCCAGCGCCTCCTGCAACAGTTGGGCGGCCTTGACGTAGTCGACGCCCTGCATCTCCCAGGGCGTGGTGCCGGCAGGCGCGCCGATCGCCGCCGCCGTGGCGACGATCGCCTCGGGGTCGAGTTCATCGACCGAGACCAGTTCCGGCTTGCCCATGCGCACGGCGGCGCCACCGAGCATGCGGCCGTGGTCGACCCAGCCGCCGCCGCCGGCGGCGTAGACCGAGCCGCCGCGCACGGCGGCCTCGACGTCGCGTTCGGTGAGGATGCGGCCCATGGTGTCACTCCGTGTCTTGGCGCCGGTCGAGGCGGCGGATGGTTTCGATCAGCACGTCGGTGCCGCGGGCGATGGCGGCGGCCTCCGCCCACTCGTCGGGCGAATGGCTGCGGCCGTCGCGACAGGGCACGAAGACCATGGCGCTTGGTGCCACCTTGGCGAAGAAGGCGGCGTCGTGGCCGGCGCCCGAGGCCATGCGGCGATGGGAAGCGCCGACCGCGTCGGCGGCGGCTTCCAGCGTCGCCACCAGACCGGCGTCGGATGGCGTCGGCTGGTTGTCGGAGACGAGGCGCGGGGTCGCGGCGACGCCGTGGCGGCCGGCAATCTCGGCCGCGAGGTCGGTCAGATCGGCGAGGAAGGCGTCCATGTCGGGCCGCAACTCGGCACGGGCGTCGACGAGCAGGCGGGCCGACGACGGCACGACATTGGCGGCGCCCGGTAGGATGGAGAATTCGCCGACCGTGGCGGCGAAATGCGCCGGCCCTTTCGATCGCGCGACCGCCAGTTCGCGGATACCGAGCACCAGATCGGCGGCGGCGACCAGTGCGTCGGCGCGCCGGTCCATCGGCGTGGTGCCGGCGTGGTCGGCGCGGCCTTGCACGACGATCTCGACGCGGGTAATGCCGGAAATGGCGGTGACGACGCCGACGTCGCGGCTTTCCGCCTCCAGCACCGGTCCCTGCTCGATATGCAGTTCCAGGAAGGCGGCGATGTCGCCGCGCTTCGCCTCGATAAGACGGGCGGGATCGCCGCCGACGCCTGAAATGCCCTCGGCCAGCGTCAGGCTATCGGCGGTGCGAGCGAGCCATTCCTCCGGCAGCACGCCGGCGATAGCCCGCGAGCCGACGCAGGAGACGCCGAAGATCGACACTTCCTCGGACAGGCAGTCGATCACCTCGAAGTCGTGGTTGAGGACGATGCCTTCGTCCTGAAGCACGCGGGCGATCTCCAGCCCGGCGACGACGCCGGCGATGCCGTCGAATCGGCCGCCGTCCGGCACGGTGTCGGAATGCGAGCCGACGGCGAGTATCTTGCCTGGCCGGCGCCCCGGCCGACGGCCAATCAGGTTGCCGGCCGTGTCGATACGAACCACGAGGCCGGCGGCGGCCATGGCCTCGGCGATATATTTCCGCCCGTCGAGGAAGCGCGGGGTGAAGGCGCGGCGCGTCCAGGGGCGGTCGGGATCGGTCAGCGCGGCGAGCGCGTCGATGTCGGCGGCGATGCGGTCGGCACGGGCGGTCATGGCGCGATCACCCGCGTCATCGGCGGGTGCACGAAGCGGCCGCGGCCGGGCTCTGCCAGCACGGTCGTTCCGTCGAACACCTGTTCGCCCCGGTTGTAGGTGGCGGCGACGCGCCAGGGCAGGCGGATGCCGTTGTAGGGCGACCAGCCGACCACGGTGTTGCCGCTCGCGGCGGCGTCGTAGACATAGGGTTCGGGCGTCATTACCACGATGTCGGCATCGCGGCCGACCGTCAGCGCGCCCTTGACGTGGTCGATGCGGAAATGCCGGGCCGGGTTCTCCGCCATCAGCTTCGCCGCCCAGGTGAGCGGCACGCCGCGCTCGATGGCGCCCCTGACGAACAGCGGCAGCATGGCTTCGAGGCCGGGCGCGCCGGACGAATTCTTCAGCATGTCGGGATCGGTCTTGCGCTCCTCCGACCAGGCGACGTGGTCGGTGGAGACCAGCCAGACGTTGCCGGCGGCGACGTGCCGCCACAGCGCCTCCACCTCGGCGCGCGGCCGGATCGGCGGGTTGATCTTGGCCTTGCCGCCGAGGCGGGCGACGTCGTGCTCCTCGTCGAGCGTCAGATAGTGGATGCAGGCTTCGGCCGTGGCGACGTGACCCTCGGCGCGGTAGCGGGCGGCCAGCTCGTAGCCGCGCCCGACAGAACAGTGGACGACGTGGGCGTCGCATCGGGTGGCGGCGCCGATCTCGTAGATCTCGGCCATGGCCAGCGTCTCGGTGATCGGCGGCCGGGAAAGGCCGTGCGCCCGCCAGTCGCTGATGCCGGCCGCCTTCACCCTGGCCATATAGGCCTCGACCGCCTCGTGGTTCTCGTTGTGGACGCCGGCGGCGAGACCGTAAGGCGCGATCGCCGCGAAGGCTTCATAGAGCATTTCGGGCGGAATGCGGGGAAAGCGGGTCGGATGGGTGCCGAAGGTCGAGAACTTGAAGGCGGCGACGCCGGCGGCGATCATCTCGGGGATGCGGCTTGCGCCCTCGGCCGGATCGATGGTGCCGTGCAGCGCGAAATCGACGCGCGCCTGGCTTTCGGCGTGGGCGACCTTGCGCCGGACGGCGTCGGCCGAATTGACGACGTCGCCCTCGTCATAGGGCATGTCGACGATGGTGGTGACGCCGCCGGCCGCTGCCGCCCGCGTCGACCAGACGAAGTCCTCCTGCCCCTTCTGGGACAGCGAATGCACCTGCGCGTCGATGGCGCCGGGCAGAATCAGCGCCTCGCCGAGGTCGTGGCGGGTCCGGGCCGACGGCGCGGCGCCGCGGCCGACCATCGCTACCTTGCCGTCCGACACGGCGACGAAGCCGCGCGGCACCAGCCCATCCGGCAGAACCAGCGTGCCGCAGAGGACGAGGTCGAAATCGGACATGTCAGGTCTCCGTCTGCGGCCGGGTGCCACTCTTTCTCGCCGCATGGTGCGCCACGGCCTGGAAGCCGTCGGAAATCAGCACCGCCAGCACGCCGGTGATGACGCCGCCCTGGACGATGAAGGCGAGGTTGTTGGAGAGGAGGCCGGCGATGATCACCTCGCCGAGGCCCTTGGCGGCCACCGTCGAGCCGATGGTTGCGGTGGCCAGGCCGATGACGGCCGAAAGGCGCAACCCCTCGAGGATCAGCGGCATGGCAAGCGGCAGCTCGACCTTCAGGAGCCGCTGGCGGCCGGTCATGCCCATGGCCGAGGCCGCTTCGACCACGGCCGGCGGCAGCGTTGACAGGCCGACCAGCGTGTTCTCGAAGATCGGCAACAGGCCGTAGAGGAACAGGGCCATGCGCGTCGGCCCCTCGCCGAAGCCCATGGCCGGCACCGACAGGGCCAGCACGGCGACCGGCGGGAAGGTCTGGCCGATGTTGACGACGGCGCGCGACAGGGCGAGGAACTCGCGGCCGGCCGGCCTTGTGACGAAGACGGCGAGGCTGATGGCGACGACGGCGGCGGCCAGCGTCGAGATGGCCACGGTGTAGAGATGCGACAGCGTCAGGTCGACGAGGCTGCCCTGATTATAGATTGGCGGCGCGTTGTTGGTGGTGAGTAGTGCGAGCAGGCCGGCGAAGCGCTCCGGCGCCACGAGAAAGGCAATGAGCGCCACGAGGACCAGGACCCGCAGGATGGTGCCGGGACGGATCATGTCGGGCGCGCCGCCCGTTCGGCGATGCTGTCGAGGCTGACGCGGCCGAGCGGCGCGCCGGCGGCGTCGACCACCGGCGCCACCCGCCGGCCGGACCACAGAAGCGCCCCCAGCGCCTCGTAGAGGCTGGTGTCGGCGGCCAGCGGCGGG
>LUYO01000088.1:0-20765 GCA_001603295.1 Rhodobacterales bacterium Alpha_02
GCCTCGCTCGACTTCGACGGACTGATGCCGACCAACGCCGCGCCGGACAGCGCCGCCGCCTACACCCAGTTCGGCATGGAGCTTGGCACCTACGGCGACCTCACCACGCTGAAGAGGGCGTGGTCGGACCTCGTGCGGCAGCATCCGGCGCTGTTCGAGGGGCTGGACGGCCTTGCCACCATCCGCGATCGTGGCGGCCGCACCGAATTGCTGCTGATTGCCGGGCCGTTCCGCAACGCCGCCGACGCGGCCACGCAGTGCGGCAAGGCCGAGGCGGCCGGCATCAGATGCCTGCCGGCCTTCTATCTCGGCCAGCAGCTGTCGATGCACTGATCTGACGGAAAGGATGCGGAGTCAGGGATGTCTCAAGGGGTCGGTGTGGCGCTCGGCGCCGGGCAGGCCGCCGCCGGGTCGACCGAATAGGGGTCGCAGGCCGGCGCCTTGGCGGGCTGGAAGGCAACCTCGGTCTCGCGCAACAGCGCCTGCGCTTCCTCGGTCTGCTGCTGGCGCGCCACCGACAGCGCCATCATGGTCGACGTGTCGTCGGAGGGCATGCGATCGCCCCGGCTCTGGGCGGCGAGCGCGGCGGCAAGCGCCGCCTGCTGGCTGGGGTCGCGCACCATCGATTTCTGCGGCGCGTCGTTGGATGCCACAGGCAGGAAGTCGGACGGTCCGCTGGCGCAGCCGGCAAGGAAGATGGCAGCCAGAACGGCGGCGGTGAGCGGCCTCAGGGCACGGGACGTCGGGGAGCGCATGAAGCCTCGTTCTTGTCGTTGTTGTCGGGAACATACACTAGCACCCAAGTCTTTGCGATTTCCTTTTCGTCGCGCCGCAAAAGGTGATCATCGTGTGACGTTCCGCCTGGGTACGAGAACCAGCCGATTCCGGCGAATCGACTTCGGCGCTCTTGACGGCAGCGGAAAAGCTCGACATCCATCTCGGCCGCCAAACTCAGGATTTCGCCGCAAATGACCCTCGATGCCCGCCCCGACACCGCTCCGAAGATTTCCTTCGTCAGCCTCGGCTGCCCGAAAGCGCTGGTCGACAGCGAGCGCATCGTCACCCACCTCCGCTCCGAGGGCTACGAGATCGCCCGCCGCCACGACGGCGCCGACGTGGTGATCGTCAATACCTGCGGCTTCCTCGACAGCGCCAAGGCCGAAAGCCTCGACGCCATCGGCAAGGCGATGGCCGAGAACGGCAAGGTGATCGTCACCGGCTGCATGGGCGCCGAACCAGAGCAGATCCGCGACGCCTTTCCCGGCGTGCTGGCGATCACCGGCCCGCAGGCCTACGAGAGCGTGATGGGCGCCGTGCACGCGGCGATCCCGCCGGCCCACGATCCGTTCCTCGACCTGGTGCCGCCGCAGGGCGTCAAGCTGACGCCGCGCCACTACGCCTATCTGAAGATTTCCGAGGGCTGCCACAACCGGTGCAGCTTCTGCATCATCCCCAAGCTCAGGGGCGATCTGGTGTCGCGCCCGGTGGTCGACGTGCTGCGCGAGGCGGAGAAGCTGGCCACGGCCGGCGTCAAGGAATTGCTGGTCATCTCGCAGGACACCTCGGCCTACGGCGTCGACATCAAGTACCAGTCCGGCATCTGGAAGGACCGCGAGGTGAAGGCGCGCTTCCACGACCTCGCCGAGGCGCTGTCCGAATTCGGCATCTGGGTACGCCTCCACTACGTCTACCCCTACCCGCATGTCGACGAGGTGATCCCGCTGATGGCCGAGGGCAAGGTATTGCCCTATCTCGACATTCCCTTCCAGCATGCCTCGCCGACGGTGCTGAAGGCGATGCGCCGGCCGGCCCATCAGGAAAAGACCGCCGACCGCATCCGCAAATGGCGCGAGGTCTGTCCCGACCTCGCCATCCGCTCTACCTTCATCGTCGGCTTCCCCGGCGAGACGGAGCAGGATTTCGAGATGCTGCTCGACTGGCTCACCGAGGTGAAGCTCGAGCGCGTCGGCTGCTTCAAGTACGAGCCGGTGAAGGGCGCCGCCGCCAACGACCTAGGCTTGCCCGCCGTGCCGCCCGAGGAGCAGGAGCGCCGCTGGCACCGCTTCATGGCGCACCAGCAGGGCATTTCGACCAAGCTGCTGCAACGGCGCGTCGGAAAGCGCATCCCCGTCATCATCGACGAGGCCAACGGCACGGTCGCCAAGGGCCGCTCCAAGTGGGACGCGCCGGAGATCGACGGCGCCGTCCATCTGTCGAGCCGTCGGCCGATGCGCGTCGGCGACATCGTCACGGCGAAGATCGAGCGCGCCGACGCCTACGACCTCTGGGGCACGGTGGGCTGAGCGGACGGCGGACGCCGGCCATCACCTCACGCCTTGAGCAGATCCCGCAGCGTCAGGGCGATCACCTCGGTCGCCGCCTTGAGGTCGGAGAGGCGCACGTGCTCGTCGGCGGCGTGGGCGTTGGCTTCCAGGATGGAGCGCGGGCCGGCGCCGTAGAGCACGGTCGGAATGCCGGCGGCCGAATAGTGGCGGGCGTCGGTGTAGAGCGGCACGCCGGTCGGTTCGACATCGACGCCGAGCACCTCCCTGGCATGGCCGGAGATGGCCGCCACCAGCCGGTCGGCGCCGGGCAACTCGCGCAGGGGTTCGGCCAGCATGATGCGGCGGCACTCCACTTCGAGGCCCTCGACCTTCGGCGCCGCCGCCTCGACCAACGCCACCAGCTTCTCCTCGACCTCGGTGCCGACCTCCTCGGGGATCAGCCGGCGGTCGAGGCGCAGGGCGACGCGGTCGGGCACCACGTTGGTGTTGATGCCGCCGGAGATCAGGCCGACGGTGAGCTTGGGCGAGCCGATGCCCTTTTCGGCCGACACGATGGCACCCAGCCGGTGCCGTTCGTCGTAGAGCGTCTTCAGGATGGGAACGGCGTGTTCCAGCGCGTCGACGCCGGTCTCCGGCATCGCGGCGTGCGCCTGCCGGCCACGCACGACGACTTCCATGTGCAGCACGCCGTTGTGGGCGGTGGTGATGGCGTAGGAGAAGCCGGCGGAAACGGCGTAGTCGGGCTTCGACAGGCCCTGCTCGATCAGGAAGGCCGGGCCAACGAAGCCGCCGGCCTCCTCATCGAAAGTGAAATGCAGTTCCACCGTGCCGTCGAGCGGCAGGCCGGAGGCGATCAGCGCCTTCAGCGCGAAGGCGTAGGTGGCGAAGTCGGACTTGGAGACGGCGGCGCCGCGGCCGTAGACCGCCCCGCCCCGCTCCTCGGCACCGTAAGGCTGCATGGTCCAGCCGGAACCGGGCGGCACCACATCGCCATGGGCGTTGAGGGCGATCACCGGCCCCTTGCCGGCCCCGAACACGTGGCGGACGATCAGGTTGGTCACCGAACGCATGCCGTTCTGGCGCACGAAAGGCTCCGGCACCGGGTGCCGCTCGACGGTGAAGCCGAGAGCTTCCAACCGGTCGGCGGCCACCTCGGCGATGGCGGCACAGTCGCCGGGCGGATTGTCGCTCGGCACCCTCACCAGCGCTTTCAGGAAGTCGACCTCGGCCGCGAAGGCGGCGTCGACGATGGCTTTCATGTCCGGTCCCCCGATGATGCGGCGTCTGCCGCCAGCCGCGCGGCGGCCCCGACCAAGGCTTCCACGGCAAGGCCCATGTCGTCAACGGTGGCGAATTCAGCCGGATTGTGGCTGATGCCGCCGCGGCAGCGCACGAACAGCATGCCGACGTCGGTCAGATGGTGCATGGCGTGGCCGTCATGGCCGGCGCCGGACGCGAGTCGCCGCTCCCCGAGACCAAGATCGCCGAGGGCACCGGCGATAGCCTCCTGCAGGCGTACGGCGCAGGGCGTCGTCGGGCTCTCGAAAAACTTCTCCATGCGGGTGGAGACCTTGCGGTTTGACGCGATGGTCAGGAGGCGCGTTTCCAGTTCGGCGATGGCGGCATGGCGCGGCGCGTCGGCATCGGCGCGGATGTCGAGGGTGAAGGTCACCTCGGCCGGGATGACGTTGACGGCGCCGGGCCTCGCGGCAATGCGACCGACGGTGGCCACCATCTGGTGGGCGGCGCCCCGGCGGGCCACATCCTCGATGGTCAGCATCATCTCGGCGCTGGCGGCCAGCGCGTCGCGGCGCAGCGCCATCGGCACGGTGCCGGCGTGGCCGGCCTCGCCCGTCACGGTGATCGCAAAGCGCGACTGGCCGGCGATCGAGGTGACGACGCCGAGCGGCAGGCCCTCGGCTTCCAGCATCGGTCCCTGCTCGATATGCACTTCGAGATAGGCGACCGCCTCGTCGCGGCCATAGGCGGCTGAGGTGGCCGCCTCGGGATCGCCGCCGAAGGCGACCAACGCCTCGCGCAGCGACACGCCCTCGGCGTCGCGGGCGTCAAGATCGGAGGGCACGAGGCAGCCGGCCACCGCCGCGCTGGACACCAGCGTCGTCGGAAAACGCACGCCCTCCTCGTCGCCGAAGGCCAGCACGTCGATGCCGAATGGCAGTGCGAGCCCGCGCGCCGCGATCTCCTCGACGGCGAGAATGCCGGCGACGACGCCGAGCATGCCATCGTAGCGGCCGGCGTCGACCACCGTGTCGATGTGCGAGCCGATCAGCAGCCGGCGCTTCCGCTCCGGCTTCCATCGGCCGCGCACCGTGCCGAGCGGATCGACGGTGGTGTCGAGGCCGGCGGCGCGCATCCAGCCGGCGACATGATCGGCGGCCCGGCGGTGGGCGGGCGACAGGTAGAGGCGCGTCAGCCCGTTGTCGCCGTCGCTGAAGGCGGCGAGTTCGGCCAGCATGGCCTCGGCTCGGGCGCCGAGTTCCCCCGGTGTCCTCACGGTGCGACCCGGTCCTCGATGCGGAAGCGGAAGATGCGGACGATCTCGTCGAGCGCCCGCTCGAATTCCCTCTCGGGGCTGTTGCCGAGCCGCTCCTCGAAGGACGCCAGGATGTCCGCCTTGGTGGCGCCGTGCACCGCGTAGATGAAGGGGAAGCCGAAGCGCTCGCGATAGGCCTTGTTCAGCGCCTCGAAGCGGGCGAACTCCTCGGGCGACAGCGCGTCGAGCCCGGCGCCGGCCTGCTCGCGGCGCGAGTCGTCGGGAATGGAGCGGGCGCGCGTGGCGAGATCGGGATGGGCGCGAATCAGCGCCAGCTTGGCGGCGCGGCCGGCGGCGCGCAGCGCCTGCTCGAAGGCGGCGACGATGGCCTCGCGATCGCGGAAGGGGCGCATTTCCTCGGCGGCCTCGGCCACCCAGGGAGAATACTCGGCAACGTCGCCGAAGGTGGCCATGAAGGCCTTGGCACCCAGGCCGTTCACGGCCTGGACGGTCGTCTGAAGGGTCATCACGGTCCCCGTGCGGTCTTGCATATCCTTTACCGCCGCGAGGTTGGCAAAATCACAGAGGTTCCGCAATAGGTCTGCGGATAGGCCTTACGGGTAGGCGGATGTCATGAATCGAGGTGCGGCCGTCGATGCGGGCGAGATGCAGCAGCCGGTCGTCGCCGAACGACCGGCCGGCCACGATGCGGAAGGCATCGGGCTCGGAAAGCTGGGTCAGCGGCAGGTCGGGTACCTCGCCACCGGCCGATTGCTCCGAGGTGATCACCGTCGCCTCGTCGACCATGCCGGCTTCCAACAGCGACCGCGACAGCCGCGCCCCGCCCTCGGCCAGCACCGAGCCGATGCCGAGCCGGCCCATCTGGAACAGCACGTCGGCGAGGTCGATGCGGCCGGACGTCTCGCGCTCGGCGGTCAGTACCAGCACGCCGCGCTGGGCCAGCGCCCTCACCCGCTCCTCCGGCGCGTCTGGCGCCACGAAGATCCAGGTCGGCGAGCTGCGGGCCAGAGCCACCACATTGGCGTCCAATGGCGTGCGCGCCTCGGCATCGATGACGACGCGCACCGGCGAGCGGGCCTCGCAGCCCGGCAGGCGGGCGGTGAGGCGCGGATCGTCGGCGACGATGGTGCCGCAGCCGACCATCACCGCGTCGTGCAGGAGGCGCATGCCGAAGCCGTGGGCGCGGGCGGCGGCCGTGGCGATCGGCCGGGTGCCCTCGCCGGTGCGCTCGACGCAGCCGTCGGCGCTGAGCATCAGCCGGAGGTGGACATGCGGCCGGTCGAGCCGCGACAGGGCGATGTGGCCGGCGTGCAGCAGCGCCGCCTCGCCGGCATGAACGCCGCTGGTCACCCGGATGCCGTTGCGCTCGAACACGGCGAGGCCGCGGCCGGTATAGCGCGGATCGGGGTCCTCGATGCCGACCACCACATGGGCGACGCCGGCGTTGACGATCGACGTGACGCAGGACAGCGCCGCGCCGCCGTTGAGGCAGGGCTCCAGCGTGACGTAGAGCGTCGCCCCCCTCGCCCGCTCTCCGGCAGCGTCGAGCACCAGCGCCTCGGCGTGCGGGCGTCCGCCGGGCGCCGACACGGCGCGGGCGATCACCTCGAAGCCGTCAGGCCTCTTGCGCACCAGAATGGCGCCGACCGACGGATGCGGCCGGGCAAGGCCGGCGTTGCGCCAGCCGAGGGAAATGGCGGCGGCCATGAAGCGGCGGTCGAGTTCGGTCGGCTGGCCGCGCGCCACCGTCATCGCCGGTCTCACTCGCTGTCGGCGCTGAGTTCGCCGAGTACGCTCTCGAAGTCCTTGGCCTCTCGGAAGTCGCGATAGACGGAGGCGAAGCGGACATAGGCGACATCATCGAGGGTCTTCAGGCCCTCCATGACCAGCCGGCCGATCAGCCCGGCCTCGATTTCGCTCTCGCCCATGCTTTCGAGTTGGCGGACGATGCCGTTGATCATCCGCTCGACGCGCTCGGTCTCGACCGGCCGCTTGCGGAGCGCGATCTGCACCGAGCGCATCAGCTTGTCGCGGTCGAAGGGCACGCGCCGGCCGGAGCGCTTGATGACGGTGAGTTCGCGCAGTTGCACGCGCTCGAAGGTGGTGAACCTACCGCCGCAAGCCGTGCAGACGCGACGGCGGCGGATGGCGGTACCGTCTTCGGTCGGGCGGCTGTCCTTCACCTGGCTGTCTTCGTTGCCGCAATAAGGACACCGCATGAGGCTCGTTCTCCGTCGAATCTGATAAAGCGGCACTATACCGATGCGGGGTGGGCGATGCCACAGAGCCGTAGGACGCGAGCGCCGGAGATCGAGACCGACCGGCTGATCCTGAGAGGACACCGGCGGGACGATTTTCCCGCGCTCGCCGCCATGTGGGCCGACCCTGCCGTGACGCGCTTCATCTCCGGCCGGCCGGCCACCGAGCACGAAAGCTGGATGCGCTACCTGCGCTATGCCGGCCACTGGATCGTCATGGGCTACGGCTTCTGGGCGGTGGTGCGGAAGCAGGATGGCGCCTTCATCGGCGAAATCGGCTTTTCCGACTTCAAGCGGCCGATCGATCTGCCGGTCAAGGGCCTGCCGGAGGCGGGCTGGGCCTTCGTGCCGGCCGCCCACGGCAAGGGATATGCCTCGGAGGCGCTTGCCGCCTGCCTCGGCTGGGCCGACCGGACGGCGCGCTTTCCTCTCACCACCTGCCTGATCGAGCCGGCCAACGCCGCGTCGATCCGGCTGGCCAAAGGGGCCGGCTATGCCTGCACCTCCACGATTGCCGGCAGCGACGGCGCGTCGGTCAACCTTTACGAGCGCGCCCGGCCGCAAGACGGCTGAAAGCCCCGGAACCGCTGGGATTCCGGGGCTTTCCACATCGAGCCGATATGATCAGCCGAACAGCTTGGCGGCGATCTTCGCCACGTGGGCGCCCTGATAGCGGGCGGCCTCCAGCTCGATCTCCGACGGCTGGCGCGAGCCGTCGCCGTCGGTGATGGTGGAGGCGCCGTAGGGCGAGCCGCCCTTCACCGCCTCGACGCCCATCTGGCCCTGGAAGGCATAGGGCAGGCCGACGTAGACCATGCCGTGGTGCAGGAAGGTGGGGATCAGGCCGAGGATGGTCGATTCCTGGCCGCCGTGCTGGGTGGCCGACGAGGTGAAGGCCGAGGCGACCTTGCCGACCAGCTTGCCGGTGGCCCACAGGGCGCCGGTCTGGTCGAGGAAGTTGCGCATCTGCGAGGCGACGGTGCCGTAGCGGGTGCCGGCGCCGACGATGATGGCGTCGTAGTTGACCAGTTCGTCGGGCTTGGCGATCGGCGCTGCCTGATCGACCTTGTAGTAGGATGCCCTGGCGACGTCCTCGGGCACCAGCTCGGGCACGCGCTTGACGTCGACGCTGGCGCCGACCGAGCGGACGCCCTCGGCAACGGCGTTCGCCATCGTCTCGATGTGACCGTAGGCGGAGTAGTAGAGAACGAGAACCTTGGCCATGTCGGATTTTCCTTAACGAGAGCCGGCCTTGCCGGCGGAATGGATGGCTTGAACTTAGTCGTCCCAGCCGTTACGCAAAGCCACGTAATGGACGACACATCTTTCACCCAGACTGAACGATCGCCCCCTTTTGCGGTTGCGCGGTAACGTCCAAATTGATCGGAACCCCGCCCCTTCTTCTCATTCGGGATATTCGACCATGGAATTCGGCATCGACAGCTTCCTCTCGACCACCTGGACCCCGGCCAGCAAGACCGGCGACGCCGAGCGCATGGCGCGGCTTCTCGAGGAGATCGAGACGGCGGATGCCGCCGGGCTCGACGTGTTCGCCATCGGCGAGCACCACCGCGAGGAATATCTCGCCTCGTCGCCGGCCGTGGTGCTGGCGGCGGCGGCGGCCCGCACGAAAACCATCCGACTCGCCAGCGCCGTGTCGGTGCTCAGCTCGGACGACCCGGTACGGGTATTCCAGCAGTTCGCGACGCTCGACCTGATCTCCAACGGCCGGGCCGAGATCATCGTCGGCCGCGGCTCGTTCATCGAATCCTATCCGCTGTTCGGCTACGACCTCCGTGACTACGACGAGCTGTTCGCGGAAAAGCTCGACCTGCTGCTGGCCGTCCGCGATCAGGTCAACGTCCACTGGTCGGGCAAGCACCGCGCGCCGCTGACCGGCCAGGGCGTCTATCCGCGGCCGGTGCAGAACCCGCTGCCGGTTCGCATCGGCGTCGGCGGCACGCCGGCCTCCTTCATGCGGGCCGGTCTTTTGGGTCTGCCACTGGTGGTGGCGATCATCGGCGGCGAGCCGCATCGCTTCCGGCCGTTGATCGACCTCTACCGCAAGGCGGGCGCCGAGGCCGGCCATCCGCCGGAGAAGCTCAGCGTCGGCATCCACGCCGTCGGCTTCCTGGCCGACACGGCGGAGGAAGCGGCCGACGTCTACTGGCCGGGCTACGAGCGCACCTTCTCCAAGATCGGCCGCGAGCGCGGCTGGGGGCCGACGACGCGCGCCCAGTACGACGCGCTGCGCGGGCCAACCGGCGCGCTGATGATCGGCGGTCCGAAGGAGATCGTCGCCAAGGCCCGCCACATCGACGAGTCGCTCGGCGGCATCGACCGCATCACCCTGCTCCTGCAGGGGCCGGAGCTGCCGCACGCGGCGGCGCTGCATTCGATCGAGCTACTGGGCAACAAGGTGAAGCCGGCCGTCAACGGCGGCACCGCCTGACCGAAGGCCGGGCGTCCGCCATCACGGCAGATCATCATCGACGGACGGCCGGGATTCGCGGAACCGGCCGCCCGAGGTCGTTCAGTTTTGAAAGACGCCTTGCGAAAACGACCGTATGAATCGTTTTTTTGAGCGGCTATACCGGTTTCCGAACCAATTCGGAGACCATCATGCAGGACATCCTGACCTTTTTTATCGCCCGTGAGCGCCTTCACTCGCCCGCGTTGGCATACACCCCCGATGCCGAGCAGACCTTCTACGACACGGCGGCGCCGGTGGCCCGTACGGTCCATGCCGTGCGGCAGCAGCTCGCCCGCTGGCTGCAGCGTCGGCCGGCCGGCGACTGATCCGCCATCGAGTCCATCCCGCGTGGCTGTCCACCCGGCCGATCGAGGGATGGAACGGAGGCCGGCGGCATAGTTCCGCCGGCCTTTTTCGTCAGACGATGTTCCTCTCGCGCACCGTCCGGCCGTCGCGGAGGCGGACGGGCGACAGTTCCGAGAGATCGAGGCTGCGGTAGCCGCCGTAGGCGACGAGTTCGGCGAGTCCTCGGCCGACGGCGGGCGCCTGTTGCAGGCCATGGCCGGAGAAACCGTTGGCGAGCAGGAAATTGGGCAGCTCCGGCAGAGCGCCGAGCAGCACGTTGTCGTCGTGGCCGCACATGTCGTAGTGGCCGGCCCAGGCGGCGCCCGGCCGGATACGCTCGAAGGCCGGCACGCGGGCGGCGATGGTCGGCCAGATATGCTCCTCGAACAGCGTCCAGTCGACGTCGAAGTCGTCCGCTGCCTCGGGGTCGGCATCGGCCGGCGGCGCGGCACCGCAGATGAAGCCGTCGCCGTCGCCGCGCACATAGGTGCCGTTGGGGTCGATCAGCAGCGGACAGCGCTCGATGCGGTCCTCGGCCCTGAAGGTGAAGATCATCCGCTTCTTCACGGCTACGGGGATGTCGATGCCGGCCGTCGCGGCCAACCGGCGACCGTCGGCGCCGGCGGCGTTGATCACCGTGCCGGCGCCGATCACCTCGCCGTCGTCGAGGCGGACGCCGGTCGCCCGGCCGTTCTCGACGACGATGCCGGCGGCGCGGACCGGCCGGTAGTCGACGCCGAGCGATCGGGCCTTGCGGCGGAAGGCCTGCATCAGGCCGTAGCCGTCGAACCAGCCCTCGCCCGAACAGCCGAAGCAGCCGGCGGCGAGATCGTCGACGCACAGCCAGGAAAAGCGCGCGGCGAGTGCGTCCGGCTCCAGGAAGGCGATGTCGGCGCCGAGCGCCACTTGCAGCGCGTGGTTTCGGGCCAGCGTGTCGCGGCCGGCCGCGGAGGCGAGATAGAGATAGCCGTCCTCGTGGAAACCGATATCCGGCCGGTCGCCGTCCACGTCCAGCCAATCGCCGATATGGCGAATGAACTCAATGCCGTAGAGCGAAATCCTGATGTTGACGGCGGTCGAGAACTGCTGACGGATCGACGCCGCCGACAGGGCCGAGGCGCATGTCCGGTAGGACGGGTCCTTCTCCAGCACCAGCACCTTGCCGGCAAAGTCGGGGTTGGCGGCCAGGTGATAGGCGGCCGACGAGCCGGTGACGGCGCCGCCGACGATCACGACATCATAGCTCAACATGCGAGAAGACCCGATGGAGGCGGCCCGCCGGTCGCGTCCGCATGCCCGCCATCAGAAAAGCGGGCTGCCCGACTGTCAAGGCGACGAATCCGGCAGCGGGTTATCAAGTTGCACTATTTTTGGGCTGACATGGAAATAGGCAGATTCCAGATACGGAAACGCCCCGGACGGCATTCGCCATCCGGAGCGCCCCGGTTTCATGCATCGATGTTCGTCAGTCGGCCGGCTTCTCGACATAACGCGGGAAAATACCGACCGGCGCCGGCAGCGCGACGCCGCCGATGAGCTTGCCGCCCTCGCCCAGGCTGTCGAAGGCGCGCTTGTCGGCCGGCACGCCCAGGAGGTCGAGCAGCTTTTCCATCGAGGCCGGCATCACCGGCTGGATGAGGATGGCAACGTTCCGCAACAGTTCCGCCGTCACCCACATGATGGTGCCGAAGCGCGCTTCGTCGGTCTTGCGCACCGTCCACGGCGCCTCGGCGTCGAAATAGCGGTTGGCCTCGCCGAGCACGCCCCAGATGGCGTTGAGCGCCTGATGAATCTGCTGGCCGGCGATCGCCTCGCGGCAGACCGGCAACAGGCCGTAGACGCTGTCGAGGATCGCCTTGTCGGCGTCGGTCAGCGGGCCGGGGGCCGGCAGCACGCCGCCGAGATTCTTGGCGATCATCGACAGCGAGCGCTGGGCGAGGTTGCCGAGGTTGTTGGCGAGATCGGCGTTCATGCGGCCGACGATCGCCTCGTGGCTGTAGTTGCCGTCCTGGCCGAAGGACACCTCGCGCAGGAAGAAATAGCGCACCGGATCAAGGCCGTAGGCGTCGACCATCTCCTGCGGGCCGACGACGTTGCCGACCGACTTCGACATCTTCTCGCCGCGGTTGAACAGGAAGCCATGAGCGAAGACGCGCTTCGGCAGCGGCACGCCGGCGCTCATCAGGAAGGCCGGCCAGTAGACGGTGTGGAAACGGACGATGTCCTTGCCGATGATGTGCAGCGCCGGCCAGTATTTTTTGAACAGCTCTCTGTCCATGTCCGGATAGCCGAGGGCGGTGATGTAGTTGGTCAGCGCGTCGACCCAGACGTACATCACGTGGCGGTCGTTGCCCGGCACCGGGATGCCCCAGTCGAAGGTGGTGCGGGAGACCGACAGGTCCTTGAGCCCGCCACGCACGAAGCTCATCACCTCGTTGCGCCGCTCGTCAGGTCCGATGAAGTCCGGCTGCTCCTCATAGAGCTTCAGGAGCTTGTCCTGATAGGCGCTGAGACGGAAGAAATAGCTCTCCTCCTCCACCCACTCGACGGGCGTGCCCTGCGGGCCGAAACGGATGCCGTCGTCGGAGAGGATGGTCTCCTCCTCGCCGTAATAGGCTTCGTCGCGCACCGAGTACCAACCGGCATACTTGTTCAGGTAGATGTCGCCGTTGGCCTCCATCGCCTTCCAGATGGCCTGGCAGGCGACGCGGTGCCGCTCCTCGCTGGTGCGGATGAAGTCGTCGTTGGAGAGGTTGAGGAGAGTGGCCATCTCCTGGAAGCGGGCCGAGTTGCGGTCGGCCAGCTCGCGGGCGGTGATGCCCTCCTTGCGCGCCGTCTGCAGCATCTTGATGCCGTGCTCGTCGGTACCGGTCAGGAAGCGCACGTCATAGCCGTCGAGCCGCATGAACCGCGCCATCACGTCGGTCGCCATCGCCTCGTAGGCGTGGCCGATGTGAGGAGCCCCGTTGGGGTAGCTGATCGCGGTCGTGATGTAGAACGTCGGTTTCATGAGTTCGCTTCAGGTTTCCGAAGGTGCCGGACGGAAGGTCACGAGGCGGTTCCGAGAGGAACGGCGCGGCACTCATCAGTGAATAGCTATTTAGCTACGCATCCCGCAAGGCTTTGCATCAGCGAAATCACCGCCTGCCGGCGATCGAGGTTGAGGCCGTCGGTTTCGGCGACGACGCGGTTCACCGTCTCCCAGGCGGCGGCATAGCCGTTGAGGCGCTCGACGCCGCCGCGGATGGTCAGGCGCATGTGCTCGGAAAGCCAGTTGCGGGCGAGATCGGCGCAGAGGTCGAAACTGTCGGCGCCCTTGCGGCCGGCGACGGCGTCGGCGAAGCGGTGAAGGCGCGGCCGGTCGAGGCGTGGGAAGCCGTCGACCAGCGCCCGGAATTGGCGGTAGACCTCAAGGCCGTCGCTCTCGATGCACTCGACCGCCCGCCGCACCGAGCCCTCGGCAAGGGCGGCCAGCGCCGGCTTGTCGCCCTCCTCCACCGTCAGGCCGAGCGAGGTCAGCGCCGCATCGAGGTCGTCGGGGCCGAGCGGATCGAGGGAAAGCCGGCGGCAGCGCGAACGGATGGTCGGCAGGAGGCGCCCCGGCACGTGGGAGAGCACCAGGAACAGCGAGCGCTTCGGCGGCTCCTCCAGCATCTTCAGGAGCGCGTTGGCGGCGGATACGTTCATGTCGTCGGCGGCATCGACGATGGCGATGCGGTAGCCGTCGACGCCGGCGGCGTTGCCGAAGAAGGTCACGGTACGGCGGATCTCGTCGACGGTGAGCTGCGTCTTGACCTTCTTGGCCTTGTCGTCCCAGGGGCGGCGGAGGTGCAGGAGGTTGGGATGGGCGCCGGTCGCCACCATGGCGGCGACGCGGTCGTTGGCCGGCAACAGGCCGGCCGCGGCGGGCGGTGCCTTCGAGGGATCGGGATGGCTCAGCACGTAACGGGCGAAGCGGAAGGCCAGCGTCGCCTTGCCGATGCCCTTGGGGCCGGTGATCAGGATGGCGTGGTGCAGGCGGCCGCCGGCATAGCCCTCGTGCAGTTCGGCGGCGGCGATGGCGTGGCCGATCAGCGCCGTCTGCTCGCGCGGCAGCGGCAGGCCCTCGATCCAGTCGGCCTCGGTGGCGCGATCGTCGTCAATCGCCACGGGCCGGCTCCCCGTCGAGCCCGAAGCGGCGGACGACCAGCGCCAGGATATCGGCCGACACCACGTCCTTGTCGCGGCTGCCGTCGATGATCACACAGCGCTCGGGAAAGCGGTCGGCCAGCGCCAGGAAGCCCCGCCGGCGTGCCTCTTGCACGGCGACGGCGTCGCTCTCGAAGCGGTCGGTGCCGGCCGCCCGGTGGCCGACGCGGGCGAGCCCGAGTTCGACCGGCACGTCGATGACGATGGTGAGATCCGGCACCGTCCTGCCGATGGCGGCGTTGACGAGACCGTCGACCACCTCGGCCGGCAGGCCGCCGGCCGCGCCTTGGTAGACGCGGGTCGAATCGGCAAAGCGGTCGGAGACGACGAAGGCTCCGCGGGCCAGCGCCGGCTCGATCAGCTCGGCGATATGGTCGAGGCGGGCGGCGGCGAACAGATAGGCTTCCCCGAGCACGCCGAGCGGCCGTGCCCGGCCGGACAGCAGCAGGCCTCGGATCGCCTCGGCGGCCGGCGAGCCGCCGGGCTCGCGCGTCAGCACCACGTCGAGGCCGCGCGCTTCAAGAGCCGCCGCGAGGCGCTTCGACTGCGTCGACTTGCCGGTGCCCTCGCCGCCCTCGAAGGTGATGAACCTACCCCTGGTGCCGGCCACGCAATGCTCCCAAGTTCACGATATCCTCGATCGATATAGACCCGATCGTCCTGTACCACCAGCCGGCGAACATCTCGGCGAAACCGTCGAGCGCCCGCTGCCGCAGCTCGCCGCGCGTCACGTCGGCGACGGCCATCAGCGGCACCGACTGGTAGAGGCGGTCGTCGATGCGCACCTCCAGGCGGGCGACCGGCGCGCCGCGGCTGACCGGCGCCGGCACCGGCCCGTCATAGACCACGGCGAGGCGGAATTTCGAGCGGTCGCCGGTCGGCAGCGTCAGGTTGACCGGCCCGCCGCCCGAGGCGATGACGGCCACCTCCGGCACGGCGCCGCCGAATACCTTCACCTTGCCGATCTCGGCGCCCGACGGGTAGAGTTCAAAGCGCCCGTATTCGGAAAAGGCGCCCTCGATCAACGCCTTCACATCCTTGTCGCGATCGGCGAGCGAGCCATAGCCGCTGGCGGCCAGCGTGACGCGGCGGTCGCCGCGACCGGCGGCGATCAGCGCACCGAAGCCGGCCGCCTCGTCGAAGGCCAGCATCATGCCGTCGACGCCCGGCAGCTCCTTGACGAGGCGCGTCTTGTTGGTCTGGTTGATCTTGTTCCAGAGGAACTCCGGCTGGCTGTAGAGCGCGTAGCGGTCGGGATAGGCGGCGCGGATGTGGCCGGCCAGTGCCAGCATATCGGCGAGCGTCGTCCGGGCCTTCGGATCGGCATAGCCGGTGGGGTTGGCGAAGCGACTGTCGGTGAGGCCGATGCGGGCGGCGTAGTCGTTCATGCGGAGGGTAAACGCTTCCTCCGAGCCGGCCAGCCCCTCGGCCAGGGCGATGGCGGCGTCGTTGGCGTAGTCGACGACGAGGCCGCGCAACAGGTCGCCGACCGGCACGAAGGACTTGACCGCCGCGAACATGGTGGTGACGCGGGCCGGCGCGCCGCCGGTGCGCCAGGCGTGTTCGCTGATCGGATAGAGGGTAGCGTCGGTGATCTCGCCGCTCTTCAGCGCCTCGAAGACCACGGCGGCGGTGACCAGCTTGGCGAAATTGGCCGGCGCGAAGGACTTGTCCTCGTCGCGGGCAATCAGCAACGAACCGGTGGTCTCGTCATGCAGGACAATGCGCGGCGCCACGCTTTCGAGCGCGGCGGCCGGACCCGATATCGCGGCCGACAGAAGAAACGCCAGAACGAGCCCACGCATGACGACGAAACCGGACCTCCCGCTTCCGGCGCCACGACCGCCCGTCCTTGCCGCCGCTCGGAAACCGATCAGCGCAACAGACGGGCGCCCTGCACGCCGGCCGCCTCGGCCGCCGCGATCGCCTGGTCCGGCGTAGCGGTCAGGGCCGTGAGGCGCATCAGCTTCATGTCGCGACCGCCGACCGTGATGTCGGTGACGACGGGCGTGCCATAGGCGGCGAGCGCGCCGCTCACCCGGGCGACGTTGTCGGGATTGCCGAACACGCCGAGCTGCACCACCGGACCGGCCGGCTGGGCGACGGCCGGCTTGCCGGCCATGCCCTCGAGCTTGCTCACCAGTTCGGAGAGACCCGTGCCGGCCTCGACGCCGTCGACGGCCTGATAGGCCTGCGACACGCGGTCGGCGGCATAGCCGGAGGCATTGGGCGGCAGCGGCGGCAGCACCGTATCGCCGAACATCACTGTCGGCTGGAAGGTGTTGGCATCCGGATCGCTGTAGCTCATGCGCGGCTGCGGCAGCGGCACAACCGGCGCGAACGTCGGCTCCAGAGCGGGTGCCAGCACTGCCACCTGCGGCGCGGCGATGAAATCGGCCGGATCGGCGGAGGCGNNGGAGCCGGCGAGCCGACGAGGTCGGCCGGCGCGGCGGCGGCCACCACCGCCGGGGCGGGCGCTGCCGGCGCGGGCTTGGCATCGTCGCTGTGGAAGACGTTCATCACGGACTTCACGCCCGGCAGCGCCTCGACGGCGGCGAGCATGACGTTCGGCTTCGCCTCCTCCGGCTGCTGTAGCGACGGGCCGCGATAGGAGGCCAGCAGGAAGGCGGTATCGTCGCCCTCGGTCGCCGCCGGGCCGACGTATTCGACGCGAACCTTGGCGACGCCGGCCTGCTTGACGCCGAGCATGTCGGCGGCGCGCTGCGACATGTCGAGCACGCGATTGGAATGGAACGGGCCGCGATCGTTGACGCGGACGATGACCGATCGGCCGGTGGCCAGGCTGGTCAGCCGCGCGTAGGACGGCAGCGGCATGGTGGGATGGGCGGCGGAAATCGACGCGCTGTCGAACACTTCGCCGTTGGCGGTGCGGCGGCCGTGGAAATCGGTGCCGTACCAGCTGGCGAGGCCTACCACCTTGTAGTCGGGGTCGATCTTCGGAACGTAGGTCTTGCCGGCGATCCGATAGGGCTTGCCGACCATGGCGCGGCCGCCGCCCTTCGGCACCGGATCGCCCATGGCGACGACGCGCGGGCTGGGCGCCACGCCGTATCTCGGATCAATCTTCGCCTTGGCGGATTTCAGAGGGCCTTGCTCGGTTGTGCCGCAGCCCGCCACGCCGATCGCCAGAACCAGTGATGCGGACATCACCGTCAGAAGCGTTTTCGCCGTCGAGCGCTTGCCGTCTCGCCCTGCCGTCATTCCGTACGCCTTGCCGTTCGAGCACTCATCACCATCGCAGCTCCGGGCGGCTTACGCCGCCCGAGAGCCTTCAAAACGAGGCACCGCACCGAAGTGCGTTGACTCAATTTAGAACGCCATCCCTAACCTCTTGTTAAAGATGAGACGGCGGCTCGATGAAGAATCCCCTGGTCAATCCCTAGCGCCGCGTTCCCGAGAGGAAATCGGCAGCGTGCATTTTGTACATTCGTTCGGCAGGTCCGTAAAGCCAGCAAAAGCTGCGTCCGGCAGTCTCCGTACACACCAAATGTTGTATTCAATCGTTATAGTCCGGCCGCGCCGTCAGAGACCGCGCGGTCCGAAGCTGTTCGATTTCGGGAATCCCAGGGGCGGCAGGCGGCCGGCGGTCGCCCGGTCGCCGATCCAGTCGGCGAGGTCGGTCATCGACCGCTGGAAGACGCGGCCCGAGGCATCGGTCCAGACAAGGCCGGCATCCGAGGCGAACACCCGCGCGTCGGAGACGCCGCCGTCCTTGAACTTCTGCAGCCGCACGCCCTTGCCGCGCCCCATCTCGGCCACCTGCGACAGCGGGAAGATCAGGAACTTGCGATTCTCGCCGATCATCGCCACGTGGTCGCCGTCGGCCGGCACCATCAGTTTCGCTTTCTGCCCGGCGGAAACGTTGAGCAATTGCTTGCCCTTGCGCGTGGTGGCGACGAGGTCGGCCTCGGGGGTGACGAAGCCGTAGCCGTCCGACGACACCACCAGCAGTTTGCGCTCCGACTTCAGCACGAAGACGTCGACCACGTCGGCGCCGTCGTCCATGTCGACCATCAGACGGATCGGCTCGCCGGCCGAGCGGCCGCCCGGCAGCTTGTCGGCGCCGAGCGTGAACACCTTGCCGTTGTCGGCGAAGACGATCAGCTTGTCGGTGGTCTCGGCCTTGAAGAACAGCTTCAGCCCGTCGCCGGCCTTGAACTGCAGGCCGGAGACGTCGGAAATATGGCCCTTCAGCGTGCGGATCCAGCCCTTCTCGGAGACGACGACGGTGATCGGCTCGCGCTCGATCAGCGCTTCCATCACGTCGCCGGCGTCGTGTTCGGAACCGTTGCCGAAGGTGGTGCGGCGCTTGCCGATCTTGCTGTCGGGGGCGAATTCCTTGCGCACCTCGCCGATCTGCCAGCGCACCGTCTTCCACTGCTTCTTCTCGGAGCCGAGCAGGCTCTCGATCTCGGCCTTCTCCTTGGACAGCTCGGCGTGCTCCTTGCGGATCTCCATCTCCTCAAGCTTGCGCAGGTTCCTGAGGCGCATGTTGAGCACGGCGTCGGCCTGCGTCTCGGTCAGGCCGAAGGCGCGGATCAGCTCGGCCTTGGGCTCGTCCTCCTCGCGGATGATGCGGATCACCTCGTCGAGGTTGAGGTAGGCGATGATGAAGCCTTCGAGCAATTCGAGGCGGGCGTTGATCTGGTCGAGCCGGTGCTGCGAGCGGCGGATCAGCACCTCGCGGCGGTGGTCCAGCCATTCCCGCAGTATCTGCCGCACGCCGAGCACGTTGGGCACCTGGCCGCGCGACAGCACGTTCATGTTCATCGGGAAGCGGCTTTCCAGCTCCGACAGGCGGAACAGCGCTTCCATCATCAGCTTGTCGTCGACGTTGCGCGACTTCGGCACGATGACGACGCGGACGTCGGAGGTCGATTCGTCGCGCACGTCCTCGATCAGCGGCACCTTGCGGTCGGTGATCAGCTCGGCGATCTTCTCGATCAGCTTGGCCTTCTGCACCTGATAGGGAATCTCGGTGACCACCGCCTGCCACATGCCGCGGTCGAGATCCTCCCGATGCCAGCGGGCGCGCACGCGGAAACCGCCGCGGCCGGTGCGATAAGCTTCGAGGATGGCCTCGGCGCTCTCGACGATGATACCGCCGGTCGGGAAGTCCGGGCCGCGAATGGGGCCGGCGTCACGGTCGACGAGGCCCTCGACCGGCGTTTCCGGCGCGTCGATCAGCTTGATCGCCGCGTCGCAGACCTCGGCGACGTTATGGGTGGGAATGTTGGTGGCCATGCCGACGGCGATGCCGGCCGAGCCGTTGGCCAGGAGATTCGGGAAGGCGCCGGGCAGCACCACCGGTTCCTTGTCGGCCTGATCGTAGGTGTCGCGGAAGTCGACGGCGTCCTCGTCGAGCCCGTCGAGCAACAGGCGCGCCACCTCGGTCATCCGCGCCTCGGTGTAGCGCTGGGCGGCGGCGCTGTCGCCGTCGATGTTGCCGAAGTTGCCCTGGCCGTCGACCAGCGGATAGCGTTGCGAGAAGTCCTGAGCGAGGCGCACCATCGCCTCGTAGACGGCGCCGTCGCCATGCGGATGATACTTGCCGATGACGTCGCCGACCACGCGGGCGCATTTCTTGAAGGCGTTGCCGGGGTCGAGGCGCAACAGGCGCATGGCGTAGAGGATGCGCCGGTGCACCGGCTTCAGGCCGTCGCGCACGTCGGGCAGCGCCCGGTGCATGATGGTCGAAAGCGCATAAGCGAGATAGCGCTCTTCCAGCGCCTCGCGGAGATTGACCGGCTCGATGCCGTCCGAGGGAATCAGTTCCTTGCCCATGGCACGATGGGTAGAATCACCCCCGCCCAAGTGCAACAGAAAGGCAACCGCTTAATTCCGGACGGTTGGTGTTGTCCCCGGCTTTGGCGTCATTCCGCCACCAGCGACACCGCTTTGGCGTCGAGCGCCTTCACCGCGTCGGCCGGCTTCAGTTGCACCTGAAGGCCGCGCTGTCCGCCGTTCATGTAGACGCCGTCGTGGGCGAGCGCCGCTTCCTCGAAGGCGGTCGGCACGCGCTTCTTCTGGCCGAAGGGCGAGATGCCGCCGATGTGGTAGCCGGTGACGCGCTCGGCGTCGGCCGGCTTCATCATATGCGCCGACTTGCCGCCGAAGGCCGCTGCCAGCTTCTTCATGCTGACCTCGCGGTCGGACGGCACGACGACGCAGACCGGCTTGCCGTCCACCTCGGCCATCAGCGTCTTCAGGACGCGGGCCGGGTCGGCACCGATCGCCTCGGCGGCCTGCATGCCGATACGGTCGGCGTCGGGGTCGTAGTCGTAGGTCACCGTCTCGTAGGCGACGCGCGCCTTGTCGAGGAACTGGGTGGCGCGGGTGGTTCTGGACATGACGGTTCCTCAGGCGGGCCGCTCGGCCAGGAAGGCGACCAGCCGGCGATTGAGAACGCCGGCCGCCTCGACGTGCGGCAGATGGCCGACCTCGGCAATGACGCAACGCTCGCCGCCGACCGCTTCGAGGCGCTCCTCGTCGAGCGGATTGACGGCGTCGCCGCCGCCCCAGACGACGAGGCGCGGCAGGTCGTTGGCGGCAACGGTGCGGAAAGCGGCGTCGGCCTCGGCGGAGATCGCCGTCATCTCCGCGGCGATGCGCGACAGCGCCGCCCGCCGGCCGGGCTTTTCGAGGTCGTCGAGCACGTAGAGAGCGAGACGGCGGTTGAC
>LUYO01000089.1:0-70473 GCA_001603295.1 Rhodobacterales bacterium Alpha_02
CCGCCCGGAAGCCAACCCGCTACAGAAGGGACGTGCCGTCGGCGAAGCGGCCGGACGGCACACGCCATGTCTGGCCTACGCAATCCGCCGGATATGCTATGCCCTTACCGTCATTGACCGGCGCGGCGCCACTGCTTACGCTTTCCGGACAGGCACTTGCCAACCCGGAGGATCCACCCGTGACCGAACAGGCAACTGTTACCGTCGGCGTCATTGCCAAGGAAATCGGCATTTCCGACGCCAAGGTGAAGAAGGCGATCGAAACACTGAAGATCGAACCGGTCGGTAAGCGCGGCGTCTGCAAGCTCTACGCGGCCGACGTCGTCGAGGCCGTGAGGAAGACGCTCGCCTGAACCCGCGAGATCGGCGGGACGGCATACCCAAGCCGCGCCTTCTTGGCAGACGCAGCCACCGTTACTCCACGCCGGGATAGAAACGCGCCTTCCTCCAGTAAGGCGAGGTGGCCGGTATCTCGTGCCAGCGTCACCCGCGTTTTCCATCCGTCCGGAGCGAATAGCCGGGCGTTGCTCCCGATATGATTGGGAGTTACTCCGCCCGACAGCGATTTTCGTCCTGCTCGCACTTGTCCGAAGGTAGATCTGGCAATCTCCCATTGCGGAACACACACGGAACATGTTAACTCTGTTCGTGATTTGTACCGAATCGCGGTGCGGTGCGCAGAGCGCTCCGGCCGACCAGCGGGGACCAGACGATGCTCACGCGCAAACAGCTCGAACTCCTGATGTTCATTCATGAGCGGCTGAAGGAATCGGGCGTGCCGCCGTCCTTCGACGAGATGAAGGACGCGCTGGACCTCAAGTCGAAATCGGGCATCCACCGGCTGATCACCGCGCTCGAGGAGCGCGGCTTCATCCGCCGCCTGCCCAACCGGGCGCGGGCGCTGGAGGTGATCAAGCTGCCGGAGACCATGCAGCCGGGTATCGGCCGCGGCCGCAAGGGCTTCGCGCCGGCGGTCATCGAGGGCGACGCCGGGCGCAAGACGCCGCCGGCCAGTCCCGCCGCGCCGTCGCTCGACAGCCGCGATACCGTGCCGGTGCCGGTGATGGGGCGCATCGCCGCCGGCGTGCCGATCGCCGCCATCCAGAACCAGTCGCACATCCTGCACGTGCCGATCGACCTGGTGGCCGGCGGCGAGCATTACGCGCTGGAAGTGCGCGGCGACTCGATGATCGAGGCTGGTATCCTCGATGGCGACACCGTGGTCATCAAGAAGTCGGACACCGCCGATTCCGGCGATATCATCGTCGCACTGGTGGACGACGAGGAGGCGACGCTGAAGCGCCTGCGCCGCAAGGGCGCCTCGGTGGCCCTCGAGGCCGCCAACCCGGCTTACGAGACGCGCATCTTCGGCCCCGACCGGGTACGCATCCAGGGCCGGCTCGTGGCGCTGATGCGCCGCTACTGATCCCGGCAGCCGGTTCCAGCCCTGATTCCCTGGAGGCTCGCGGGCTGTGCCGGCCAGCTGCTTCTTGAATTCATCCGCTACCATGCCTTGGGAGTGGTCCGGTATCGACGCCGCCGGCTCGGATGGCTGGCGCGGCAAGGTTGTTTTGTGCTCTCCTCCGTCGGTTCCACGCCAACGAGCCGGGTTGAGGCGTTATGCCAGGACGTCGGGCCGGAATGCCAAGTCGGGCTGAACGCATAAGTCTTCGCATCGGATGGTGGAGTGCGCTCCAACCCCGACGGCGTGACATCTTCCCTGCCCGCCGGATGATCAGCCCTTTGCCAGCCGACTCTCCGCCGCCGGATGCAGCAGCGACGTGTCGCCGTAAGAGTAGAAGCGATAGCCGCTGTCGATGGCATGGGTGTAGGCGGCGCGCATGGTGTTTAGGCCGGAGAAGGCCGAGACCAGCATGAACAGCGTCGATTTCGGTAGATGGAAGTTGGTCATCAGCAGATCGACGGCGCGGAAGCGGTAGCCGGGCGTGATGAAGATGTCGGTGGCGCCCCGGAAGGGCCGGATGATGCCGTCCTCGCCGGCAGCGCTTTCGAGAAGGCGCAGCGACGTCGTGCCGACCGCCACCACCCGGCCGCCGCCAGACCGTACGGCGTTGAGCGCCTCGGCGGTTTCCGCCGAAATGTGGCCGATCTCGGCGTGCATCCGGTGGTGTTCGGTGTCCTCGGCCTTCACCGGCAGGAAGGTGCCGGCGCCGACATGCAGCGTCACGAAATGCCGACCGATGCCGCGCGCATCGAGACGCGCCAGAAGGTCCGGCGTGAAATGCAGTCCGGCGGTCGGCGCGGCCACGGCGCCATTCTCGCGAGCGTAGACCGTCTGGTAGTCGGCGCGGTCGTGCTCGTCCTCAGCGCGGCGGGCAGCGATGTAGGGCGGCAGCGGGATGTGGCCGACGGAAACCAGCGCGGCGTCGAGCGCCGGGCCGGCGAGGTCGAAACGGAGGCCGACGTCGCCCTCCTCGCCCTTGGCTGTGACGATGGCTGCAAGCGGCTCGGCCGCCGGATCGGCGCCGGAGAACAGCACCCGGTCGCCGGGGCGGAGCTTGCGGGCCCCCTTGACGAAGGCCCGCCAGCAATCCGGCGCTTCGCGCAAGTGCAGCGTCGCCGAGATGTGGACGGGCTCGGCACCGGAGCGGTCGCGCCGCCCTTTGAGTTGGGCAGGGATCACCCTGGTGTCGTTGAACACCAGCGCGTCGCCCGGCAACAGCAGATCGGCGAGGTCGCGCGCCTGCTTGTCCTCGAAAGGCGTGCTGGGCCTGACGACCAGAAGACGCGACGCGTCACGCGGTACGGCTGGACGCAGGGCAATCCGCTCGGGCGGCAGTTCGAAGTCGAAGGCTGAAACTTGCATGGTCCTGCATTAGGCAGCGCCGATGCGAAAGGCAACCAAGTTTCCCGGCAGAAAAGATGGCGATGGGCGGGTGAGAGCACGGTCGCCGATCTCAGCCAAAGCGGCAGCCTGCTTCCATGGACTGCCGACCCGAAAGTCCGACAGAGCGTCTTGCGTACGGCAACCTCTATTCAAACGTGAAGGGCAACCGGTGCCGATCGGCACGGTTTCAGTCACCTCGATGTTTCAATCCACGCCAAAGCGCGATGGGCGACAGCACAACAGCGCCAAGAACATCCCGCAAGGCATGTTTCAATCCGCGCCCAAACTTAAAACGCAACAGCTTTCGCTGCTACCGCCGCTGCCGTCGAACGTTCTCAATTCATACCCATACGCAAGAGGCGACACCTGCCGACTTGGCGTCCCCAACGATCACCGGACGTCTCAGTCCACGCCCACGCGTGAGGGATGATGCGTCATTACCCGGTCCGTGCGCGGTCTTGGTCGGCTGTTTCGCCCCATGCCGGTGCCACCCGCTACCTGGAGCGGGTCCAACCCCGCCGGCAGCATGTCGTCCCCGTTCTCGCGCAAGCCTTATTCGATGGCCCGCGCTCGCCAGATCCGGTGGCGGCATTCAGCGGCAGCGCAGGCCATATCCTCTGCTGTACTTGCCACCTCCTCCGCGCTCAAGACCACAACCGCCCACCTCTCGAAACGTTTTTTGTGAATAGAGTTTATCTAAGATTTTACGCTTGCCGGCGGTTCCGAGGCCTGCCTCCTTACCACCGACAGCGACCTATGCTAGAACACTTCCAACGCAAGCAAACGACGAAAACTGCCAACCGCCGGTCCCGGCGGAACAGATCGTCTTGTCCTTTTCACGGCGAGCCGGCCGCTGCCATAGCCGTGGCGCCTGTCCTGGAGCACCCGAACGTGGCCCATCCGAGATCCTCGTTGCGCATCACTGACAACGTTGTCGATATCGATCAGCGGCCGGCCGTCGTCCTGGAGCGCCTCGATCTCGAACTGCGGCTAAAGCTGATGCGCCAGGCGGTGCCGGCCGCCGTGTTGGCCGAACGCCCGGACCTTGGCGGCGCGGCGGCTCTGATGCTGTCGGACCTCGGCTTCGTCGCCGCGCCCTGGCGATCGGGCGCGCCCGAGCCCGACCTCGACCACGGCCTGATGCTGATCGTCGGCGACCGCTTCGCGCCGGACTTTCTCGACGACGTGCTGAACGGCCCCTGGACGGCCAGGCTCGACCGCGTCGTACTGTTCGGCGACCGGCTTGGCGACCGGACGCTGGCGGCGCTCGACGGGATCGGCTTTCCCTTCATCGTCAAGTCGTTGCCGACGCCCGAGCGGCTGGCCAGCATTCTGGCCCTGGCCGATCCGTCGACGGCAGTGCTCCGCCAGTCGACCGTCGCCCGCCGCGCGGCGGCGGCGGCAGAGATCGAGACCGGTTCCGACCGCCTGTTCGAGCTTATCCGCGCCGGCGACCTCGGCGCCGCCATCGCCGAGGCGAAGAGCGCCTTCAACCATTTCGAAGCGCTGCTGGACAGCGCCGCCGCCGCCCACTGGCTGTCCATCATCCAGAGCTATCATGACGGCACCGCCCAGCATTGCAGCTTGGTGTCAGCCATCGCCATGCTGTTCGCGCGTGGCCTCGGCTTCTCGGCCGGCGACCAGCGCCGCCTGTTCGAGGCCGCGCATTTCCATGACGTCGGCAAGGTGCATGTGCCGCTTTCCGTCCTCGACAAGCCCGGCGCGCTCGATCCTGAGGAGCGGCGGGTGATGGAGACCCACGCCAGGGCCGGCTACGACATGCTCGTCGGCAACGATGCGGTTCCCGGCGAGGTGGCCGAGGCGGCGCGCGATCATCACGAGTATCTCGACGGCACCGGCTATCCCTACGGCATCGGCGGGCGCCGGATCACCGACATCACTCGCATGATCACCATCTGCGACATCTTCGCCGCCCTGATCGAACGCCGCGCCTACAAGGCGCCGAGAACAGCGCGCGAAGCCTATGCCATCATGCAATCGATGGACGGCAAGCTGGACGCCACACTTCTCCGCGCCTTTTCGCCGATCGCCGAGAGTTGCTCGTCCGACTGACGGCAAAAATGCAGCGCTGCCCTTCCCTTGACGCGGGACGGCCATGAAAACGCCCAAAAAGATAAGGCGTCGCAGGAACTGCGACTAGCGCACGGAAGGTTCATCGGCTAAACCGCATGCCGAAAAGTCCAAAAGACAAGGACCAACCATGCTCGAATGGTTCCGCAAGCTCCTCCCGCACGAGGAGCAGTTCTTCGCCCTGTTCGCCCAGCATTCCGAAACCGTCGTTGCCGCCGCCCATTCGCTGAACGCCCTCTTGTCGGGCGATGACCGCGATCGCCGCATCGCCGAGATCGTCGCGCTCGAGGACAGGGCCGACGGCATCACCCGCGAGGTGCTGCTGGCCGTCCGGCGCAGCTTCATCACGCCGTTCGACCGCAACGACATCAAGGACCTCATCCAGTCGATGGACGACACCATCGACACCATGCACCGCGTGGTGAAGACCATCCTGCTGTTCGAGCAGCAGGTCTTCGATCCCGGCATGCGCGACATGGGGGCCGACATCGTCCAGGCTGCCCGGCTGGTCGCCGAGGCGATTCCGCTCCTGAAGAGCGTCGGCACCAACGCCCCGCGCCTGACGACGCTGTCGGAGGAAGTGACGCGCGTCGAAGGCCACTCGGACTTCTTGCACGAGAACGGGCTGAAGGACCTCTACCGTCGCCACGGCGTCGGCAATGCCATGGGCTACATCATCGGCAGCCAGATCTACGGCGAGTTGGAGAAGGTGCTCGACCGCTTCGAGGACGTCGCCAAGGAAATCAGCGGCATCGTGATCGAGAACGTCTGATGGAGACGCTGGCCTTCCCTCTCCTCGTCGGCCTGATCGGCATCGCGCTGCTGTTCGACTTCCTGAACGGCCTGCACGATGCCGCCAACTCCATCGCCACCATCGTGTCGACGCGCGTCTTGAGGCCGCAATACGCGGTGTTCTGGGCAGCCTTCTTCAACTTCATCGCCTTCCTGTTCTTCGGCCTGCACGTGGCGACGACGCTCGGCAAGGGCATCATCGATCCCGGCATCGTCACGCCGCATGTGGTGTTCGCGGCGCTGATGGGCGCCATCACCTGGAACGTCGTCACCTGGCTGGCCGGCATACCCTCTTCGTCCTCGCATGCGCTGGTCGGCGGTCTGGTTGGTGCCGGCCTCGCCAAGACCGGCTTCAGCGCCATCGTCTGGGGCGGTCTCCTGAAGACGGCGGGCGCCATCTTCCTGTCGCCGGCCTTCGGCTTCTTCCTGGCGCTGATGCTGGTGCTGGTGGTGTCCTGGACCTTCGTCAAGCGCACGCCGTTCGCCGTCGACAAGACTTTCCGGCATCTGCAGTTCGTTTCCGCCTCGCTCTATTCGCTCGGCCATGGTGGCAACGACGCGCAGAAGACCATGGGCATCATCGCCGTGCTGCTCTATTCGCAGGGCTACCTCGGGGGCGAATTCCACGTGCCGTTCTGGGTGGTGATCTCCTGCCAGACGGCCATGGCGCTCGGCACGCTGATGGGCGGCTGGCGCATCGTCCACACCATGGGCTCGAAGATCACCCGCCTCAACCCGATGCAGGGTTTCTGCGCCGAGACCGGCGGCGCCATCACCCTGTTCGTCGCCACGCACTTCGGCATTCCCGTGTCGACGACGCACACCATCACCGGCGCCATCGTCGGCGTCGGCGCCGCCCGCCGCGTGTCGGCGGTGCGCTGGGGCATCGCCGGCAACATCGTCATCGCCTGGGTGATCACCATGCCGGCCGGCGCCGCCATCGCCGCCGCATCCTACTGGCTGGTCGACCTGTTCGTCTGAGCCGCATCCTCGCCGCCGGGCCGCGCCTCGGGCGGGCGCGGCGGCAGGACGAGCGTGACCAGCGTGAAGCTCACGAACAGCAAGAGATACCACGACCCCATCTTGCCGAGCGAGACGGGGTGCCAGACCCCCTGCCCCGGATAGAGCCAGGTACCGGTGACGGTGCCGACATTCTCCGCCAGCCACATGAAGACGCTGGTCAGCAGCGCGGCGACGACGAGCGGCATCCAGCGAGCCTCCCGGTCCACCGTGAAGTAGATCCGCACGCGCCCGTAGAGCAGCGCCGTCGCCGCGAACAGCAGCCAGCGGACATCGTAGACGAAGTGGTGGGCGAAGAAGTTGGCGTAGATCGCCAGCGACAGCAGCACAGTGGACGCACGGCCTGGGAAATCCGTGAAGCGCATGTCGAAGACGCGCAGTGCCCTTGCCATGTAGCTGCCGACCGAACCGTACATGAAACCCGAGAACAGCGGCACGCCGGCGATGGCGATCGTCGCCGGCTCGGGATAGGCCCAGGAGCCCATCCGGACCTTGAAGATTTCCATGACGGTGCCGACGACGTGATAGACGGCGATCACCTTCACCTCGGACAGGCTCTCGAGGCGTAGCGCCAGCATCAGGATCTGCACCGTCAGCGCGAAGGCGAACAAGAAATCATAGCGCTGGACCGGCCATTCCGCCGACCAGAGGTATTTGGTGACGATTAGCGCCGCCAGCATGACGCCGCCGAACAGGCAGGACCACGCCTGCTTCAGGCCGAACAGGATGAATTCGGCCATGGGAGCCGGCAGGCGTGCCAGAAAGCGCCGCAACGCGAGGCGCAGCGGCTCCAGCAATGGACCGGTGGCACGCTCCGGCAGGGGCGGAATGGCGCGGCTCCCAAAGAAAAGCGCCGACGGAGGACTCCGCCGGCGCGAGACGCAGATCGATCGGGATGGCTGCGGCGCGGCCGATCAGGCCGCGTCGGCCGCCACGACGACCGAGATGATCTTGTCGGGATCGCGCACCGGCTCGCCGCGCTTGATCTTGTCGACGTTCTCCATGCCCTCGATCACCTTGCCCCAGACGGTATACTGCTTGTCCAGGAAGCGGGCGTCGTCGAAGCAGATGAAGAACTGCGAGTTGGCCGAGTTGGGGTTCATGGCGCGGGCCATGGACACCGTGCCGCGCACGTGCGGCTCGGCGTTGAACTCCTGCTTCAGGTCCGGATACTGCGAGCCGCCGGTACCGGTGCCGTGCGGGCAACCGGTCTGGGCCATGAAGCCGTCGATCACCCGGTGGAAGACGATGCCGTCGTAGAACTTCTCGCGCACCAGCTTCTTGATGTGCTCGACATGGTTGGGCGCAAGGTCGGGCCGCATCTCGATGACGACGGTGCCCTTGGTGGTTTCCATGACGAGGGTGTTCTCGGGATCCTTGATATCGGCCACGCGGGCCTCCTTTCGGCTCTGGTTGCCGGCGTGGCTCTAGCACGGCCGGCCGGGAAGTGCGATCCGTCAGTTCGGATCGGAGGCGAGGCGCGCCTTGACGATCTTGTCCGGATTGGCCGGCGGCTCGCCGCGGTTGATCTTGTCGACGACGTCCATGCCGTCGGTCACCTCGCCCCAGACGGTATACTGGCCGTCCAGGAAGCTGCCGTCGGCGAACATGATGAAGAACTGCGAGTTGGCGCTGTTGGGGTCCTGGGCGCGCGCCATGCCGACGGTGCCGCGACCGAAATGCGCCTTGGAGAACTCGGCCGGAATGTCGGGCAGCTCGGAGCCGCCCATGCCGGTGCCGGTGGGATCGCCGGTCTGGGCCATGAAGCCGTCGATCACCCGGTGGAAGATGATGCCGTCGTAGAAGTGCTGGCCGACCAGCGTCTTGATCTGCGCCACGTGCTTGGGCGCCAGGTCGGGCCGAAGCTCGATCGTCACCTTGCCCTTGCTGGTCTCCAGGACCAGCGTGTTGTCGGGCGAGGCAGCCTGAGCGCCGCTCGCCAGAACGAGCCCGGTGGCGGCGAGCGCCGCGAGAAAGGTCCTGCGGATCACATCGATCTCCCTGCTTTTCAGTGTGCCGATTCTTCAGCCGGCCGGATAGCGGGCGCGGAGTTTGTCCGCAACCTGCGGCGGAACGAAGGCAGTAATGTCGCCGCCGAGACGGGCGATCTGCTTGACGAGGCTGGACGCCACGTGGCGGACGCCCGACGAGGCGCCGAAATA
This sequence comes from Rhodobacterales bacterium Alpha_02, assembly GCA_001603295.1. Classification (GTDB taxonomy): domain Bacteria; phylum Pseudomonadota; class Alphaproteobacteria; order Rhizobiales; family Pleomorphomonadaceae; genus Pleomorphomonas. Next base: position 8,914 of record LUYO01000089.1, read on the forward strand.
GATGGTGTCGATCTCCGGCGCCAGCACCGCGTTCATGCCGGCCATGCCCACCTCGACGTCGAGATCGGAACTGTTGCGGATGCCGCGCACCAGCACGCGGGCGCCATGCCGGCGGGCGATGTCGACGACCAGGTCGGCGAAGGTCACCACCTCGATGCGGCCGCCGGTGCGACCAGCAATCGGCACCACCAGCTCGCGCAGCATGGCCTCGCGCTCGGCGGCGTCGAACTCGCCCTTCTTCTCGTGATGGATGCCGATGGCCACGACGAGCGTGTCGAACAGGCGCGAGGCGCGCTCGATCACGTCGAGATGGCCGTAGGTGGCCGGGTCGAAGGAGCCGGCGTAGAGGGCGGTCGTCATGGTTTTCCTGAATAGCCCTTTCCCCGGCCGTTCACAACTCCGCCCCGCCCCGAGCGACCGGTAACGGAGGAAAGTTCGATGCCATCGGCATTTGGTCGCATTAACGGCTGATTAAGCATTAGCGCCGATGCCTTCAATGCTCATCATCGCGTTAACTGCCGCGTAACGATCCCGCCCGAAACTCGACCTTCACAGGTAGGTCTCGCAATGGAAGGCGGCCTGACATGACGAAGCACGGTACCCTGCGTATGAAGAAGATGGCCCTCGTCATGGCCGGTCTTTCCGCGGCCGTTCTGTCGATCGGCGCCACCGAGCCGATGTTCCCGGAACTCGGGCGCGGCGATCAGGCGTCGGACGTCAGCCGTTGCGTCACCGAAACCGTCGACGGCCTCAAGGTTTGCGCCAGGGAGGCGCACGCGGCCAGCGGCATCACGATCACCACCGTCGCGGCGGGTCTCACCATCGTGGAGTGACCGGTCACCAGAGCATTTCCGCGCGCAAAGCCGGTTGCCGCTTTCGCTGGAATGCCTNNCCTTTTGTTGGTCAGGAAGCGGCGGCCGGCGTTTCCGCCGGCCCGCCGATCATCACGCCTCGGCTTCCTCGCCGATGTCGGAGATATGCTCCACCGACACCACCTTCTCGCCATCGGCCGTGTTGAAGATGCGGACGCCCTTCGAGGCGCGCGACACGATGCGGATCTGGTCGACCGGCACGCGGATCAGCTGGCCGCCGTCCGAGACCAGCATGATCTGGTCGGCCGGCTCCACCGGGAAGGCGGCGATCAGCTTGCCGATCTCGTCGAGCTTGCTCTGATCGGTGGCCTTGATGCCCTTGCCGCCACGGCCGGAGGTGCGGAACTCGTAGGACGACGACCGCTTGCCGTAGCCCTGCCCGTTGACCGTCAGCACGAACTGCTGCGCCAGCATCATCTCGGCGAAGCGCTCCGGCGACAGCGCGTCGATGCCGTTGCCGTTGCCCTCCTCCTCCGCGTCGTCGGCCACCGCCTCGTCGACGACCTCCGCCTCCTCGGCGCCGGCCGCCCGCTGTTCAGCCGCCCACTGCTTCTGGAAGGCGGCGCGCTCGGCCGGGCTGGCGTCGAAGTGGCGCAGGATGGTCATGGAGATCAGTTCGTCGCCGTCGGCGAGCGAGATGCCGCGCACACCTGTCGAATCGCGCCCCTTGAAGACGCGCACGTCGCCGACCGGGAAGCGGATGCACTGGCCAAGCGCCGACACCAGCAGGAAGTCGTCGCTCTCGGTGCAGGTCTCGACGCCGATGATGCCGTCGCTGTCGTCGTCGAACTTCATGGCGATCTTGCCATTGCGGTTGACCTGCGCGAAGTCGCTGAGCTTGTTGCGGCGCACCGTGCCGAGCCGGGTGGCGAACACCACGTCGAGATCGGCCCAGGAGGCTTCGTCCTCGGGCAGCGCCAGGATCGAGGTGATGCGCTCGCCGTCGGTCAGCGGCAGGATGTTCTTGATGAACTTGCCGCGCGACTGCGGCGTGCCGAGCGGCAGGCGCCAGACCTTCAGCTTGTAGGCGATGCCGCGCGAGGAGAAGAACAGCACCGGCGCATGCGTCGAGGCGATGAACAGGCGGGTGACGAAGTCCTCCTCCTTGGTCGCCATGCCGGAGCGGCCCTTGCCACCGCGATTCTGCGCCCGATACTGCGACAGCGGCACGCGCTTGATGTAGCCCTCGTGGGAGACGGTGACCACCATCTCCTCGCGGGCGATCAGGTCCTCGTCCTCCATGTCGGCGTCGGACTCGAGGATCTCGGTGCGGCGCGGCGTGGCATAGGCGGTGCGGATCTCGGTCAGCTCGTCGCGGATGATCGACAGCACGCGATCGCGCGAGGCGAGGATCTCGAGATAGCCCTTGATCTCCTCGGCGAGCTGGTTGAGTTCGTCGGAAATCTCGTCGCGCCCGAGCGCGGTGAGGCGCTGCAGACGGAGATCCAGGATGGCGCGCGCCTGCTCCTCGGAGAGGTTGTAGGTGCCGTCGTCGTTGACCTCGTGGCGCGGATCGTCGATCAGCCGGATCAGCGCCTCGACATCGGCGGCCGGCCAGCGGCGGGTCATCAACTGCTCGCGGGCGGTGGCCGGGTCCGGCGCGTTGCGGATGACGGCGATCACCTCGTCGATGTTGGCGACGGCGATGGCCAGACCTACCAGCACGTGGGCCCGGTCGCGCGCCTTGCCGAGCAGGAAGCGGGTACGCCGCGTCACCACCACCTCGCGGAAGGCGACGAAGGCGGTAAGCACGTCCTTCAGGTTCATCAACTGCGGCCGGCCGCCGTTCAGCGCCACCATGTTGACGCCGAACGACGTCTGCAACTGCGAGAAGCGGTAGAGCTGGTTGAGCACCACGTCGGCCACCGCGTCGCGCTTCAGCTCGATGACGACGCGGATGCCGTCGCGCGAGCTTTCGTCGCGGAGATCGGCGATGCCCTCGACGCGCTTCTCGCGCACCAGCTCGGCGATCTTCTCCACCATCACCGACTTGTTCACCTGATAGGGAATCTCGGTGACGATCAGCGCCTCGCGATCCTTGCGGATCTGCTCGATGGCGACGCGGCTGCGCATCACCACCGAGCCGCGGCCGGTCATGAATGCCTGCCGGATGCCGGAGCGGCCGAGGATCATGGCGCCGGTCGGGAAGTCCGGCCCCGGCAGCACCTCCATCAGTTCCTCGATGTCGATGTCCGGATTGTCCATCAGGCGGATGGTGGCATCGACCACCTCGCCGAGGTTATGCGAGGGGATGTTGGTGGCCATGCCGACGGCGATGCCGCCCGAACCGTTGACCAAGAGGTTGGGGAAGCGGGCCGGCAGCACCGACGGCTCGCGCTCGGAGCCGTCGTAGTTGGGATTGAAGTCGACGGTGTCCTTGTCGAGGTCGTCGGTCAGCGCCTGCGACACGCGTTCGAGGCGCACCTCGGTGTAGCGCATGGCCGCGGCGCTGTCGCCGTCGATGGAGCCGAAGTTGCCCTGCCCGTCGACCAGCGGCAGCCGCATCGAGAACGGCTGAGCCATGCGCACCAGCGCGTCGTAGATCGAGGCGTCGCCATGCGGATGGTATTTACCGATGACGTCGCCGACCACGCGCGCCGACTTGCGATAGGGCTTGTTCCAGTCGTAGCCGTTCTCGCTCATCGAAAAGAGGATGCGGCGGTGCACCGGCTTCAGGCCGTCACGCACGTCCGGCAAAGCGCGGGAAACGATCACGCTCATGGCGTAATCGAGATAGCTGCGCTTCATTTCCTCGATCAGCGACACCGGTCTGATGTCGGTCGGCTCGGCACCGTCGGGTGTCTTGGTGTTTTCAGCCAATGGCTTAGACTTCCTGAACTACGCCGCCGTCCGGCCAAATGGCCTCAAGACGGCGGGGGTTGTCTTGTCCGTCCTGTCATGCGGCTAAGGAACATTTCGCCCTTGCCGGCCGGACCTTCCGGAGATGCTTCGTTCTAGCCGATTCTGACCGTGGAAGCCAACAATGCACGCTCCCATCAACAGCCCTGCGAATCGGTGGATTTTCCTTTTCTATTCAAAGCACTATTCGGGCTTTTTGAGGGCCGGCGGCAAGCGCCCGAAACCCTGCCCGAATACCGCTCGTGGCGGGACGGCCGCAGCCGTCAAAAAGATGGGGCGGACCCGACGATCCGCCCCTTCCGTCCGCCGCCTCAGCGGATCACGGTGACGAACTCTTCCTTCGGCCGGCGTACCTTCTTGAGGCCCACCAGCCAGTCCTGGTCGGCCTGCCGGTAGCCGAGCGGCAGCATGGTCACTGACCTCAAGCCGCGCGCCCTCAGGCCCAGCAGCTCATCGAGCGCGTCGGCATCGAAGCCTTCCATCGGCGTCGCATCCACCTCCAGCATCGCCGCCTCGGCAATGGCGAAGCCGAAGCCGATATAGGACTGGCGGGCGGCGTGCTCGAAGTTGGTGCGGGCGTCGCGCGGCACGTAGGCATTGAGCAGCCGGTGGCGGTAGGCGTCCCAGTTGTCGAGCGCTTCGCCGGTCAACTGCCGCTCCTCGACCACGAAATCGAAGGCCGCGTTGATGCGGTCGGCGGTGTAGGTGTCCCAGGCGGCGAACACCAAGATGTGCGAGGCGTCGACTACCTGCGTCTGACCGCTGGCGATCGGCAGGATCTTCGCCTTGATGTCCGGATTGGTGATCACCAGCAACTCGTAGGGCTGCAGGCCGCTCGACGTCGGAGCAAGGCAAACTGCCTCGACGATCTTGTCGATCTTGTCCTGCGGCACCGGCCGCGCCGGGTCGAACTTCTTGGTGGCGTAGCGCCAGTTGAGCTTTTCGAGGAGCATGGAGGAATCCTTGTCGGAAGGAGGGGCCGTGGCGACGCCGGTTCGGGGAGAGGGCAAAGGGTCGCCGCGAGAGACCCCGCGACAGTCGCGCGCCGTCGGCGCACCTTGCAACCGCCTCGCACGCAAGTCACCAAGATGTGACCGTCGGCCACTCATACCAATGCGCGAAGACGCTGACGCAACCGCTCATTGAGGCCATTGCCGATTTCTCATGTGCATCAGGGGCATGAGAAATCGGCAAGCGAAATACCAGGAGGCATCTTCATGCCTCCCAGATATCAGCCCTTCTTGTCGTAAGGGTTGTCGCCGCCCGAGCGCATCTGCACACGGATCGGCGTGCCCGGCATGTCGAAGGTCTCGCGCAGGCCGTTGGACAGATAGCGCATGTAGCTCTCCGGCATGGCCTCGGGGCGCGAGCCGAAGATCACGAACATCGGCGGCCGCGTCTTGGCCTGGGTGATGTAGCGGATCTTCAGGCGGCGACCGGCCACCGCCGGCGGCGGATGATGCTCGATCAGGCCGGTCAGCCAGCGGTTGAGGCGGCCGGTGGAGATGCGGGTGTTCCAGACGTCGTAGGCGCGCGCCACCGCCTGCATCAGCTTGTCGATGCCCTGGCCGGCGAGGCCGGACAGCGTCACCAGTTCGACGCCGCGCACCTGCGGCAGCAGCCGCTCGCATTCCTCTCGCAGCTCGCGCAACTTGCCGCCGCGATCCTCGACGAGGTCCCACTTGTTGAGACCGATCACCAGCGCCCTGCCCTCGCGGACGATCAGGTCGACGATGTGCAGGTCCTGCTTCTCGAAGGGAATGGTGGCATCGAGCAGCACCACGACCACCTCGGCGAACTTGATGGCGCGCAGCGCGTCTGCCACCGACAGTTTCTCGAGCTTCTCCTGCACGCGCGCCTTGCGGCGCAGGCCGGCCGTGTCGAACAGCTTCACCTCGCGATCCCGCCACGTCCAGTCGACCGAGATGGAATCGCGGGTGATGCCGGCCTCCGGACCGGTCAGCAGGCGGTCCTCGCCGATCATCCGGTTGATCAGCGTCGACTTACCGGCGTTGGGCCGGCCGGTGACGGCGACGCGCAGCGGCCGCTGCACCTCCGGCACCACGAGATTGCCCTCCTCGTCGACGTCGAGGTTGGTCACCGCCTCCTCGCTCTCCGGCTCGGCAAAGCCGAGGCGCCCTTCCAGCGCCTCCCGCAGCGCGTCGTAGAGGTCGGCGAGCCCCTGGCCGTGCTCGGCCGAGATGGCGATCGCCTCGCCGAGGCCGAGTTCGTAGGCCTCCATCAAACCGGCGTCGACGGCCCGGCTCTCGGCCTTGTTGGCGACCAGGATCACCTCGCGGTCCATGCGGCGGATCATGTCGGAGAAATGCTTGTCGAGCGGCGTGACGCCGGCCCGCGCGTCGTAGAGGAACAGCACGGCATCGGCGTCGCGGATCGCCATCTCGGTCTGGGCGCGCATGCGGCCTTCGAGCGACTCCGGGTTGGCCTCCTCGAGGCCGGCGGTGTCGATCACCTGGAAGGTGAGATCGCCGAGCCGGCCGTTGCCGACGCGGCGGTCGCGGGTGACGCCGGGCGTGTCGTCGACCAGCGCCAGCTTCTTGCCGACGAGCCGGTTGAACAGGGTGGACTTGCCGACATTGGGGCGGCCGACAAGGGCGACGGTCGGTTGCGCGGGCATTGCGAGCTTTCCTTCAATAGACGTTGCGGCGCCGGATCGTCCGATCCGCCGCCGCCCGTCCGCTTTATCGTGGCGCCGTACTCAGTTCACGGCGATGAGCGTACCATCTCCGGCCAGAACCATCATCTTGCCGGAATTGAGGATCGGGGCGATGGCGCCGCTGAAGCCGATTTCGGTGTTGACGCCGAGGGCGCCGGTCACCGCGTCCACCGAGGCGATGCGGCCGTCGTTGGAGGTAGCCCACAGCGTACCGGCCGCCATCACCGGTCCGGCCCAGGAGCCCCTGCGGCTCGACGACGGCCGGGGCGGCAGCGTCTGCGCCCAGATCACCTTGCCGGTCTTGATGTCGATGGCGATCATCCGGTTCTCGAGGTCGATCAGGAACAGGCTGCCGCCGGAGACGATCGGCGTCTCGGCGCTGCCGATCGGCTGCTGCCAGCGGACGTTGCCGGCCTTGAGGTCGAGGGCGACCAGCGCGCCGCCAATGCCGGTGGCGTAGACGGCGTCGCCATGGATCACCGGGCTCGCCGAAGCGTCGCGCAGGCCGGTGATCGCCGAGATCGAGCTGTTGGTGGTGATCGACGCCTGCCACTTCACCGCGCCGGTGGCGAGGTCGAAGGCCTGGATCTGGCCGGACGAACCGGCAACCACCACCGTGTCGCCCGAAATGGCGGCGCTGCCGGCACCAGCCAGCGCCGCGCCGGACACGTCGGTCGAGGCGCGCCAGCCGGCGGCGCCGGTCGCCGCGTCGAAGGCCTGCACCACGCCCGACTGGGCGGTAACTACCACCTTGCCAGCGCCGATGGCCGGCGCCGAGCGGGCCGGCGCGTCGAGCTTGGTACGCCAGAGGATGGAGCTGGAACCGATGTCGATCGCCACCAGTTCGCCATAGCCGGTCGCCGCATAGACGCGACCGCCGGCCACCGCGAGGCCGCCGCCGCCAACCGCGTCGCGCTTGCCGGCCGGATAGACGCTGACGTGCCATAGGGCGCCGCTGTTGGCCACCTTGAAGCCGGAGACGACGCCAGAGGCGTCATAGACGTAGACAACGCCATCGGCGGCCACCGGCCGCGCCGATATGCCGCGGCCCTTGCTGGTAGAAAGGCCCATCATGTCGTTGCCGAAATCCGACTTGCCGCCCTTCATCGACCAGAAGTGCACGCCCTTCAGCGCGCCGGCGACGTTGCCGGGATCGTTGGTGGCCGTGCCACCCGGCTGCGACCAGGCGGCGAGCGCCGTCGCCGCTCCGATGGTCGCCCGGCCGTTGGTGACGCCGCGCGTCGGGTCGGACACGGCAAGGATGGACGTACGGTCGCCTTCGGCGACGACCGCGTCCTTCTTGAAGGGATTGAGCGACGACAGCTGATCCATCGCCGAATCCGAGCCGCAGCCGGCAAGCGCCGCGACGACGGCGAGCGACAGGAGGGCGGCGGAGAGGCGCGGACGGGCGATCATCCGGCGGCTCCATCGCCGACGTTGGCAGCCTCGGATATGGCGAGATCGCGCAGGATGCGGGCGCGGGCGCGCACGTCGGACGGCGTCGCCGGATCGTCGGTCAGCTTGCGGGCTTCCGTATTGACGCTCTTCCAGTCCTCGGCGCGGACGGCGGCGAGAGCGATGATCTCGCGCGCCGCATGGCGCCAGGGCGAGATGTCGTTGTTGTAGCCGGCGACGCGCGCCTTGATCTGGTCGAGGGTCTCGCGGTCGACGGCGATCAGCGCGGCGCGGACGGCGGCGAGGTCGCGAAAGGCCTGGTCGACGCCGGAAGCCTTGGACAGGTCCTCGAAGGCGGCGAGCGCGTTGTCGGTCTCGCCCATCGCCGCGTGCTCGGAGGCGGCGCGGAAGCGGGCCAGCACCTGATACTGCGTCGGCGCGCTGCCGGCATAGACGGCCAGCGCCTCGGCGAGCGCCTTGTGGTCGCCCGGCTTCACCGAGGCCAGAACCTCGGCATAGGCGTCGCCCGCCGCGTTGGCGCGGCTGGTCGCCCAGTAGTCGTAGCCGCGCCAAGCGGCGGTGCCGATGACGATCAGGCCGGCCGCCAGATAAACGAGCCAACCATAGCGCTTCCACATGCTGCTCAGCCGGTCGCGGCGCAGGTCTTCGCCCACTTCGTCGAAAATATCAGACATCTTCCATCCAACTGTCCGGTCGCGATCCCCCGCAGGATTCGCCCATGGCACGGCCGGCGCCGGCCTCGCGCCAGCGCAACTCATCGACGCCGTTTACAGCGTTTTTCGCGGCGGCGCCACCTCTTCATGCGGCGGTTCAGAGCAGCGGCGTGCCGATCAGCCAGTCGTGCAGCAGGAACATGAAAGCCGCCCAGACGGCGAGGCCGATGCCGACGGCGATCCAGTCGTTCATGGGTTCGGGCATCGGCTCGGGTGGCTTCGCCGGGGCGGCGGCCATCGGCCGGGCGATCAGCGAGAAGCGGGCCGCCAGCGTCCACACGAAGAACACGGCGCTGAGCAGCACGCCGGCCAGCGTGCCGACGACCAGCGCATGGGCGACCGACCACAGCGTCACCGACAGGAGCATCGGATGCTGGACGAAGCGGCCGATGCGCGTCGGTGCCGGAAAGAAGGAGGCGATCAGCAGCGGCAGCGCCACCGCCATCAGCACGAAGGCGAACCAGCGCGCCCAGGCCGGCGGCTCGAACAGCAGCACCGGATCCTGGCGGGCGAGGCCGTAGCCGTAGATCAACAGGACGAGGCCGGTCAGCGAGATCAGCGAATAGAGGCCGCGCCACGGGTTGTAGCCGATGCGGGCGATCGCCGCCTGCCGCGCGTCGGGCAGCAGGATGTAGATCGAGTGCATGCCGACGAAAAGAACAAGGCCGACGAGAAAGATCGACATGTCCGGCTCCCTGAACGGCCGTGGCGGCCAGCCCGCTCGGCCCGATCATGACGCGCGGCGCCGGCGCCCGGTTCCCGGAATTTCGACGAAAAGCCGAGATTTCGGCAAGGCCGGCATCAACCATAATCGGTTAACGCTTGCGTGCAATAGTCGTCCGTATCTTTGCGGGGGATGTCATGTATCGCGTCTTCGCCCTGTTGGGATTGTCCCTTTCTGCGAGCGTCGCCTCGCCGGCCCTTGCAGCGACCGTTGGAGACATCACTCCGGCCGTCGCCGACATGCGTCCGTCGCTGCCGCTCGCCCAGGCCGGCAGCGAACTGGCAATGACGCTGCCGCCGGCCGCCGACATCGCCGAGGCGATCGGCGCCGGGCCGCCGACGCGCCAAGCCCTCGGTCCCAAGGTGATGGTGCGCGTCGACATCTCCGAGCAGAGCATGACCGTGCTGGTGCATGGCAAGGTCGCCCATGTCTGGAAGGTGTCCACCGCCGGGCGCGGCTACCGGACGCCGACCGGCTTCTGGACGCCCTACCGGATGCATGTGATGTGGCGCTCGCGCAAATACGACAACGCGCCGATGCCGCATTCCATCTTCTTTCACGAGGGCTATGCGATCCACGCGACGCCTTACGTCAAGCGGCTGGGCAAGCCGGCCTCGCACGGCTGCGTCCGCCTGCACCCCGATAACGCCAAGGCGCTGTTCGCCCTCGTCCGGCAATACGGCCCGGCGGCGGTACGCGTCTCCATCGAGAACTGACGGCGGACGGCCCGCCCTCGCCCGCCGATCCGCGCGCACCACCAATCCGGTCATCCTCCGGCCCGAGCCGCCTTGGCAGCTCCCTCAACCTCCGGCCCGAGTCCTTCATCCCTCCAGACGGCCGACGGCGCGCTCCTCGATGCCGGCGCCGCCAGCCGCTCCGCTTCGCTGGCACATCCAACGACATGCGGATAGCACAATCGTCCATGACATCGCTGTCATATGAAAGCAATCATCCATGCCCTCGACGGTCGTTGGGCGAAACGGTTCAACTGAGAACTGCGGGTTACGGGGCGGCCCTGGAAAACCGATTCATATGCCTCAGGGTTTTCCCGTAGAGCCTTTGGAACTCGTCAAAGGGCGACGTCCGTTTCCATAACCGGCCGGCTCATTCAAAAATTCTTTGGGCGGGTTTTAGTGTAGGTTTATGCTGCATTGCAGCATTGTCCCTTTTCTGAGCAGATCGCATCAAAATGCCCCTCACAAAACCTAAACAGCGGCAAATGTGCGACCAACTCACCGCCTAAGGTCGTATTTCGGCCGTATTTACGGCTGGACGGGGTTAACTTTTACCGGCTCAATTGCTGCCGTGCGAAATCTGCATTCCTGACATGCGTACCCCCCTCTAGCCCCGCATGGCTCGTTCGCCTAAATGTCTTCGTGTCGAGAGCGAAGCGCAGCAGACGCAGGACTGAAGAGCGCAGCGCCTCACAACCCGAATGGATGAATGAAATGCTGGACACCGTTGTCAATAAGCTCCGCTCCTACCGCAAGTACCAGGAGACCTACCGCGAGCTTTCCCGCCTGAGCACCCGCGAGTTGGCCGACCTCGGCATCTCCCGCGGTGAGATCTCGAACGTCGCCCGCAAGGCCACGCTCTGAACCCTTGGAATTAGGACCGCCCCGCGAACTCTCCTCCTCCCAGTTCCCCGGGCGCTCCTGATAGACACCCTGCCGGTTCCTCCTCCCTCCGGCCGGTGTCTTGGAAAAATGGGCCTCCTCCCCCATCTTTCCATTAGGCGACGATGGCCCCCTCCTCCTCCCAGGGTCATTTCGCCGGTTTTGTGAGTACCGACCAGCCCTTCCTCCTCCCTGGGCGATGTCGGTTTGGCCGCAGCAATCCTCCTCCCTTGCTGTGGCCGCCCTGTGGCGCTCCTCCTCCCGCGTCACAGGTAAGCTGTAGCGGCATACCTCCTCCCATGCCGTCTACAGAAAATTGCGGCGCCCACCGGATCTCCTCCCCCGGTGGGCGTTTGCATTTTCGGGGTATCTCCACCTCTCCGCCGGGTATCAGGAAAAGCGCTGCACACGGCGGCGGGACGTGCTATCCCCCCGGCCATGAGCCAACAGTCCCCCGCCCCCATTCACATCGTCGGCGCCGGCCTTGCCGGCTCGGAAGCCGCCTGGCAGATCGTCTCGCGCGGCATTCCCGTCGTCCTGCACGAGATGCGGCCGCGCCGCGGCACCGAAGCGCACAAGACCGGCGGCTTCGCCGAGCTGGTCTGCTCCAACTCCTTCCGCTCCGACGACCATCAGAACAACGCCGTCGGCCTGCTGCACGAGGAGATGCGCCGCGCCGGCTCGCTGGTCATGGCCGCGGCCGACGCCCACAAGGTGCCCGCCGGCGGCGCACTGGCCGTCGATCGCGACGGATTCTCCGACAAGATCACCGCCACGCTGCGCGCCCATCCGCTGGTCACCGTCGCCGAGGGCGAGGTCGACGGCCTGCCGCCCGAGGATTGGGGCGACACCATCGTCGCCACCGGCCCGCTCACCTCGCCAGCGCTGGCCGAAGCCATCCGCGCCACCACCGGCGCCGCCGCGCTGGCCTTTTTCGACGCCATCGCGCCGATCGTCCATTTCGACAGCATCGACATGGACAAGGCATGGTTTCAGTCGCGCTACGACAAGCCTGGCCCCGGCGGCACCGGCGCCGACTACATCAACTGCCCGCTCGACCGCGACCAATATGAAGCTTTCGTCGACGCGCTGATCGCCGGCGAGAAGACCGAGTTCAAGGATTTCGAGAAGACACCCTATTTCGACGGCTGCCTGCCGATCGAGGTGATGGCCGAACGCGGTCGCGAGACGCTGCGCCACGGCCCGATGAAGCCGGTCGGCCTCACCAACCCGCGCAATCCCACGGTCAAGCCCTACGCCATCGTCCAGCTCCGCCAGGACAACGCACTCGGCACGCTCTATAATATGGTCGGCTTCCAGACCAAGCTGAAATACGGCGTCCAGGCCGACGTCTTCCGGATGATTCCCGGCCTGGAGAAAGCCGAGTTCGCCCGGCTCGGCGGCCTCCACCGCAACACCTATCTCGACAGCCCGCGCCTCCTCGATCCCGTGCTGCGCCTGAAAGCAGCGCCGCGCCTCAGATTCGCCGGTCAGGTGACCGGCTGCGAGGGCTATGTCGAGTCGGCATCGATCGGCCTCCTGGCCGGCCGCTTCGCCGCCGCCGAGCGGCAGTCCGCCGCCGCCCTGCCGCCGCCGCCCACCACCGCCCTCGGCGCGCTGCTCGGCCACATCACCGGCGGTCACCTGTCGGCCGACACCGAAGGAGCACCGCGCTCCTTCCAGCCGATGAACATCAACTTCGGCCTGTTCCCGCCGGTGGAGATTCCGAGGGAGCCCGGCCGGCGGCTGCGCGGCAACGAGAAGACCATCGCCAAGCGTCAGGCGATCTGCCGCCGAGCGCTCGCCGATCTCGCCGGCTGGCTCGGCTGAGGGCTTGGCGACCCCAAATCTTCGCTCCGAAGCCGATCGGGCGTCGTATTCGCGTCAGAAGTAACACTTGTAAAAGAAAAATCTGGCTTATACGGAAAGACACGGACTGCCTCGGAGTGCGAACATGGGTTCGAGCCGGCTCCTTCGGGCCTGGTGGCGGATGAACGGGCTGGTCCTCAGGGCCGCCAGCCTGCCGGCCCTGATCGCTCTCGTCGCATTCGGATTGCTCGGCGTGCTCGCCGACCGCCAGAACCGGCAGATCTTCGAGCAGCACGCGCGGGCCGCCGTCGCCGACCGGCTGTCGGTCATCCGAGCCCGTCTCGAAGGCAACATCAGCCGCGACATCCAGATCGGACACGGCGTCGTCGCGGCAATCGCCACCCGTCCGTCTCTCGACAACGCGGAGTTCGGCGCCTTTGTCGAGCACCTCATGGAGACCGGCTCCGACCTGCGGCTGGTCGTCGCCGCGCCCGATATGGTGGTCCGCATGGCGCACCCGCTGCCCGGCAACGAGAAGGTGATCGGGCTCGACTACATGCAGACGCCGAGTCAACGCGACGCCGTCCTGCGCGCCCGCGAGACCGGCCGTCTCGTGCTGGCCGGCCCGCTCGAGCTTGTCCAGGGCGGCGTCGGCATCGTCGGCCGCATCCCGGTGTTTCTCGACCGGCCGCACGGGCCGCCGGCGTTCTGGGGCATCGTGTCGGTGGTGATCGACGTCGACCGGCTCTACGCCAACAGCGGCATCAGCGCCGCCGATTTCGACCTCGACCTGACCATCCGCGGCCGCGACGGCAAGGGCGCGGCCGGCGACATCTTCTTCGGCTCCGAAGCCGCCCTCGACCAGAACCCGCTCATCGCGACGATCGCCATTCCCGGCGGAACGTGGCAGCTGGCCGCCACGCCGAAGGGCGGCTGGCCACCGCCGCCCAACGCCGCGCTGTTCCGCCTGATGCTTGCCGTCATCGGCGCGCTGATCGTCGTGCCTATCCTGGTCACCGGCCATCTCTACGCCGAGCGGCGGCAGAATCTCGACGAGCTGGGCCGGGCCAAGAGCCTCGCCGATGCCCGCAACCGCCAGCTCGAGGAGGCCAACCGCCGCATCCGCCACGCCTCGCTGCACGATGCGCTGACCGGGCTGCCCAACCGCCGCCACCTGATGGACCATCTCGGCCGGCTCGATTCCGACATGGCGGCGACGGCCGGCGGCATCGCCGTGCTGCACATCGACCTCGACCGCTTCAAGCAGGTCAACGACGCCTTCGGCCACGCGACCGGCGACCGTCTGCTCCAGCATGTCGCCGGGCTGATGCGCGCCACCTTCCGGCCGGCCGACCTGGTGGCCCGTATCGGCGGCGACGAATTCGTGGCCGTCTGTCTTGGCGACGAACCGGAGCCGCTGGCCCGCCGGCTGGCCGGCGACCTGCTGGCCGCCTTCCGCCAGCCGATCGACCTCGGCGAAACCCGCTGCCGCAGCGGCCTCTCCATCGGCATCGCCTGCGCCGACGCCGGCAACGGTCCGCCGTCGCGGCTGCTGATCGACGCCGATATCGCCCTCTATCGCGCCAAGGAGTGCGGCCGCAACCGCTTCGAGTTCTTCACCGAGGCGCTGGAGGCCGAGGTGGTCAGCGCCAAACATCTGGCCGACCAGATCCTGACCGGCATCGACGAAGGCCAGTTCACCGCCCATTACCAGCAGCAGTTCCACGCCACGACGCGCGAGGTGGTCGGCCTCGAGGCGCTGGTGCGCTGGAAGCACCCCGCCGAGGGGCTGCTTGCCCCGGCCAATTTTCTCGAGGTGGCCGAGGACGTCGACGCCCTGCCGACCCTCGACCATATCGTGCTGGAGACCGCCCTCGCCGACCGCCTGCGCTGGCGCGCCGCCGGTCTTGCCGTGCCGCGCATCGCCGTCAACGTGTCGATGGGCCGCCTGCGCGACGAGCGCCTCGTCGATCGCCTCAAGGCGCTGGCCATCGAGCCCGGCGCCCTGTCCTTCGAGCTGACCGAGGCGATCTATCTCGACGACAGCGACGAGGTCGTCACCGACAACATCCGCCGCCTGCGCGACCTCGGCATCGAGATCGAGATCGACGACTTCGGCACCGGCTACGCCTCCATCGTCAGCCTGATGCGCCTGAAGCCGAGCCGCCTGAAGATCGCCCGCCAGCTCACCGCCGCCGTCACCACCTCCTTCCCCCAGCGCCAGCTCGTCCGCTCGATCGTCGAGATCGGCCGGACGCAAGACATCGGCATCGTCGCCGAGGGTGTCGAGACGCTGGAGCAGGCCGATATCCTCGCCGACCTCGGCTGCGACATCCTGCAGGGCTTCGCCTTCGGCCGGCCGATGGCGGCCGGCGCGCTGGCGCGGATCATGGCCGAGGAGGCCGTCTCGCCATCCGCCCACATCCGCCGTCGGGGCCGCGATTCCTCGGCCTTCAGCGCCCGCCTCTAGAGCAATCCCAGCAAAAGCGGGAACCGGTTTTGCGTCCGGAATTGCCCTGAAACAAATAGATTGAAATAAATAGATAGAGCGCTTGCCTCAGTCGCGACGCGCCGCATGGAGGCGCTCGATGACCAGCTCGAAATAGCCATCGGCGTCGATCTCGGTCAGCACCAGCGCGTTCTTCGGCCTGTCCGTCACCGAATGCCAGTCGACCACCGTCATGCCGCGCGTCAGCTCGTCGCAGGAAATCTCGACGTTGACGAGGCGGCCGCCGAACAGCTCCGGCTTCAGAAGCCAGGCAATGACAGTGGGGTCGTGCAGCGGCCCGCCCTCCATGCTCCAGGCCTTTTCGTCGAAGCGCTTGTTCCATTCGAGGAGGTGGTAGAAGGCTTCCATGTGCGGGCCGCCCCGCGCCCGTAGCAGGTCGAGCCGGTCCTTGCGCGTCAGCGCCCGATGGGTGCAGTCGAGCGGGATCATGACGATCGGCGCGCCCGCGGCGAACACCTTCTTTGCCGCCTCGGGATCGACGTAGATGTTGTATTCGGCGGCCGGCGTGACGTTGCCGCCTTCCGAGCGGGCGCCGCCCATCAGCGCGATGCCTTCGAGGCGTTCGGCGAGGCGAGGCTCCCGCGCCATGGCGAGGGCGATGTTGGTGAGCGGCGCCAGGCAACAGAGCGTCACCGTCTTTTCCGGCCGCGACATCACCAGCTCGACGATCCTGTCCGGCGCGAAACCGTCGGCCGCCCGCGCCACGGGCTCCGGCAGGTCGTAGCCCTCGAAGCCCGTTGCCCCATGCACGTATTCCGCCGTTTCGAGCAGGCGGGTGATCGGCCCGGCGGCGCCGGCATAGACCGGCACGTCGGCGGCGCGGTTCACCAGCTCCAGCGCCTTCAGGGCGTTGCGGGTGGTGTGGTGGAGCGGCACGTTGCCGCCCACCGTGGTGACGGCGAGAAGCTCCAGCTCGGCCGGCGAACCGAGCGCCATCAGGAAGGCGACGGCGTCGTCGGGCGACGGATCGGTATCGACGATGATGGATCTGACCATGCAAGGCTCCGGGATGGCAGTCCCGCAGACTAATCCGGTCAATTACTTATAAGCAACGGCAAAATCGCCGGTCAGTCGGAGACGAACAGCTTGCCGTTGGCGAGTCCGTAGAGCGTCGCCAGCACCACCATCAGCACCAGCAGCGAGGCGAGCGACAGCTGCGCCCACAGGAGCCAGTCGGCGTAGGGGAAGGGATAGGCGCGGACGAACGTGAACAGCGCCACCGTGAACACTGCCGCCGGGAAGGTGTAGCTCCACCAGGACAGCGCCAGCGGCGCCCGCACGAAGCGCGGCAGGATGGTGAGGAATACCACGGCCAGGAAGGCGGCGTAGCCGAACAGCGCCATCGCCGGCCAATCGACCTTGCCTTCGAGCGCCACCAGCGACAGGAAGGCTACCGACGGCGGCGCCAGGAGGATCACCAGCGTCGGCTTCAGCTTCTCGGGGAAGGCCGGGCCGGCGGTGACGCGCTGGAAGACCAGCGGCTGCACGATCAGCCAGAACATGAGGCCGATGCCGAACAGCAGCCAGGACGGCATGACGAGACCGAGCCGGACGCCGAACACCGGCGCCAGCAGCATGCCGACCAGGGGGATCAGCGTCGGCGGCATCAGCGACATCGGGTCGTTGCGCGGCGTGAGCAGCAGGCCGCGCACGGTGAGCAACGACAGCAGGAGGTGCAGCGATACCGCGACGACCCACGCCCAGAAGGCGGGGCCGGGCAGCATCGGCATCAGCATGGCCGACACCATCATCAGGCCGATGGTGAAGGCGCCGGCGAAGGCGGCGCGCGCCGGATGGGCGAGATCGGCGATCAGCGCCCGCGGATGGCGGATCTCCCGCCAGATGTGGAGCAGCGTCAGGAGCGCCCAGACCAGCGCCGCCACCGACAGCAGCGCCTCGCCGGGAAAGGCCGGTACGCCGAAATGCGCCGTCGCCTCGCGCCAGGCAAGGCCGAGGCCGCCGATGCCCATCGGCGCCGAGAACAATGGGAACGGCAAGTGGGCGATGCGGCTCGGCCGCAATGGCGGCGGCGGCGTCTCCGTCTCCTCGCGGGCGTTTCTGTTGGCGGTCGCCATGTCGGCCTCCTCGCGTCGGCGGGAACTTTCGCGACGCGTTCCTATTTTCCCTTAGGGAAGCTAAGGCTCCGTAAAGCGGTCTTGCCATCGCCGCACGGAGCGCCACTATGAAGGAAGCGGCCGGCGATGCGGTTCGGCCCTTCTCCGAGGTGTTCCGATGTCCGACCAGCCCGTCATCACCTTCCACGGCGCCGCCGAGACCGTCACCGGCTCCTGTCACATGATCGAGGCGGCCGGCAAGCGCGTGCTGATCGACTGCGGCATGTTCCAGGGCTCGAAGACCGAGAAGGAACTCAACTATCGGGCCTTTCCCTTCGATCCGCGCGCCGTCGACACGCTGATCCTGACGCACGCCCACATCGACCACTCAGGCCTCGTCCCCAAGCTGGTGAAGGACGGCTTCATCGGCCCGATCTTCGCCTCGCCGGCCACCATCGACCTCTGCAAGGTGATGCTGCCCGATTCCGCCCACATCCAGGAGATGGAGGTCGAGCAGCTCAACCGCCGCAACAAGCGACGCGGCCGGCAGGAGGTGACGCCGATCTACGGCCTGCTCGACGCCATGGAGGCGGTGAAACAGATGCGGCCGACCCGCCTCGGCGAATGGCGCGAGGCGGCGCCGGGCATCCGCTTCCGTCTGTGGAACGCCGGCCACCTGCTCGGCTCGGCGTCGGTCGAGGTGGAGGCGGCCGATGGCGACCGGCCACTGCGCCTGCTGTTCTCCGGCGATCTCGGCCCGGACAATAAGCTGTTGCAGCCCGGCCCGGAGGCGCCGGCCGGCTGGGACCACGTGGTGATGGAATCGACCTATGGCGACACCGACCGGCAGGAGGTGACCGAAAGCCGCCGCCGGGCGGCGCTGAGGTCCGAGATACGGGCGGCGATCAACCCAGACGGCGTGCTGCTGATTCCCTCCTTCGCCGTCGAGCGCACGCAGGAGCTTCTGGCCGACATCGTCCACCTGTTCGAGACCGGCGAGCTGCCGCCCTGCCCGGTGATCATCGACTCGCCGCTCGCCAACCGGGCCAGCCAGATCTTCCGCTCCTATGCCCGCACGCTCGACAACGGCGACCTGCTGCTACGCGCCTTCGCCTCGCAGCACGTCCGCTTCACCGAGAGCGTCGAGCAGTCGATGGCGCTCGACCAGATGCACGGCTTCCACATCGTCATCTCGGCCTCGGGCATGTGCGAGGCCGGCCGTATCCGCCACCGTCTGCGCAACTGGCTGTGGCGGCCGGAGGCGACCGTGCTCCTGGTCGGCTACCAGGCGGCCGGCACGCTGGGACGCCTGCTCGCCGACGGCGCCTCCGAGGTCCGCATGAAGGGCGAGCAGATCGAGGTGCGCGCCCGCATCCGCAAGCTCGACCTCTACAGCGGCCACGCCGACGGGCCGGAGTTGGCCGCCTGGCTGACGAAGCGCCTGCCGGTCAGCGGCACGGTGTTCATGGTGCATGGCGAGGAACCGGCCATCGACGGCCTGCGGGCGCGGCTTGCCAGCGTCATCCCCCGCGAACGCCTCGTCGATCCGCGCCTCGACGCCAGCTATCGGCTCGGCCACGCCGCCGCCGTCGAGATCGTCGACACCGCGCGGGCACCGCGCCTCGAACCGGCGCAGGTCGGCCGCATGGACTGGCACAACGACTTCCAGAGCCTCCTCCTCGACATCCAGAAGGAGATCGCCGGGGCAGCCGACGAGAAGGCGCGCGCCAAGGTCATTCGCCGCCTGCGCGGCGCACTCGCTGCCGAGTAAGCGCGCGTCAGATGCTGGTGATCGGCCGGAGGCTCGGCTTGATGTCGATGAGTG
Source organism: Rhodobacterales bacterium Alpha_02 (assembly GCA_001603295.1). GTDB lineage: Bacteria > Pseudomonadota > Alphaproteobacteria > Rhizobiales > Pleomorphomonadaceae > Pleomorphomonas. Next base: position 27,988 of record LUYO01000089.1, read on the forward strand.
GCGTGCCGTCGCGGCAATCGAGCCCGCGCACCACCAGCGCGGCGGGCTCGACGCCCTCGACGCGCACCGTCGACAGGCCGATCGGGTTGGGCCGGTGCGGCGAGCGGATCGCGAACGTGCCGCGCAAATCGGACCGGCCTCTCGGGTGCTGCACGACCAGATCGCGCCGCGCCGCGCCGAGCCAATAGAGGACGTCGATCGCATCGCCGACGCCGATGCCGGCAAGCGCCGCCGACCAGGGCTCGGCGATCTCGATGCGGCAGGAAGGCCCCGCCTCGGCGTCGCCCTGTCGCGGACAGTCGGCCACCTCGCGCCACGGCGTGCGCAGGACGCCGATGAAAAGAAGGCCGGCGTCGATGCGATCCGGCACGGCGACCGTCATCTCGTCGTCGCGCAGCTTTGCGTCGTTCATCTCCGATCTCCGTCTTTCGCGGCCGAGGCATTTCCCCGGCCGTTCCCCTGGTCTAGAACAGTCCCATCTTATACACGCGGACAGAGTGCCATGCCGATCAACGCCTCGATCACCCTCGAAAGCGGCGGCCCGTCGTCGGTGAACGGCGACCGCATCCGCCTGCTTGAAGCCGTCGCCCGCGAGGGCAGCATCTCGGCCGGCGCCAGGGCGGTCGGCATCACCTACAAGGCGGCCTGGGACTGGCTCGACGCGCTCGCCAACCTGTTCGGCCGGCCGATGCTGGAAACCCGCACCGGCGGCCGCTCCGGCGGCGGCGCCACGCTCACCCCGGCCGGTGCGCGGGTGATCGAAGCCTATCGCCGCATGGAAGCGGAGATGGCTCGCGTGGTGCGCCTGATCGAGCCGGATCTCGCCGGCAGCGGCATTTCTCCCTTCAACCTTGTCTCGGGGTATTTCATGCGAACATCGGCGCGCAACGTCCTCCGCGGCACGATTCGATCCATCGCGGCCGACGCCCTAACCGCCGACGTCGCCGTGGCGGTGTCGGAGCAGACCACCATCCATGCGCTGATCACCGCCGCCAGCCTCCGGGACCTCGGCCTGGTCGTCGGCCGCGAGGCGATCGTACTGATCAAGGCGCCCTTCGTGATGATCGCTCCCGGCACCGAACCGCCGGCCGTCTCGGTGGCCAACCGCATCGCCGGCACCATCGCCCGCATCGAGCTGGGTGCGGTCAACGCGGAGGTGGTGCTCGACGTCGGTGGCGGCAAGTCGATCGCCGCCTCGATCACCGCCCGCTCGGCCGAGGCTCTGGCGCTCGCCGAAGGCTCTCCCGCCATCGCCCTGTTCGACGCCGCCCACGTCATCATCGCCATCGATTGAGACGAGGCCCCTAGCGCTTTGCGGTAATGGCCGAAATCGGCGCCGTAGAGGTTCCACGCTCTGGCGGCCAAAGCGCATTGACTGTAGGCTACGGTTGAATCGATTCTAGGCTTCGTTGCCAAGCCCCTTCCCCACCGGATCCAAAGATGACCCAAGTCCGCCTGATCATGCTGATCTTTTTCCTGGAGCCGCTCGTCTTCGGCAACTGGCTCTCCCGCATTCCCGAGGTGCAGGCGGGCCTCGGCCTCAGCCCGGCCCAACTGGCCGTCTCCCTGCTCGGCATGCCGATCGCCAACATGCTGATCCTTCCCTTTGCCGGGCGGATCTGCAATGCCGTCGGTGCCCGCCGGCTGCTGGTCGTTACCTTCGCCGGCATGCTGCTGATCCTGATGCTGCCCGGCCTTGCCTTCAACATACCGTCGCTGTTCCTGATCCTCGCTTCCTGCGGCGCGCTGCTGGCGCTGGCCGAACTGGCCATGAACGTCGAGGCGGCCCGCATCGAGGAGGAGGCCGGCCGGCTGATCATGAGCACCTGCCACGGCTTCTGGAGCGTCGGCATCGGCGTCGGCAGCTTCGTCGGCGCCACGCTGGCCACGCTCGGGCTGACCGTGACGGAATCGCTGGTGCTGTCGGTGGTCGTCGTGCTGCCGATTGCCGTCTGGGCCGGGCTGCAACTGCCGGCCATCGAGCCGATCAAGCCGGCGGACGACAAGCCCAAGGCGTCCTTCTTCGCCATTCCGCCCAGGGCGCTGCTGCTGGTCTGCCTGTTCAGCGTCGGCTTCGCCGTCACCGAGGGGGCGATGGGCGACTGGTCGGGCATCTTCCTGCGCGACGAGACGGGCACGCCGACCGCCATGCTCGGCTATGGCTACGCCACCTTCGCCGCGCTGCTGTCGATCGGCCGCTTCCTGGGCGACACGCTGCGTCTCCGCCTCGGCATGGTGGCGCTGGCCCGGCTGACGGTGTCGATCGCCCTCGGCGGCGCGCTGCTCCTGTCGGTGGCGAGCAGCTTCTGGCTGGGTGCCGTGGCGTTCGGCATGATCGGGCTCGGCATTTCCGTCGCCTTCCCGATGGCGGTCACCGCCGCTACGGCGACGCCCGGCACGCCGGCCGGCAACGTGGCCATCCTCTCGGCCATCTACGTGCTCGGCTTCCTGACCGGGCCGCTGGTGATCGGCGGCCTTGCCGAGTTCCTCGGCATCCGTGTCGGCCTGATGTTCCTGATCCCGATGCTGCTGCTCAGCCTGACGCTGACCGGCTCTCTGCGCCCCGGCGACCGCAAGGCCGCCTGAGGTCAGGCCGTCCGGTTGAGGATGGCGACGAAGAAGCCGTCGGTGCCGGTCAGGGCCGGTGTCAGGCGCAGCATCGAGCCGTCGCGACCGTCGAGGCTCAGGCGGGCGAGATCGGGCGCCGCCTCGCCAGTCACCGTCGCGAAGGCGGCGGCCGCATCGCCAAGCGCGAAGGCCGGCGTGCGCCCGAGGAAGGCGGCGATCTGCGCCTCGTTTTCTTCCGGCAGCACCGAGCAGGTGATGTAGACGATACGGCCGCCGGCCTTCACCAGTCGGACCGCGTTGTCGAGCACCGCCGCCTGCTCTTTCAGGCGGATCTCCAGCGCGCCAGGCGCCAGGCGCCACTTGGCGTCCGGCCGGCGGCGCCAGGTGCCCGAACCGGTGCACGGCGCGTCGACCAGTACCAGATCGCTCTTGCCGGCGAGGTCGGCCAGCACGTCCTGATCGCGGCGCGGCTCGCGGATCTGGATGTTGCGGCTGCCGGAGCGGTCGATGCGGTCGAGGATGTCGCCGAAGCGGCGCTTGTCGCTGTCGTAGGCGTAGATCTGGCCGTGATTGCCGAGCGCCGCCGACAACGCCAGCGTCTTGCCGCCGGCGCCGGCGCAGAGATCGACGACCTGCCGGCCGCCACCCGTCGCGGCGACCAGCGCGGCGAGCTGGCTGCCCTCGTCCTGCACCTCGAACCAGCCCTTCTTGTAGGCGAGGTCGGAGGAGACGTGGCCGGGCCGCAGGTCGCCGTCGACGGCCGGAATGCGGATGCCGACCGGCGACCAGCGGCAGCGCGTCGCCTTGAGATGATCGAGGCCGGACAGCACCTGCTCGATATCGCTTTTCAGCGTGTTGACGCGGAGATCGACGTCCGCGCGACCGGACAGCGCCTCGCCCTCCTCCACCGCCCGGTCGCCGAAGGCGCGGGCCAGCGAGGCGGCCAGCCATTCGGGATAGTCGCCCTTCACCCAGTCGGGCGCGTCGGCCGGCACGGTGCCGGCGGTCAGAGCGTCGCGCTCGGCGTCGGAAAGCGGCGGCGGCGCGAACTTGTCCTCGGCGAACAGCGCGTCGAGCGACGGCACGCCGCGGCCCCAGAGGCGGACGGCGGCGGCCAGCGCCAGGGCGCGCGGTGTGTCCGAGCCCATGACGGCGGCGAGCGACGCCTTGCGGCGCAGCACGTCATACACCAGGTTGCCGATGGCGCTGCGATCCTTGGAGCCGGCGAAGCGATGGGCGAGTCCCCAGTCCTTCAGTGCGTCCTGCACCGGCCGCCGCGTGCGCTCCACGTCGCCCAGCACCTCGATCGCCGCCGCGATCCTGCCGCCGTCTCTCATCGTTTTATCCTTCGGTTGCCCGTCCAGTCACTGCGCCGACATATGAATGAGACGGCCGCCGGGAGCAAGCCCGACGGCCGTCTCATAATTCCAACCAGATATTCCCAGATTACGCGGCGCCGGGGTAGTTGGGGCTCTCGCGGGTGATGGTCACGTCGTGGGCGTGGCTTTCGCGCATGCCCGCCGAGGAGATGCGAACGAACTGCGCCTTCTCCTGCAAGTCCGGAATGGTCTTCGCCCCGACATAACCCATGGCGGCGCGGACGCCGCCAACCAACTGATGAACGACCGAGCCGAGCGGTCCCTTGTAAGGCACCTGCCCCTCGATGCCCTCCGGCACCAGCTTCAGCTGGTCGCGCACCTCGGCCTGGAAGTAGCGGTCGGCCGAGCCGCGCGCCATGGCGCCCACCGAACCCATGCCGCGGTAGCTCTTGTAGCTGCGGCCCTGGTAGAGATAGACCTCGCCGGGGCTCTCGTCGGTGCCGGCCAAGAGCGAGCCGATCATGCAGGCGGTGGCGCCGGCGGCCAGCGCCTTGGCGCAGTCGCCCGAGAAGCGGATGCCGCCGTCGGCGATCACCGGCACGCCGGCCTCGCGGGCGGCCGACACGCCTTCCATGATGGCGGTGAGCTGCGGCACGCCGACGCCGGCGACGATGCGCGTGGTGCAGATCGAACCCGGACCGATGCCGACCTTGACGGCGTCGGCGCCGGCATCGATCAGCGCCTTGGTACCGTCGGCGGTCGCCACGTTGCCGGCGATCACCTGCACGTGGTTGGAGAGCTTCTTCACCTTGGTGACGGCCTGCAGCACGTACTCCGAATGGCCGTGGGCGGTGTCGACCACCAGCACGTCGACGCCGGCGTCGATCAGCGCCTGCGACCGCTCGTGCCCCTTGTCGCCGACCGTGGTGGCGGCGGCGACGCGCAGACGGCCCTGATCGTCCTTGGAGGCGTTGGGATTGAGCCGCGCCTTCTCGATGTCCTTGACGGTGATCAGGCCGACGCAGCTGTAGGAGGAATCCACCACCAGCAGCTTCTCGATGCGGTGCTGGTGCAGCAGGCGCTTGGCCTCGTCGTGGCTGACGCCCTCGCGCACGGTGACGAGGTTCTCGCGCGTCATCAGCTCGTAGACGCGCTGGTTGGGATCGGAGGCGAAGCGGACGTCGCGGTTGGTCAGGATGCCGACCAGGCGGCCATGGCCGCGGCTGCCGTCGCCGGCATTCTCGACCACCGGAATGCCGGAGATGTTGTGCGCCCGCATCAGGTCGAGCGCGTCCTTCAGCGTCGCCTCGGGGCCGATCACCACCGGGTTGACCACCATGCCGCTCTCGAACTTCTTCACCTGCCGCACGTGCTCGGCCTGCGTCTCGATGTCGAGGTTGCGATGGATGACGCCGATGCCGCCGGCCTGCGCCATGGCGATGGCAAGGCGTGACTCGGTCACCGTGTCCATGGCCGACGACAGCAGCGGAATGTTCAGCTCGATGGAGCGGGTGAGACGGGTGCGGACGTCGGTGTCGGCCGGCAGCACTTCCGAGTGGCCCGGCTTCAGCAGCACGTCGTCGAAGGTCAGCGCGAGATCGCCACCGGCGGAAGGAACGAAGAATGAGGCCATGACCAACTCCTGGGGCTCGCGGGCGACGAAATGAAAATAAGCCTGACCGAAATCGCGTTTCTCGCGACTCGGGGGCAGGCACTCATCACCGAATGAAGTTGGCGGTGGTCTCTACCACGGGTGCGGCGTTTGGCAAAGGCAAAAGCGCGACTTTGGTATATTTACGGGGAAGCGCCGATCCCGACTGACTCACTGCGTGAAGACGCCGATTCACCTCGTGAAGCAGCGGAATCAACGCGTGAGATCATCGCTTGAAGCATTAATGATTTCAATGCGTTCCACCACCTTGCGAATGTGCTCCTCGACGAACAGGCGCGGATGGGCGACCGCCTCCTCGACATGCTCGTAGATCCAGGTCAGCTCGTGCGGCACGTGGACGGCGAAGGCGCCGGCGGCGAGCGCCGGCAGGATATCGGAGCGCAGCGAATTGCCGACCATCAGCGCGCGCTCCGGTCCGTCGCCGCCGCTGGCGAACACGCGGGCATAGGTGGCGGCCGACTTGTCGGAGACGATCTCGACGGCGCGGAACAGCCCGCCCAGGCCGGACTGGCCGAGCTTGCGCTCCTGATCGTGCAGGTCGCCCTTGGTGATCAGCAGCAGCGGATAGCGGCCGGACAGTGCCTCCAGCGTATCCTGCACCTCGGGCAGCAGTTCCACCGGCTGGCTCAGCATGTCGCGGCCCATGGCGAGGATGTCGGCCACCGCCGCCGGCGCCAGGCGGCCGTCGCTCGCCTCCAGCGCCGTCTCCATCATCGACAACGTGAAGCCCTTGATGCCGAAACCATAGAGCGGAATGTTGCGCTTCTCGACGGCGAACAGCCGGGTCGCCAGCGTCGCCCGGTCGCCGAAATCGGCGAGCAGATCGAGAAAGCGATCCTCGGCGGCGCGGAAGAAGCGCTCGTTCTGCCAGAGCGTGTCGTCGGCGTCGAAGCCGATGGTGGTGACGGAAGCCTGCCGCATGATGTTGTCGCCCCGAAAGCCGTCGCGCTGGCGCCTCGTAACTATCACCCCGCCCCGCCGGCGATCAACGCCGCCAACTGCCTTCGGCGCCGTCTTTGGCGTTGACTCGGGGCGGTCGCCGCGCCAAGTCTCGCGGCCATTGCCAAGGAGTTTTCCCATGCAGCCCGGCCGCGACATATCCGTCCTGATCGACATCATGGCCCGGCTGCGCGATCCCAATGGCGGCTGCGCCTGGGACCGCGAGCAGACGTTCGAGACCGTCGCCCCCTACACCATCGAGGAAGCCTACGAGGTGGCCGAGGCGATCGCCCGCGGCGACCGGCACGACATCTGCGACGAGCTGGGCGACCTCCTGTTGCAGGTGGTGTTTCACGCCCGCATGGCCGAGGAGGAAGGCGCCTTCGCCTTCCCCGACGTCGTCGAGGCGGTGACGCGCAAGATGATCCGCCGCCATCCGCACGTGTTCGGCCCCGAGGAGGCGCGTACCCCGCATCTCGTCAAGGGCATCTGGGAGAAGATCAAGGCCGAGGAGCGGCAGGAGAAGGCGACGCGCCATGGCGGCAAACTGCCGGACGGTCTGTTGGATCAGGTCTCGGTCGCCATGCCGCCGATGCTGAGGGCGGTGAAATTGCAGCAGAAGGCCGGCACCGTCGGCTTCGACTGGAACGATCCGCGCGCCGTGCTCACCAAGATTCGCGAGGAGCTGGACGAGCTGGAGGCGGAGATGAACCGCGCCGACGACAGCGAGACGGAGAAGGCGGAGGCGCGGGCGGCCATTGAGGCTGAACTCGGCGACGTGCTGTTCGCGCTGGCCAATCTCGGCCGCCATCTCGACATCGATCCGGAGGCGGCGGTGCGGGCGACCAACGAGAAATTCAGGAAGCGCTTTTCCTACATCGAGCGGAAGCTCGGGGAAGCCGGGCGCCGGCCGGCGGAAGCGACGCTTCAGGAAATGGAAGCGCTGTGGCAGGAGGCCAAGACCGGGGCCTGACGGACCGGCCGGAGCCATGAAAGAGAGAAGCCACAAAAGAGAAACCCGGCTCGATGGCCGGGTTTCACAGTCCTCTCGGGGCCGGACCGTCTTCGAGCTTGCGGCTCGCGGTCCGGGGTAGCTGGCGGGCGATCCCCATGACGGGATCGACGTGGCGGCGATCAGAGGGCATTGCGGAACATCCCACGGTCGACGGCGCGCTGACGATACTCGAGGTCGATGCGATCGGTGGCCTCGTTGAGGTAGGCGAGTTCGCGTTCGGCAGCGGTGGCGGGGCGGAGGGCGCGGGCGGCCTTGCGAAGCTGGGTGAACATTGTCTTTTCCTTTCGATCCACGAACCGCCGGTTTTTCTTCAGGACCCAGCGATCCGTTCCTCTGTCCTGACAGTCATGAAGATAATACATTCTGTTCTTGGGACCAGATCGAATGTTGCATGACGCGCATGCGCTCTGCGAATTGGTCTCAACAGATTTTCTTCAAGCGGCTTTCAGAAGCGCTTCATTCGACTTTGCCGGCTGAGAAAGAACTTAACCATCCATTAAACATGATCGGCCGTCCCGGCGCCGGCAAGATCGAGGGTGCCGGTCTGGAGCGCGGCAGGTGGACACAGGCGCGCGAGGAGCGGCGGAACGCGGCGCCCCGGAACGACAAAAGCGCCCGGGCGGTCAAGCCATGCGGGCGCTGGTCGGTAGGTCAGGATATCTCTTGTCGGAGGATCGCGGCCCTGGGGTTTGCCGGATCGTCCCGTTTTCCCACTTCGCCGGCACATGAGGCGCCAGCGACTTTCTCGTTTCTCGTCAGAGACTTGGATCAGAGGCCGAGATTCCGGTTCCGGCGGAACAGGCCACGGTCGATCTCGCGCTGGCGAAGCTCGAGGTCAAGACGGTCACCAGCCTCGTTGAGGTAGGCCGCCTCGCGTTCGGTGACGCTGACGGAGCGGAGGGCCTTCTTGAGATTGGCAAACATAGCTGCATCCTTTCTTTGGGTGCCGCCGGGATCATCCTTGTTCCGGCGTTCGTTTCATTGCTCTTACGCTTCAAAACATAGAGATTTATCCCGATCGTACCAGTGCTGATAGCGCAAAGCGGCCATGCGCCCCACGAGAATCGACTTGAAGAAGAACTATAGTCTTCCTTCAGATAAAGTTTCGACGCAGCGTGATATGATCAGCATAGTCCGGATACGACAAAAGCGCTCCGCCCTGCCGGGCCGGGAGCGCTTTCAGCGTCGTGGTTGATGTCGTCGGACGTTACCGAGGCCGGCTTAGAGGCCGTAGGGAGGACGGCGGAACAGGCCGCGGTCGATCTCGCGCTGGCGGTACTCCAGCTCGACGCGGTCGCCGGCGGTGTTCAGATAGTGCAGCTCGCGCTCCTCGGGAGTGGCAACGTGCAGCGCGCGAGCGACCTTCTTCAGCGGACCAAACATGACTTTCACTTCTCTCGACGATACGGACCGGCGACGATCCCGGCGCCGCCGGACATCCGGCCGCCTCGTCGCCTCGCCCCTCATATAGACTTTCGTCGTAGTGCCGCCAAGGCCGCCTTCGCAGGGCAGCCATGCGAACGCCCTGGAATCGCGTCACAATTTCTTCATGAACTTTTCAGGCAAATTTAATTGGCGGGCGTTGCCTTGGCAACGCCGGCGACCGGGCGCGGCGGCACCGCCGGCTCAACCCGCGCATCGATCACCTTTCCATCCTCGATCACCATGCCGTCGTAGGACGGCAGCACGCCGGCCGGCACCTCGCCGGAGAGGGTGCGGTAGTCGAGGTCGTGATGCATGTGGGTGATGATGATGGTACCGGCGCCGACGCGGCGGCCAGCCTCGATCGCCTGATCCACCGAGAAGTGGCTGACGTGCGGCCGGTAACGCAGCGCATCGACAATGAACACGTCGACGCCGGCGATCAGCGGCCATGTTTCGTCGGGAATGGCGCTGACGTCGGAGGAATAGGCGAGACCGCCAAAGCGGTAGCCCATGCTGTGGATCTCGCCATGCACCTGCGCATAGGGCAGCACCTCGATCGGTCCGCCCTTGCCGTCGATAGTGAACGCCCGACCGGCGACGACGCGATGCTCGATGACGATGGGCGGATAGCCGGAGCCGACCGGCGTCGCGAAACAGTAGCCGAAGGCTTCCTTGAGCCTGGCCGCCGTGGCCTCATCGGCATAGATCGGCACGCGGTGGCCGCTATTGTGGAAGAACTGCCTCAACTCGTCGATGCCGTGGATGTGGTCGGCGTGCGAATGAGTGTAGAGCACCGCATCGGCCTCGCCGACGCCGGCCCGCAGCACCTGCTCACGGAAATCCGGGCCGGTATCGACGATGATGCGGGTGACGCCGCCATCCTCGCCGATCCGCTCGACCATCAGCGACGAACGAAGGCGGCGGTTGCGCGGCTCATTGGGGTCGCAGGCGCCCCAGTCGTTGCCGATGCGCGGCACGCCGGGCGAGGCACCGCAGCCGAGCACGGTGAAGCGCATGCGGGCGGTCATGATGGGAAGACCTCGCGCGGCACCTTGGCGAACAGCCGAGCGAAATTGGCCGTGGTTATCGTCGCCATCTCGGCCGGCGTCACGCCCTTCACCTCGGCCAGCACCTTGGCCGTATGCGCCACATAGGCCGGCTCGTTGCGCTTGCCGCGCCAGGGCAGCGGGGCGAGATAGGGCGCATCGGTCTCGACCAGCAGCCGATCCATCGGCACGTCGCGGGCAATGGCGCGCAACTCGTCGGAGCGCTTGAAGGTCAGAATGCCGGAGAAGGACACGTAGGCGCCGAGCGCCGTCGCCCGCTCCATCAGTTCGCGGCCGGAGGAGAAGCAGTGCAGCAGGATCGGGAAGGCACCCTTCTGCGTCTCTTCCTCAAGGATGGCGATCATGTCGGCGTCGGCGTCGCGGGCATGGATGCAGAGCGGCAGGCCGGTGATCCTTGCCGCCGCGATATGGCGGCGAAACACCTCGGCCTGCACGTCGCGCGGAGAGGAATCGTAGAAATAATCGAGCCCGGCCTCGCCGATGGCGATCACCTTGGGGTGCCCGGCGAGCGCCACCAGTTCGTCGACGCCGACGCCCGCCTCCTTGGCCGCCTCGTGCGGATGCGTGCCGACCGTACAATAGACCTCGGGATGCGCTTCGGCGATCGCCCGCACCGCGGCGAAGTCGCGGACGCGCGTGCCGATCGTCACCATCAGGCGCACGTCGGCCGCCGCCGCGCGGGCGATCAGCGCGTCGGTCTCGCCGGCGAAATCGGGAAAATCGAGGTGGCAATGGCTGTCGATAATCATCGGTGTCCGAACACGGAAAAGCGAGGGATTGTTCCGACATAGCCGCTCACGCCGCCCCTGTCGAGCATTGGCGGCGGAAGGCTGGTGCGCGCCTTGCGCCGACCGTCACAAAACGCTCACCAACGCCCGCTAGAAACACGGTCGGTCTCAACACCCATTGAGCCGCCCGACTTTTGATTTGCAGACACCTGTATTCTCCGGGCGCCTTCGGGCGCCCGTTCTTTTTGCGGCGTGGATGAGGCATCCCATCGGGCCTCCAACGCTACCGCGACGGCTGCCAATGCTCTAGCATCTCGCCATGCGTCCCGATCTCCTCAATCCGCTGTTCCAGCCGCTCACCTCGCTGCCCGGCGTCGGTCCGCGCACCGCGCCGAAGCTCGAGAAGCTGGTCGGCCCCGGTGGCGAGACGGCGCGCGGCGGGGTGGTGCTCGACCTGTTGTTCCACATCCCAACCGGACTCATCGACCGCAGCCATGAAGCGCTCATCGATTCTGCCTCGGAAGGGGCGATCGTCACGCTGCGCGTCCGCGTCGACCGCCACCGGCCGACGCCGCCGCAGTCGCGGGCGCCCTACCGCATTGCCGTCCACGACGACAGCGGCGAGCTTGCCGTCACCTATTTCCGCGCCGACAAGAGCTGGCTCGAAAAGCTCTACCCGGTGGGCGAGACGGTGCTGATCTCCGGCCGCATCGAGCGCTTCAACGGCACGCCGCAGATGAGTCATCCCGACCACGTGGTGCCTGAGGCCGAGGCCGACAAGCTGCCGCGCCTCGAGCCGGTCTATCCGATGACCGAGGGCATCAACGGCCGGCTGATCGCCCGCCTCGCCGAGGCGGCGCTCGCCCGCCTGCCGCAATTGCCGGAATGGCTCGACGAGGCGCATCTCCGCCGCGAGGGCTGGCCGTCCTTCGCGGATGCGCTGCGGCAGCTCCACAAGCCTGAGGCACCTGAAGCCGCTGACCAGCCTAGCCCGGCGCTGACCCGCCTCGCCTATGACGAACTGCTCGCCAACCAGCTCGCCCTCGCCTTGGTCCGCCGGCAGTTGAAGGGCGCCACCAGCCGCCCGCGCCTGCCGACCGGCAACATCGCCCGCCGCCTCGCCGCCGCCCTGCCCTTCAAGTTCACCGGCTCGCAGGAGGCGGCCATCGCCGAGGTGGTGGCCGACCTCTCGGCCCCCAGCCGCATGGTGCGCCTCGTCCAGGGCGACGTCGGCTCGGGCAAGACCATGGTGGCGCTGTTCGCGGCGGCGGCCGCCGTCGAGGCCGGCGGTCAGGTGGCGGTGATGGCGCCGACCGAACTCCTGGCCCGCCAGCACGCCCGCTCCATGGCCGATCTCGCCGAAGCGGCCGGCCTTCGCCTGGCGCTGGTCACCGGTGCCGACAAGGCCAGGAGCAAGCGCGAGGCGCTGGAGCGCATCGCCACCGGCGAGGTCGACATCGTCGTCGGCACCCACGCGCTGTTCCAGTCGGCCGTCGAGTTCCACAACCTGACGCTGGCCGTCGTCGACGAGCAGCACCGCTTCGGCGTCCACCAGCGGCTGGCGCTGTCCGCCAAGGGCACCAGGACCGACCTCCTGGTGATGACCGCGACGCCCATCCCGCGCACGCTGATGCTGGCCTATTTCGGCGACATGGACGTCTCCCGTCTCACCGAGAAGCCGGCCGGCCGCAAGCCGATCGCCACCGTCACCGTGCCGCAGGAGCGCATCGGCGAGATCGTCGGCCGCATCGGCTCGGCCATCCGGCTCGAGGGCGCCAAGGTCTACTGGGTGTGCCCGCTGGTCGAGGAGAGCGAGAGCGTCGACCTCGCCGCCGCCGAGGAGCGCTACGCCGACCTCCGCCAGTATTTCGGCGCCGACGTGGCGCTCGTCCACGGTCGCATGAAGGCGGCCGAGAAGGACGCCGCCATGGCCCGCTTCAAGGCCGGCGAGGCGCATATCCTGGTGGCCACCACGGTGATCGAGGTCGGCGTCGACGTGCCGGACGCCACCATCATGGTGATCGAGCACGCCGAGCGTTTCGGCCTCGCCCAGCTCCACCAGTTGCGTGGCCGCGTTGGCCGCGGCGACAAGTCGTCGGCCTGCGTGCTGCTCTACAAAGGGCCGCTAGGCGAGACGGCGAAGGCGCGGCTGAAGGTGATGCGCGACACCGACGACGGCTTCCGCATCGCCGAGGAGGACCTGAAGCTGCGCGGCGGCGGCGAGTTGCTCGGCACCCGCCAGAGCGGCCTGCCCGGCTTCCGCTTCGTGCGCGCCGAGCACCATGGCGAGCTGATGGAGACGGCCCGCGACGACGCCGCGCTGCTGCTCGCCCGCGACGCCGGCCTCGCCGGCCCGCGCGGCGAGGCGCTGAAGCTGTTGCTTTATCTGTTCGGCCGCGACGAGGCGGTGCGGCTGATCCGGGCGGGCTGACGCGTCATACCAATTCGCGAAGATGCTGACGCATCCGCTCATTGAGACCATTGCCGATTTCTCGTCTGCATCAGCGGCATGAGAAATCGGCAAGCGGAATACCAAGAGCAATTCCAGCAAAAGTGGGAACCGGTTTTGCGTACGGAATTGCGTCTATACAAAGTGGTAGAGCGTTGCCGGTGAACCGGAGTTCACCGGCAACGCTCTAACAGTCATTTCCAATGCCTCTTGGTATCACCGCTCGCCGCCGGCCCTCACCTCGCCCGCCACCTCGCGGATGGCCGCCATCAGCAGTTCGGCGCCGAGCGACGGCGTCACATCCGAACGGACGATCAGCCCCAAGGGACCGAAGGTGTCGGAGGTGTCGACCGGCAGCTCGCGCAGCGTGCCGGCCGCGATGTCGCCGGCCACCTCGCCATAGTGGGCGATCCAGATGGCATCGGAGCTGGTGGCGAAGGCCCGTCCGAACACCGTCGACACCGTGTCGATGCGGCGAAGCTGCGGCCCGACGGCCAGGCGGATCAGCAATTCGACGGCATGATCGTGGATGATCGAGCCGGGCGGCGGCACCAGCACCACATAGTCGGAGAGACGCGACAGCCCGGCTCCGGCCGTGAATATCGGATGCTCGCGCCGCGCCACCACCGCCACCCGCTCGGTGTAGAGATGCTCGAAGGTCAGCCCGACCATGCTGGCCGGTGAGCCCATCCGCCCCAACGCGAAATCCAGCTCGCCCACCCGGAGCTGGTTTAGGATGGAAACGTTGTCGGCGGTTATGACTTGCGGCGTCGTGCCGACGTTGATGGCGAGGAAGCGCGCCACCGCCTCCGGCAGCACGCGCGCCGAGGCCGAGGACAGCGCGCCGATCCGGACGATCGACGCCCCCTGCTTCAGCGCCAGCTCCACCGATTCGACGCCCTGCCGGAGCGCGGCGATCGAGGCGCTGGCAAAGCGCAGGAACACTTCGCCATAATAGGACAGCACCACCGAGCGGTGGCTGCGGTCGAACAGTTCGACGCCGAGAATCTCCTCCAGCTCCCGGATGGTCTTCGACACCGCCGGCTGGCTGATCGACAGCGACACCGCCGCCTTGCCGATGCTTTTCAGGCGGGCGACTTCCACAAAGGAGCTGAGATGCCTATGTTTGATGCGGTTCTCGATCACGGCGGGTCCTCTATAACCGGCCGTTATGTAAAAGGGCCGCGGGTCCTGCTACCATGGATCATTGGTCGAGTCCGTGTCCGCCCTCGTCCGTAAAGGAGGGTATGGAACCGGGCTGGTCGCCGGCCGCAACGCTCATGCGAGGAGTTGCCATGCAGAAACCCACGCTCCATCTCGACGTCATCGTCGACGTCGTCTGCCCCTGGTGCTTCCTCGGCAAGCGCCGGCTCGACGCCGCCATCGAGGACCTCGACGATGTCGACGTCGCGGTGCGCTACCGGCCGTTTCAGCTCGATCCCGACACGCCGAAGGAAGGCATCGACCGCGAGAGCTACATCATCGGCAAGTTCGGCAGCCCCGACGCGCTGGACGAGGCGCACGCCCGCCTGTTCGCGCTCGGCGCCGACGTCGGCATCACCTACGCCTTCGACCTGATCGAGAAGATGCCCAACACGCTCGACGCCCATCGCCTGGTGCGCTGGGCGGCGGCCGAAGGTCTCGAGGAGCCCATGCTGGAGCGGCTGTTCTCGCTGTTCTTCGAGGAAGGCGCCGACCTTACCGACATCGACACGCTGGTGGCAGCCGCCGAGGAGGTCGGACTCGACGGCGACGAGGTGACCATGAAGCTCGAGGACGGCGCCGATCTCGACGCGGTGCAGGCGGAGATCGCCCATGCCAGCCGCATCGGCATCACTGGCGTGCCGACCGTCATCATCGAGAACAAGTTCGCCATCTCCGGCGCCCAGACGCCGGACGTGCTGGTCGAGGCGCTGCGCCGCATTGCTGCCGAACTGGATGCGACTCAGGGGTGAAGCTACCAAAGGCTGAAACGACGAAGGGGCGCCCCGACCGGAGCGCCCCTTTCAGATGACCCGTCGACCGTGCCGTCAGATGACCTCGCCCATGTCGCGGTCGATGTGCTCGGCCTTGATCCAGCGGACGGTGCCGGTCCACGAGCGCATCACCACCGTGTCGGTGATGATCTTGCCATTCTTGAAGCGCACGCCGCTCAGGAGGTTGCCCTTGGTGACGCCTGTCGCAGCGAACAGCACGTCGCCCTGCGCCATGTCCTCCATGGTGTACTTCTTGGTAACGTCGTCGATGCCCATGCGCTTGGCGCGCTCGATCTGGTCGGGCCGGTTGATCATCAGTCGTCCCTGCATCTGGCCGCCGAGGCAGCGCAACGCCGCCGCCGCCAGCACGCCCTCCGGCGCGCCGCCGACGCCGAGGTAGATGTCGATGCCAGTCTCGTCGGGATCGGTGGTCTGGATGACGCCGGCGATGTCGCCGTCGCCGATCAGCCGGATGGAGGCGCCGAGCCCGCGCACCTCGTCGATCAGCCGGGCGTGACGCGGCCGGTCGAGGATGCAGGCGGTGAGCGCCGACACCGGCACGCCCTTGGCCTTGGCCAGCGCGCGAAGGTTGTCGGTGGGCGTGGCATCGAGATCGACCACGCCCGCCGGGAAGCCCGGACCGATGGCGATCTTGTCCATGTAGACGTCGGGGGCGTTCAGCAGGCCACCCTGCTCGGCGACGGCGATGCAGGCCAGCGAATTGGTCTGGTTCTTGGCGCACATCGAGGTGCCTTCGAGCGGATCGACGGCGATGTCGACGCGCGGCCCCTTGCCGCTGCCCACCTCTTCGCCGATGTACAGCATCGGCGCCTCGTCGCGCTCGCCCTCCCCGATCATGATCGTGCCCTGGACCGGCAGCTGGTTGAGTTCGCTGCGCATGGCGTCGACGGCCGCCTGGTCGGCGCGGCGCTCGTCGCCATGCCCCCTCTGGCGGGCGGCTGCGATGGCGGTGCGTTCGGTAACCCGAACGATTTCCAGAGTCAGAATTCGATCGAGGGAAGTGGAGAATTTCTGCAGCATGAAACAACCCGCGGTTGGGACGGCCGACCGAATTCGTCGCAGCGCCCGGCGGAGGCCTCGGGGCGGCACGCGAACGGGGAGGAAACCCGGTCGATACCTAATCGAGGTAGGAAGAAGGGGCGTTTGAGGTCAATGCGCCATAGGACGCAATACGGACCCGGCGCCGCCAGGTTAACCATGACGCGACGTCGTCCCGCCATGATTACTCAGCGAAATACCGCCATTTACCGCCGTTTGCCGCTGGTTCCATCGCCAGACATGCAAAAAGTCGATAGCAGCATTCCCGTGCCTGGGTCCGTTGTCCACCGGTCCCGGCGGCGATCAAAGGCTTTCGATGCGGATCAGCGTCGGCTTCTCGGCAATGTGGCCGGCCGCCTCAATGGCATCGAGGGCGGCGCGGATCTCCGTCTCGCGCGTCGCGTAGGTGATCAGCACCACCGGCTGCGGCGCGCCGGTGTGGCCGAGCGCCTCGTCGCCGTCGAGGGCGCGGCGGTGCTGGACGATCGATTCCAGGGAGATGTCGCGGTCGGCCATACTCTTGGCGATGCCGGCGAAGGCACCGGGCCGGTCGTAGACGCTGAGGCGCACGTAGTAGCCGCCCTTGTGCGCCTGGATCTCGGCCTTCTGGTAGGGCATCAGCTCGTCCACCGGCAGGCCGAACACCGGCGTCAGGTGGCCGCGCGCCTGATCGACGATGTCGGCGATCACCGACGACGCCGTGGCGTTGCCGCCGGCGCCGGGACCGACCAGCACAACCTCGCCGAGCGCGTCGCCGTCGAAGGCGACGGCGTTGAGCACGCCCGATGTCTGCGCCACCACCGATTTCTTCGGCACCATGGCCGGGTTGACGCGCGCCTCGATGCCGGTATCGGTGCGGCGGGCGACGCCCAGGAGCTTGATGCGGTAGCCGAGTTCGTCGGCGGCCTTGATGTCGTCGAGCGAGATCGAGGTGATGCCCTCGACGTAGATGGCGTCGGCGTCGATCTCGGTGCCGAAGGCGAGGCTGGTCAGGATGGCCAGCTTGTGGGCGGTGTCGAAGCCGCCGACGTCGAAGGTCGGGTCGGCCTCGGCATAGCCGAGCCGCTGCGCCTCGGCGAGGCAGGTGGCGAAGGAAAGCTGCTCCTTCTCCATCCGCGTCAGGATGTAGTTGCAGGTGCCGTTGAGGATGCCGACGATGCCGGTGACGGTGTTGCCGGCAAGACTCTCCTTCAGCGTCTTGATTACCGGGATGCCGCCGGCCACCGCTGCCTCGAAGCCGATCGCCACGCCGGCCGCCTCGGCAAGGCGGGCGAGTTCGACGCCGTGGCGGGCGAGCAGCGCCTTGTTGGCGGTGATCACCGGCTTGCCGGCGGCGAGCGCGGCGCGCACCAGCGTCTCGGCGGCGCCGGACGCGCCGCCGATCAGTTCGATCACCACGTCAACGTTGGGATCGGCAACCATGGCGACGGGATCGTCGTACCAGGCGAAACCGCCGAGATCGACGCCGCGGTCGCGCTTGCGGTCGCGCGCCGACACGGCCGTGATCGTCACCGGCCGTCCCGCCCTCAGCGTCAGCGAGCTGAGATTGGAGCGAACGATACGGACGACGGACGCGCCGACGGTCCCGAGACCGGCGATGCCGAGGCGAAGCGGTTTACCCATGGTGCTTTCCGAAACTCTCGAATCTGGTGGTGGTACGGCGGCCGGTCAGCGGAATCCGCCGGCCGGCGCGTAGTTATGCATGGTTTCCTCGGCCGTGTCGAAGAATCGCCGCAGTCCCCGCGCCGCCTGACGGATGCGCTGCTCGTTTTCGACGAGCGCGATGCGGACATACTCGTCGCCCTGCTCGCCGAAGCCGACGCCGGGGGCCACCGCCACTTCCGCCTTCTCGATCAGCAGCTTGGAGAATTCCAGGCTGCCGAGCGGCTTGAAGCGCTCCGGCAGCGGCGCCCAGGCGAACATCGAGGCGCGCGGCACCGGGATCTCCCAGCCGGCGCGGCCGAAGCTCTCCACCATCACGTCGCGACGGCGCTTGTAGGTCTGGCGCACCTCGTCGATATGGGTGTCGGCGTCGGGATCGTTGAGGGCGGCGGTGGCCGCCACCTGGATCGGCGTGAAGGCGCCGTAGTCGAGGTAGGACTTGACGCGCGACAGCGCGGCGATCAGCCGTTCGTTGCCGACGGCAAAGCCCATGCGCCAGCCGGCCATCGAGAAGGTCTTGGACATCGAGGTGAACTCGACGCAGACGTCCATGGCGCCCGGCACCTCCAGCACCGACGGCGGCGGCACGCCGTCGAAGTAGATCTCCGAGTAGGCGAGATCGGACAGCACGAACACCTCGTGCTTGCGGGCGAAGGCCACCACGTCCTTGTAGAAGTCGAGTTCGACCACCTCGGCCGTCGGGTTGGATGGGTAGCAGAGCACCAACGCCAGCGGTTTGGGGATGGAGTGCATTACCGCCCGCTCCAGCGAATGGAAGAACTCCGGCCCCGGCGTCACCGGCACCGAGCGGATGACGCCGCCGACCATCAGGAAGCCGAAGGCGTGGATCGGATAGCTGGGATTGGGGCAGAGGATGACGTCGCCGGGCGCGGTGATCGCCTGCGCCATGTTGGCGAAGCCTTCCTTGGAGCCCAGCGTCGCCACGACCTGTGTGTCGGGGTTGATCTTCACGCCGAAGCGGCGGCCGTAATAGGCGGCCTGCGCCTTGCGGAGGCCGTTGATGCCGCGCGAGGCGGAATAACCGTGCGTGTCGGGCCGCTGTACGGTCTCGATCAGCTTGTCGACCACGTGGCGGGCGGTGGGAAGATCGGGATTCCCCATGCCAAGATCGACAATATCGGCGCCCGAAGCTCGCGCGGCAGCCTTGAGCCGGTTCACCTGCTCGAAGACATACGGCGGGAGGCGCTTGATCTTGTGGAACTCGTTGTTGCTCATGGGGTTGACCTCGGTATGGTCGTGGTAGCCGGCGGTTTTCGCCCCGCGCCGGCAGGCGGGTCTGTGCTTCTAGATCAATTCGGACGAGGGTGAAAAGGGACTTTTGGACCGCTTCCGGCCGATCGGGCCAAAAAGGCGGCCCTGTTGCCGTTCCGCCCCGTCCGCGGGCGCCTCAACCGATGGCCGAGAGCGCCGGGAAGGTCTCCAGAAGCCAGAACGACGCGCGCTGCATGCCGCCTGACAGGAACAGCGCGCCGGTTATCACCAGCACGCCGCCCATAGCTCGCTCGACCAGCGGGAAATGCCGCCGGAAACGGCGCATGAACAGCACGAAACGGGCCGCGAACAGCGCGGCGATCAGGAAGGGCACGCCAAGGCCCAGCGAGTAGACGGCGAGCAGCAGCGCGCCGTCGGCGACGGTGTCGCGGCTGCCGGCCACCGACAGGATGGCGGCCAGCACCGGGCCGATGCAGGGCGTCCAGCCGAAGGCGAAGGCGAGGCCGAGCAGGAAGGCGCCGCCGAGGCCGGCCTTGACGCGGAAATCGTGGAAGCGCGCCTCGCGATAGAACAGCGCCACGCGGAACACGCCGAGGAAATGCAGGCCCATCAGGATGATGAACACGCCGGCCACCATGCCGAGCACCCCGGACCACTCCCGGACGAGCTGGCCGAACACCGATGCCGTGGCGCCGAGCGCCACGAACACGCAGGTGAAGCCAAGCACGAAGGCCAGCGCCACTTTGGCGGCGCGGCGCTTGGCGGCAAGGCGACTCATCTCCTCGCCGGTCAGCTCCTCGATCGAGGCGCCGGTCAGGAAGCCGAGATAGGGCGGAACGAGCGGCAGCACGCAGGGGCTCACGAAGGAGAGCAGACCGGCGCCGAATGCTGCGATCAGGGTGACGTTCGCGTCCATGGGACCTCTGTGCCGCGGGGCACCGACTGATAGCCGATTTCTCCACGGCGTGCGAGGTGGGTTTTCCATCGGCCGGTCAAATCGCCGCGAAGTCCCAACCGGCCACCCTCCCCGCTCAGGCGGCCGGTCGAATCGCCGCCAGGAAGCGGCGGCCGTGCTGGGCGACGGTTCGCGCCCGGTCGGAGCCGTTGATGATGCGCCGGGCGCCGATCCAGTCGTCGCGCAGTCGGACACCCGACGGCGTACTGGTGAAGAAGTCGGCAAGCCTGGCGCCGGTGAAGCTGCCGGCCTCCATGCCGTGGAACAGGATCTCGACGGCATAGTCGAGCCTTTTGGCCAGCTCCGGCGTGGCGACGAGGTCGACGGCGGCGCCGGTGACCCTGGAAAGATGCGCCGACATCGCCGCGTAGTTGACCTTCCAGGTGAGTTGCACGAAGCCGCGGCCGTGGTAGCGGGCGCCGTCGCCGGGCGCCGTGTTGCCGAACCGGGCGGCCCGCTGCGGCCGCTGCCCGGCCGGACCGTAGAGCCGCTCGAAATAGGCGGTGCCGCCGCGCTCGTCGATCGGCTGCATGGTGCGGGCCGTCTCGTGATAGGCGGTGGCCAGCGCGTAGGCGAGCCAGCGACGATCGCCACCCGGCCGCCGCGCCTCCCAGCCGTCGAGCAGCGCGGTGAGCCCGTCGACCTGCGACTGCGTCAGCCGGCCGCCGAACAGGCTGCTTCGCACGGCACGAAAAAAGAAACTCCGATCGATCGGCATATGCTTCTCATACCCCCTGTGGGTTGATCCGCCTCTCACCCATGCTACGCTGGAGCGAGACCGGGGGCATAAGCCGGTGAACCAGCGCGATGCTGGAGATTTGCTAGTTAACTATTATCTAGTAACAGCTGCATATATTGGTTATCTGGGTTTGCATACGGTTGCGCGCATCGGGGGACCGGATGATCAGGCTGTCGGCAATCGTTGGACTGGCGTTGACTGCCGGTCTCGCGGCGCCTGCTTGGGCAGGCGGCACGACGGCCATTGACGTTGCCAGCACCTTTCCGCTGTCGCTGCCGCTGTTCTCGCAGGCGGCGGCGAGCCTGACCCGGCAGGTGGAGAGCCTGACCGACGGCGAGGTGCGGCTCGCCTTCCACGAGCCGGGCGGTCTCGCTCCGGCCGCCGAGACGCTGGATCTCGTCAGCTCCGGCAAGCTGGCCGCCGCCTGGGCCACCGCCGGCCAATTCGCACGGCACGACAGCGCCTTCGAGCTACTGAGTTCCATCCCCTTCGGACCCGACACCGTCGAATACATGGCCTGGCTGTTCGATGGCGGCGGGCTCGCCCTATCGCGCGATATGTTCAGCGCCTACGGCATCCATAACATTCCCTGCATGGTTTTCCCGCCCGAGGGCGCCGGCTGGTTCTCGAACGAGATCCGCAGCGTCGACGATCTCCGCGGCCTGCGCATCCGCTACTTCGGCCTTGGCGGCCGCGTGCTGGCCAAGCTCGGCGCCGACGTGGTGCAAATGCCGGCCGGCGACATCGTCGGCGCCATACGGCGCGGCGAGATCGAGGCCGCCGAATATTCGCTGCCGTCGATGGATCTGGTGCTCGGCCTGCAGGACGTCGCCAAATACTATTATTTTCCCGGTTGGCATCAGCAGTCGACGCTCTATGAACTCTATGTGAATCAGGCCGTCTGGGGCAAAATGACGCCAAAGCAGCAGGAGACCATCGAGGCCGCCTGCGCGGTGGTGATGCGCGACGGCATCGGCCGGGCGCAGACCATGCAGACGGAGGCGCTTCAGGAGATCAAGGCACGCGGCATCAAGCTGAGACGGTGGTCGCCCGACCTACTCATGACCTTCGAGGCCGCCTGGGCGGCGGTGGCCGACGAGCAGATGGCGACGAGCCCGAAATTCAGGGAAGTCTACGAATCCTACGACCGGTTTCACAAGAACTATGAGTTCTGGAAGCGTTTCAGTTATCTTCGTTGAGGTCATCGAAGCAGTCGAGGGGAGCAGTCGGGACCGATGAGCTGGCAGGGGCTGACGAGCGGCGTGAGGGACGCGAGCATCCGGACCAAGATGTCCGGCGCGCTGATCTTCGTGCTGCTGCTGATCGCCGCCGTCAGCGCGCTCGGCGTGGCGCAGGTCGTCTCGGTCAACCGGGTCACCACCGAGATCCGCGAGGTGCGGCTGCCGCAGGTAGAAATTCTGGAGAAGCTGCGCCGCCTCGCCCTCCAGCACCATCTCGTCGTCATGCGTCGCCTGCAGGTGATCGACTACCGCAATCTCGCCGAGATCGACGCCAGCCTCGACGAGACGCGTCTCGAGCTGGAGACGGCGTCCGGCAGCTTCAAGGCGACCATCCGCTCGGGCGAGGAGGAACGGCTGTTCGCCGTGTTCTCCCAGGCATGGGCGACCTATCTCGCCTCGCTCGACCGAGTGAACGACGCGCTCGAAAGCGGCGAGCAGGAAGAGGCCACCGCGCTTGCCAACGGCACGACGCGCGTCGAGTATCAGACAGCGGCGCGCGAACTCGAAAGCCTGATCGCCTATGCCAAGGCCAAGTCGGAGGACGCCGCCGAACGAGCCTCGACGGCCGTGTCGCGAGCGATCAGCCAGTCGCTCGCCCTGTTCGCCATCGCCAGCCTGGCGGCGCTGGCCGCCATCTCCTGGGTCCGGCGCAACATCTCCGGCCCGCTGCGTTCCATCACCCTCGCCATGCGGCGCCTGACCATCGGCGACCACACCACGCCCATCCCCGAGCCGACGCCACGCCGCGACGAGATCGGCGTGCTGCTGCTCGCCCTCTCCGGCTATCGCGACGCCCTGATCCACAGCCGGGACTTCGCCCGCAACGCCGAGCGGGAATGGGAGCGCCTGCGCGCCGCCGTCGCCAACATGCCGGTCGGCCTCTCCATGTTCGATGCCGACGACCGGCTGATCATCTGCAACCGCATCTATTGCGAGATGTACGGTCTGGCGCCCGAGGAAACGCTGCGCGGCCGCCATTGCGACGAGATCTTCGCCAACGCCACGCGCCACGGCGGCATCTACGACGCCGTCAAGGACACCATCTACGAAGCCCGCACCGGCAGCGATACCACCGTGCATGCCGTGTTCGAGACCGACGACGACCGCATCCTCGCCCTCGGCATCCAGAACATCGCCGGCGGCGGCTGGGTGGCCATCCACGAGGACGTCACCGCCCGCCGCCGCGTCGAGGAGCGGATCCGCCACATGGCCCGCCACGACGCGCTGACCGACCTCGGCAACCGTCTGCTGTTCCGCGACAGTCTGGAAGAGGCGCTCTCCGGGCTCGACGACCGCCGGGGCGTCGCCGTCCTGTGCATCGACCTCGACCGCTTCAAGAACGTCAACGACACGCTCGGCCATCCGGTGGGCGACGCGCTGTTGCAAGCAGTTGCCGACCGCCTCAGGGCCTGCATCAGTCAGACCGACATCGCCGCCCGCTTCGGCGGCGATGAGTTCGCCATCATCCAGCTCGCTCCCATGCCGCAGCCGGATACCGCCAGCGACCTCGCCGGCCGCATCGTCCGCATCATCGGCGAGCCCTACGAGATCGACGGCCAACAGATCATCATCGGCGCCAGCGTCGGCATCGCCATCGCGCCGCACGACGGCACCGATCCTGACACGCTGCTGAAGAATGCCGACATGGCGCTCTACACGGCCAAGGCCGACGGCCGCGGCGTCTACCGCTTCTTCCACGACGAGATGGGCCTGCGCTCGCAGACGCGGCGCCTCCTGGAGCTGGAGCTGCGCCGGGCGCTGATGTCCGAGGAGATGTGCCTCCACTACCAGCCGATGTTCAACATGGAGAACCGCGAAATCATCGGCTTCGAGGCGCTGTTGCGCTGGAACCACCCGATCCGTGGCATCGTGCCGCCCAACGAGTTCATCTGGCTGGCCGAGGAGGTCGGGCTGATCCTGCCGATCGGCCAGTGGGTGATCGAGCAGGCCTGTCGCGATGCGGCCGCCTGGCCGAAACACATCGCCGTCGCCGTCAACGTGTCGCCGGTGCAGTTCCGCGACAAGGGCTTTGCCGATCAGGTGATCGGGGCGCTCGCCGCCTCCGGGCTGGAGGCGCGCCGGCTGGAGATCGAGATCACCGAGCGCGTGCTGATAGCCGACACCTCGATGACGCTCGCCCTGCTCCAGCGCCTGCACGAGATCGGCGTGCGCATCGCCATGGACGATTTCGGCACCGGCTATTCCAGCCTCGGCTACCTGCGCAAGTTCCATTTCGACCGCATCAAGATCGACCGCTCGTTCGTCGCCGACCTCGGCGAGGGCGACCAGGAATCGCTGGCCATCGTCCGCGCCGTCGCCAGCCTGTCGTCCAATCTCAACATCGCCACCACCGCCGAGGGGGTCGAGACCGAGCAGCAGTTCCTGCGCCTGCGGCAGGAGGGCTGCGACACGGTTCAGGGCTTCCTGCTCGGCAGGCCCATGCCGATCGATGACGTCGTCCGGATGTTCGCCGACAGCGACAACGCCATCTCGGCGGCATAGCCGCGTCTCACGAGTCGCCGGAAAGCAGATCCCAGCCGCTCCGCGCCGTCACATAGTCGGAGCTGTGACTGCACATTTCCGTCCATGGCGCTTCCGGCGGCAGCCGATTCTCCGGAACACCCTATCTCGTTGTTTCCACACAGTTCTGGACCGACACGCGTTCCGACGCCTCCCCGAATTGTACCCGCCGATCGGCCTCGGCAGACGGCCGGTCGCCATCCCGCCAGAGGTTACAAGGGGTGCCGTCGCCATCGCGACAATCGCATCCCGTCCACCCTTCCCTTTCCTCCGGCGACGGAGCGGAGCATCCGGCTTTTCCGCTTTTGCCAATAAGGGGATGCAAATCTCCCGAGGAGTCTCATACACTTTTAACTAGAAGTTACTGAATTCATGTCTTTATAATAGCGACATTCTCATTGGCACCATATCTAATACAGGGTGAAATAGACTCAGCAGGACTACCAGGCAATGCAGGTATCCGCCGTGCGTCGCTTCTGGATTGATCGAAGGGGAACCGCAGCTGTCGAGTTCGCTTTTGTCGGTCCCCTTTTCGTCATGCTGATGACGGGAGTCGTCTGCTTCGGCAGCTTGTTCGGCATCAATTTCAGCGTGCAGGAACTGACGTCGGAGGCGGCTCGGGCGGCCGTATCCGGCCTGACCGATGGCGAACGCCAATCGATCGTCCAGTCCTTCGTCGCCGGCAACGTCGGAAGCTATCCGCTCCTTGATCCCACGCGGGTTACCGTCGAAAGCCGGACCACCGACAACGCGACGCGGTCCTACACCGTCACCGTGACCTACGACGCCTCCACATCCTACGTCTATTCGTTTTCCGGCCTCATCCCCCTTCCGGATCCCGTCGTCCGCCGCAGTGCGGTCATCCGTCAGGGCGGCTATTGATGAAGGAGATCGTGGTGCGTCGTGCCGCGCTGACTTTCCTGCGCCAATGTCGGGGCGCCATCGCTCCGTTGACGGCTATCGTCATGACGGTGATCATCGGCTTCGCAGCGATCGGCCTGGATGTCGGCAGCTTCTATCTGGCGCGGCGCACCCTGCAAACCACCGCCGATCTCGCGGCCATCGCCGCAGCCAACGATATCGGCAACGCTCGCAAGGCCGCTCTCGCCACCATAACGGCAGCCGGCTATCCGGCCGACACCCTGACCAGCATCGAGACAGGCACCTATTCCGCCGACAAGGCTTTGGCGGTTGATGAGCGGTTCAAGAAGTCCGGCAGTTCGCCCGTCAACGCCGTGCGTCTCGCTCTCAACAGCCAAACGCCGATGTTTTTCGGCCGCGCCCTGCTGTTCCTGACCGGCCGCTTGTCGGACACCGGCGCCCGGAACGGCGTCGAGATCGGCGTTCGGGCCACCGCCACCACCAGCCGCTTCGCCAGCCTGTCGGTGGGGTCACGGCTTGCCAGCCTCGACGGCGGCATGCTGAACGCCTTCCTGGGGGCGCTGCTCGGCACGAAGCTGTCGCTGTCGGTCATGGATTACGACGCGCTCGCTTCGACCGACATCGACCTGTTCACCTTCAGCCAAGCCCTCGGCAGTCAGCTCGGGCTGACCGCCGTTTCCTATAAGGAAATCCTCGCCGCCAACGTCACGACCGGACGATTGCTCAACGCCGCGGTCTCGGCAGCGCGGGCATCCGGTGGCAATGCGGCGGCGACCGCCGCTCTGGTGATGCTGGCCAATGCCACGGCTACCGCCTCGGGCACGATCAACCTGTCCAGACTGATCGATCTCGGGCCCTTCGCCAAGATGCCGGTCGACGACCGGCCCCTCATCGGCGCGCGCGTCAACGCGCTGGATATCGTGAGAGCCGTCGCCGAACTGGTAGGGAGTGGCCGGCTGGTCAAGACCTCCATCTCCCTCGGCCTGCCGGGGATAGCATCCGCCTCGTTGAGCATCGCCGTCGGCGAGCAGCCGGTCGGCAGCCCATGGTTCGCCGTCGGAACCGAGGCGGTGTCGGTGCACACGGCGCAAACGCGCGTGTTGCTGGATCTGGCGCTGGTCGGCGACTCCACCTTCTCCCTGGTCAGCCTTTCTCTCTACGTCGAAGCGGCGGCGGCCACGGCCGCCATTCAGCGGATAAGCTGCTCGGACGGTTCGGTACAGGTTGCCGTCAGGCCGTCGGTCATCGACCTGTGGATCGGCAGCGTCAGCGACGCCGAGATGACCAACATGAAGGTCCGCCCCACGCCCAAGCCGGCGACCCTGGTCAACGTTCTGCTGCTCGCCCAGATCAGCGGACTGGCCCATGTCACCATTTCCAACATGGACGACGTCATGCTTGCCTTCAGCGCTGCCGACATCGCCGGCGGCAAGCCGAAGACAGCCAGCACCAGGGACTTCCTGACCAGCCTGACCGCGTCGCTGCTTGGCGACCTGAAGCTCTATATCAACAATCTCAGCCTGCTGCCCACCGCGCTGCTGAACACGCTTCTGACCAACATCCTCGTCAAGGCGACGGCGCCGATCGATACGCTGCTCTATCGAACACTCAGCCTGCTTGGCATTGGTCTCGGCAACGCCGACGTCTGGGTGCACGGCACGCGCTGCGAGGGCGCCGTGTTGGTCGGATAACATCCCGTGAGAAAGTCAGCCGAGCAATACCGGCCGGGTTTCAGGCGCCGAAACGAGCCGCAGAGCCGTCCGTCGTCGCAACATGCAATGTGCGAACAGGTGTCGTCGTCTCGATTGTCCGGGAAGTGATGGTGGGCGGTGACGGTCTCGAACCGCCGACATCCAGTGTGTAAAACTGGCGCTCTACCAACTGAGCTAACCGCCCGCCGCGATCGCCCGACAGGGCCGATCGGCCCCCTGCTCTAAACACTCGGCCATCCGAATGCAAGATCATCGGCCGCCCGTCGGCAAGGACGGCGCGGAGCAAAAAGGGCGCGACCGTTGCCGGCCGCGCCATTCAAATTCCGACCGGGCTCCGATCCGGGAAAGGACCGATGCGAAGCGGCAGATCAACCGTTGACCGCGTCCTTGAGGCCCTTGCCGACGCGGAACTTCGGCTGCTTGGAGGCGGCGATCTTCAGCGGCTCGCCCGTCTGCGGATTACGGCCCTCGGAGGCGGCGCGCTCGGTCACAACGAAGTTGCCGAAGCCGACGATGCGGACTTCGTCGCCCGCCTTCAGCGCTTCGGTGATCGTCGCGAAGACCGCGTCGACGGCGGCACCGGCCTGCGCCTTGTTGAGCGACGCCTTCTCGGCGACCTGCGTGACCAGATCGTTCTTGTTCATGTCGTGTCCCTTTGTCTGACTCTTTCGGCAGCGGACTTGTCCGTCGCCCCGGCGGCACGTTTCCCGGATTTCCGGGGAAAATCAAGTGCGGAAAGACCGCTTATGCGCGATTTTTTGACCGGAGACGAAAAAGACCCGGGCTTTGGAGGCCCGGGCCGGGAATTTGCGTGACAAGCGGATGCCGTCGGTTCAGTGCGCGGTCACCGCCGACAAATCGGCCGAGTCACCGTCGGCGACCGGCGCCGAAGCGACTTCCTTCGATTCGTCCCAGGCGATCGGCTCCAGCGGACGCACCAGCGCCACCTTCAAGACGTCGTCCATGTGCGCCACCGGAATGATCTCCATGACGCTCTTGACGTTCTCCGGGATGTCGGCGAGGTCCTTGGCGTTCTCGTCGGGGATCATCACCGTCTTGATGCCGCCTCGATGGGCCGCCAGCAGTTTCTCCTTGAGACCGCCGATCGGCAGCACGCGGCCGCGCAACGTGATCTCGCCGGTCATGGCGACGTCGTGGCGCACCGGCACGCCGGTCATCACCGAGACGATCGAGGTGACCATGGCGATGCCGGCCGACGGACCGTCCTTGGGCGTCGCGCCTTCCGGCACGTGCACATGGATGTCGCGCTTGTCGAACATCGGCGGCTCGATGCCGAAGTCCACCGCCCGCGAGCGGACGTAGGACGCCGCCGCCGAGATCGACTCCTTCATCACGTCCTTGAGGTTGCCTGTCACCGTCATGCGGCCCTTGCCGGGCAGACGCACGCTTTCGATGGTCAGCAGCTCGCCGCCAACCTCGGTCCAGGCCAGACCGGTGACGACGCCGACCTGGTCGGTGCCATCGGCCTCGCCGTGGCGGAAGCGCGGCACGCCGAGATACTGCTCGACCTTGTCCGGCGTCACGGTGATCGACTTCAGGGCGCCCTTCGACTTCTGGAGTTCCGTCACCGCCTTGCGGGCGAGCGACATCATCTCTCGATCGAGGTTGCGGACGCCCGCCTCGCGGGTGTACTGCCGGATCACCGTGCGGATGGCCTCGTCGGTGATCTCGTACTCGCCCGCCCGGAGGCCGTGGTCGGCGATCGACTTCGACAACAGGTGCCGCTTGGCGATCTCGACCTTCTCGTCCTCGGTGTAGCCGGCGATGCGGATGATCTCCATGCGGTCCATCAGCGGGCCGGGGATGTTCAGCGTGTTGGCCGTGGTGACGAACATCACGTCCGAGAGGTCGTATTCCACCTCAAGGTAATGATCCATGAAGGTGTGGTTCTGCTCGGGGTCGAGCACCTCCAGGAGCGCCGACGACGGGTCGCCGCGGAAGTCCATGCCCATCTTGTCGATCTCGTCGAGCAGGAACAGCGGATTGGACTTCTTGGCCTTCTTCATCGACTGGATGACCTTGCCGGGCATCGAGCCGATATAGGTGCGGCGGTGGCCGCGGATCTCGGCCTCGTCGCGCACGCCGCCGAGCGACATGCGCACGTACTCACGGCCGGTCGCCTTGGCGATCGACTTGGCGAGCGAGGTCTTGCCGACGCCCGGCGGGCCGACGAGGCAGATGATCGGCCCCTTCAGCTTGTTGGCCCGGCTCTGCACGGCCAGATACTCGACGATGCGCTCCTTGACCTTGTCGAGGCCGAAGTGATCCTCGTTGAGCACCGCCTCGGCATAGGCGAGGTCGTCGCGCGTCTTGGAGCGCAGCTTCCAGGGGATGCCGAGGATCCAGTCGAGATAGTTGCGCACCACGGTGGCCTCGGCCGACATCGGCGACATCTGCCGCAGCTTCTTCAGCTCGGCCGTCGCCTTCTCGCGCGCCTCCTTGGAGAGCTTGGTCTTCTTGATGCGCTCCTCCAGCTCGGCCAGCTCGTCCTTGCCTTCCTCGCCGTCGCCGAGTTCCTTCTGGATCGCCTTCATCTGTTCGTTGAGGTAGTACTCGCGCTGCGTCTTCTCCATCTGCCGCTTGACGCGGCTGCGGATGCGCTTCTCCACCTGGAGCACGGAAATCTCGCTCTCCATCAGGCCGAGCACGCGCTCCAGCCGCTCGACCACCGACTTGAGGGACAGCACGTCCTGCTTCTCGGAGATCTTGACGGCCAGGTGGCTGGCGATGGTGTCGGCGAGCTTGGAGTAATCGTCGATCTCCTTGATGGTGCCGAGCACCTCGGGGGAGACCTTCTTGTTCAGCTTGACGTAGTTGTCGAACTCGACCAGCACCGAGCGGGCCAGCGCCTCCACCTCGACGCGGTCGCTCTCCACCTCTTCGAGCGGCCGCACCTCGGCCTCGAAGTAGTCGGTACGATCGATGAAGTTGACCACCTCGGCGCGTCGCGCGCCCTCGACCAGCACTTTGACGGTGCCGTCGGGCAGCTTCAGGAGCTGGAGAACCGTGGCCAGCGTGCCGACGGTGTAGATGTCGGCGGCGGCGGGATCGTCGTCGGAGGCGTTGCGCTGCGTCGCCAGCAGGATCTGCTTGTCGGCCGTCATCACCTCTTCGAGGGCGCGGATAGACTTCTCGCGGCCGACGAACAGCGGCACGATCATGTGCGGGAAAACGACGATGTCGCGAAGCGGCAGGACGGGGAGGACGTCCCGTTCGGCGCCAGTCGTTGGGGTGGAAGCNNCGGCAGGGGCCGCCGATCGCATGGATCGGAAGGTCCCGGTTCGGCAACGGGTCAGAGGATCGGAAGAGATGATCCGCTTGCTGGCCGTCCGGTCCGCCCCATCATGGGCGCAAGGCCGGACGCCTTCCCGTTACCGTCGCCGCCGCGTAAGCGGATACATGGATCGCGGCGACTGTGCTTTCAAGGTCTTGACACGAACGTGTCTCGAGCCCCGAGCATCAGCGTCCCCGGCCCTGAAGCGGGCCGGGCGTGAGGCGGCGAACGACGCGTCGCCGCCCGGAGCGGTCGTCAGGCACCGGTGCCGGTGTCGTCCAGACGCTCGCCGTAGACGTAGATCGGCTTGGCCTTGCCGACGACAACGTCGGCGGAAATCACCACTTCCGACACATCCTCGAGGTTCGGCAGCTCGTACATGGTCTCGAGCAGGATGCCCTCCATGATCGAGCGCAGGCCGCGGGCGCCCGTCTTGCGGTCGATCGCCTTGCGGGCGATGGCGCTGAGCGCATCGTCCTGGAACGACAGCTTGACGTTCTCCATCTCGAACAGCCGCTGGTACTGCTTGACCAAGGCGTTCTTCGGCTCGGTCAGGATGATCACCAGCGCGCCCTCGTCGAGGTCTTCCAGCGTGGCGAGCACCGGCAGACGGCCGACGAACTCGGGGATCAGGCCGAACTTCAAGAGGTCTTCCGGCTCGACCTGGGCGAACAGCTCGCCGGTGCGCCGGTCCTCGGGGGCCGCCACCTGCGCCTGGAAGCCGATCGACGTCGACTTGCCGCGCGCCGAAATGATCTTCTCAAGGCCGGCGAAGGCGCCGCCGCAGATGAACAGAATATTGGTGGTGTCGACCTGCAGGAATTCCTGCTGCGGATGCTTGCGGCCGCCCTGCGGCGGCACCGAGGCCACCGTGCCCTCCATGATCTTCAGGAGCGCCTGCTGCACGCCCTCGCCCGACACGTCGCGGGTGATCGACGGGTTGTCGGACTTGCGGCTGATCTTGTCGACCTCGTCGATGTAGACGATGCCGCGCTGCGCCCGCTCGACGTTGTAGTCGGCGGCCTGCAACAGCTTCAGGATAATGTTCTCGACGTCCTCGCCGACGTAGCCGGCCTCGGTCAGCGTCGTGGCGTCGGACATGGTGAACGGCACGTCGATGATGCGGGCGAGCGTCTGGGCGAGCAGCGTCTTGCCCGAACCAGTCGGGCCGATCAGCATGATGTTCGACTTGGCCAGCTCGACGTCGTTGTTCTTCGAGGCGTGGTTGAGGCGCTTGTAGTGGTTGTGGACGGCCACCGCCAGCACCTTCTTGGCCTTGTCCTGGCCGATGACGTAGTCGTCGAGCACCTTGCGGATTTCCGAAGGCGTCGGCACGCCGTCGCGCGACTTGACGAGGTTGGACTTCGACTCCTCACGGATGATGTCCATGCAGAGTTCGACGCATTCATCGCAGATGAACACCGTCGGGCCCGCGATGAGCTTGCGGACTTCGTGCTGGCTCTTGCCGCAGAACGAACAGTAGAGAGTGTTCTTCGACTCGCCGCTAACCTTGGTCATCCAATCATTCCCGCTCGGTTGCCGGGCGCCCCGTCTCCCCGCTCGCGCGGAAAAGGCCGGACCGACCGTCCCTCTCGATCCCTTTCCGGTGACCGGACCCGCTGGAACCGCCACCGGCGCATATTGCGCAACAAGGACTCAAGATAGCTTTAACGTACCGATCTCACGCGCCGCCGCCAGACGCCGGCAAACCTCTTGCTCAGGGCTGCTCGGGAACCGCCCGGCTGGCGATGACATCGTCGACGAGGCCGAAGGCCTTGGCCGCGTCGGCGTCCATGAAGTTGTCGCGCTCCAGCGCTTCTTCAACGGCCGCGAGGTCGCGACCGGTGTGCTTGACGTAGATCTCGTTGAGGCGGCGCTTCAGCTTCAGGATCTCCTGGGCGTGCAGCATGATGTCCGCCGCCTGGCCGCGGAAGCCGCCCGACGGCTGGTGTACCATGATGCGCGCGTTGGGCAGCGAGAAGCGCATGCCCGGATCGCCGGCCGCCAGCAGCAGCGAGCCCATCGACGCCGCCTGGCCGATGCAGAGCGTCGAAACCTTCGGGCGGATGAACTGCATGGTGTCGTAGATGGCAAGGCCGGCCGTCACATAACCGCCGGGCGAATTGATGTAGAGGGAGATCTCCTTGTTGGGATTCTCCGACTCCAGGAACAACAGCTGCGCGCAGACCAGCGTGGCGACGCCGTCGTCGATGCCGCCGGTGATGAAGATGATCCGCTCCTTGAGGAGGCGCGAGAAAATGTCATAGGCGCGCTCGCCGCGGTTCGTCTGCTCGACGACCATCGGGACCAGCGTGCTCATGGTGAAATCGACCGGATCCTTCATGCGTTTCCTCGGCGTTCGACGGACGAACCGCCCTTTCCGCTCCCCCTTCGGGGCGCCAGCGGACGGCGGTGGCGTCGCTTGCAAATCACTCTTGCCGTGATCGTTACATCCCAAGCTGACGCTTGGCTACACCAAAGCCTCTGAATTTTCGGTGCATGGTGTACGGCCTGCCATGCCCTTTGAACAGCGGGGAAAGTCCCTTCAGAGGCCACTTATGTATCGCCAGCCGACTTCGCAAGTCGTCTGGAACGACACGCAAACCTGCCCCCCGCAAAACGACAACCGGCCAGGGCGTCGCCGCCCCGGCCGCTGAATTCGTCGCGGATTGGGAGGAAAGGCCGATCAGACGGCCGGCTCCTCGTCGTCCTTGAACAGCTCTTCCTTGGTGACCGTCTTGTCGGTGACCTTGATCAGGCCCAGGAGGACGTCGACCACCTTCTCCTCGAACACCGGCGCCTGCAGCGAGGCGAGCGCGTTGGCATCGCGGCGGTAGAAGTCGAACACCGCCTTCTCCTGACCGGGGAACTGGCGAGCCCGCTCGATCAGGGCGCGCTGCAGCTCCTGCTCGTTGACCTGCACCTTCTCGCGCTCGCCGAACTTCGACAGCACGAGACCGAGACGGACGCGACGCTCGGCGATCTTGCGATAGTCGGCGCGGGCCTTCTCCTCGGTGGTGTCCTCGTCCTCGAAGGTCTTGCCGGCCGACTTCATCTCGGCTTCGACCTGACCCCAGATGGCGTTGAATTCCTGATCCACCAGCGTCGCCGGCAGCTCGAAGGAATACTGCGCGTCGAGCGCGTCGAGCAGCTGGCGCTTCACCTTCTGGCGGGTCTGGCCGCCGTTCTGGGACTCGATCTGCTGGCGGACGATGCCCTTCAGCGCGTCGAGGCTGTCCATGCCGAGCGTCTTGGCCCAGTCGTCATCGAGCTTCAGCTCGGCCGGGGCGGCAACCTCGAACACCTCGATGTCGAAAGTGGCCGGCTTACCGGCCAGATGCTTGGCCTGGTAGTCCTCGGGGAAGGTCACCTCGATGACCTTCTTGTCGCCGACCTTGAGGCCGATCAGCTGCTCCTCGAAGCCGGGGATGAAGCGGCCCTGGCCGAGGAAGATGGCGGCGCGGTCGTCGGCGCCACCCTCGAAGGGCTCGCCGTCGATCTTGCCGAGGTAGGAGATGGTCAGCCGGTCGCCGGTCTCGGCGGCGGCGCCTTCCTCGCGGGCGACGTAGCTGCGGGCGCCCTCGGCGATCTGGGTCAGGCGCTCGTCGACTTCCGAATCGCTCACCTCGACCACCGGCCGCTCGATGGCGATGTCGTCGACCGGCGCCAGTTCGAATTCCGGCACGATCTCGTAGGAGAGGTCGTAGGCGAGGTCGAGGTCACCCGAGAGGATCTTCTCGGCGTCCTCGTCGGAGAGCTTGATCTGCGGCTGCATGGCCGCCTTCTCGGAGCGCTCCTCAAGAGCCTTATTCGACGTCTCGCCAATCACCGTGTTGACGATCTCGGCCATGGCCGACTTGCCGTAGAGCTTCTTGAGATGGCCCTTCGGCACCTTGCCCGGACGGAAACCGCGGATCTGGGCGCGGCCCTTCAGATCCTCGAGATAGGCGTCGAGCTTTTCGGCGAGTTCGGAGGCCGTGACGACGATCTTAAGCTCGCGCTTCAGGCCTTCGGTCGAGGTTTCAGTCACCTGCATGGATGTTTTCTTTCGTCTCTGATCCCGAGAACGCCTCACGAGACCCTCCGGCGGTCTTCCCATCCGGCCCGGTCCGAAGAAGCGGTCCAATTCTACCTTCACCACCGGCGGGACGCCGAAGGCGTGCCCCACACCGACCGCATCACCCTCGATCGTGGCGGGCCGATCTGGTGCGGGCGAAGGGACTTGAACCCCCACGGCTTTCGCCACTGGAACCTAAATCCAGCGTGTCTACCAATTCCACCACGCCCGCGATCGAAACCGCGCCGACCATCGCCTCCGATGCTCGAAGCGGGGTCTCCATAGCAAACTTCCCCGCAGGCACAAAGCAAAAAGGGGACGATTCGTCACGAACCTCCCCTTTGGTCGAGTTTGCCGGCTGAGCCATCGGACCGAAAAGCGGATTCACTTTTCGGGAAAGCCCAATGTGTGCGCAAAAGGTCGGAGCGGCGGCCCGGATTTGTCCGGGCATCCGACGCTTCCGTTTCGGTCAGGGCGCCGAACGGGTTGCGGCGGCGCCCTTGCCGAACGCCGCGCCGATCAGTTCGATGCCGTCGCGCCCCGACGCCTTGGCGAGCGCCGATACCGTGTCCTCCGCCGATGTCACCTCAACGCCGAGCGCCTCGAGCCGGGCGATCACCGTGTCGGCGTCGGTATGGCCGAGCGCCGCCAGCGCCGTCACTGAGGCGCCGTCGAGCATTTCGAGCACCGCCATGCGCGGGTTGCCGGCCCCTCCGCCGGCGCCGGCATAGGCCAAGGCGGCGGCCGCTGCGAGGCAGACGACCGTCGACACCCACATCGCCGAACGGCGGAAATAGCCGAGAAGCGTCCGCCAGTTGCGCCAGACGTGCAGCCCGAAAGGCACGATCAGCACCATGGACAGCACCTCGTGCATAGCCCGGAAATAGGCGTTGCCGACGTGGAAGAACAGCGCAACGCCCGATACCAGCGAGATCAGGAACAGCCACGTGGTGAGCGGCGTGGCGTAGCGCATCAGGATATCTTTGGCGGACATGGAACTCTCTCGGGAGGCCGCGCGCCGAAGGAGCGGCGGAACCGTTGCCGGTCTACCACCTGGCCGGGCAACGATCCTCTCAGGAGTCCACCAAAGTGTATCAGTCGGTATCGGTGACCACCTTCTTGCGACGGCTGGCCTTCCGGGCCTTTTCCTCCGCCTTGGCCGCCTCTGCGCGGCGGGCGACACGAACGGCCGCCCGGCACCAGTCGAGGAACTCGTCCGGCTCGTCGTAGAGCCGTTCCGGCGCCCGCCAATAGGGCATCTGGGCGGTGCGGCCGTCCTTGGTGGTGTACTCGAACTGCGGACAGCCTTCTTCGATGAAGCGGCCGCGCGTCTCGTCGTCGACCTTGAAATAGAGGTTGCCGTCGCCCTCGATGGCGAACACCAGGCCGTCCTGGTAGATGGTCAGGCCGCCGAACATCTTGCGGAAGCTGACGCCGCCGAGCGGCTCCGTCAGCTCGCGCAGGAACTCCCTGAATCCGTCGTCCGCCATCCTCGCCCCCAACCATTGACGCTAGGAACATAAAGCGAACATCAAACCCTGTCGAGTCCCATCTGCCAGAAGGCGGTCTCCAGCCGGCTCGCCTGGGCGAACAGGCCGGCGAGCTGGCGGAAGCGCGCTTCCCCCACCCCGTCGCCGGCCAGCGCGTCGAGATGGGCGATGGTGGACGCGGCGACCTGCTGATAGCCCTCGCCCGAGTACTCCGCGATCCACGGCGCGTAAGGATTGCTGGCGGCGAGCGCGCCGGGAATGGCGGCCAGCCGGCGGCCGATCTCCGCGTAGCCGATCATGCAGGGGGCGAGCGCCACATGCAGATCGAGGAGGTCGCCGCGCAGCCCCCAGTCGAGCACGAAGCGGGTGTAGGCGACGGTCGGCAGGTCCTCGTCGGCCGCTTCGAGATCGGCGGCGGAGAGTCCCCAGCCGGCGCAATACTTGACGTGCAGCGCCATCTCGCCGTCGAGGATGGCGCGGAGACCGTCGAGGCCGTAGCGCATTTCTTCGAGTGTCCGGCCCTTGTAGGCGGCGAGCGCATAGGCGCGGGCGAACTGGATCAGGAACAGGTAGTCCTGCACCAGATAGTGGCGGAAGGCGGCTTCCGGCAGCGTGCCGGCCGCCATCGCCTCCACGAAGGGATGCGTCACATAGGCGCGCCAGTCGTCGCCGGCCGCTTCCACCAGACGGTCGTAGAGGCTCATGCGGTCTCTCCCCGTGCCCAGGCGGCCTTGGTCTCGGCCTTGAACTCCGCGAAGCGGCCGGCCGCGATGGCGTCGCGGATGCCGGCCATCAGGCTCTGGTAATAGGCGACGTTGACCCAGGTCAGCAGCATGGCGCCGAGCGTCTCGCCGGTGCGGACGAGATGATGGATGTAGGCGCGCGAATAGTCGCGGGCGGCCGGGCAGTCCGACGTCGGGTCGATCGGCCGGGGATCGTCCATGTGGCGGGCGTTCTTGAAGTTGAGCTTGCCGAAGCGAGTGTAGGCGAGGCCGTGGCGGCCGGCCCGCGTCGGCATGACGCAGTCGAACTGGTCGATGCCGCGGGCGACGCTTTCGATGATGTCGTCAGGCGTGCCGACGCCCATCAGGTAGCGCGGCTTGTCCTGCGGCAGGATGGGATCGACGACGTCGAGCATCTCCAGCATCACCGCCTGCGGCTCGCCGACCGCGAGGCCACCGACCGAATAGCCCTCGAAGGGCATGGCCGACAGTTCGCGGGCGCTGGCCTCACGCAGGGCCGGCACGTCGCCGCCCTGCACGATGCCGTAGAGCCCCTGCCCTTTCTCCGGCCCGCCCATCGCCTCGAACTGCCGGCGCGACCGCTCGGCCCAGCGCAAGGAGAGGCGCATGCCGCGCTCCACTTCCTTCGGCTCGGCCGGCAGGCGGACGCATTCGTCGAGCTGCATCTGGATGTCGGAGCCGAGCAGGCCCTGGATTTCGATCGACCGTTCCGGCGTCAGCTCGTGCCGGCTGCCGTCGATGTGACTCTGGAAGGTGACGCCGCGCTCGTCCATGCGCCGGAGCTTGGCCAGCGACATCACCTGAAAGCCACCCGAGTCGGTCAGGATGGTCTTGTCCCAGGTGGAGAACTTGTGCAGGCCGCCGAGCGCCGCCACCCGTTCGGCGCCGGGCCTCAGCATCAGGTGATAGGTGTTGCCGAGGATGACGTCGGCGCCGGTCGCCTTGACGTCGTCCATGAACATCGCCTTCACCGTGCCGAGCGTGCCGACCGGCATGAAGGCCGGCGTGCGGACGACGCCGTGCGGCGTGGTGATCTCGCCACGGCGCGCCCGGCCGTCGGTGGCCTGGAGGCGGAAGGAAAAGGGCTGGGTCATCGGGCGGATACTCCGGGGTTTAGCCCGCCAATAGCGAAAAACGCCGCCGGCAACAACGGCCGTCAGAGACCGCTTCCGAAATTCGCGCCCATCAGACGGCTGGCCCGGCTTTCGGGAACCGGGCGCAGCGGACGTTGAGGTCCGTGAGCGCCGGAAGCACCGAAAGTCGGGCCAGACGAACGCCGGAGAAGAATTCCCAAACGGTCGATCAGCTCCTGAGCAACCTGTAGATGGCCGGAATGACCAGCACGGTGAGCAGCGTTGACGATGCCAGGCCGAACAGCAGGGAGATAGCCAGCCCCTGGAAGATCGGATCGGTCAGGATCACCGCCGCGCCGATCATCGCCGCCAGCGCCGTTAGCAGGATCGGCTTGAAGCGGATCGAACCGGCCTCGATCAGGATATCGGAGAGCGGCCGCCGCCTCACATGCGGCACTCCCTCCTCGTCGTTCACCGTCACCTCGCGCGACGCGTGGCGGATGAAGTCGACGAGCAGGATCGAGTTGCGGACGATGATGCCGGCCAGCGCGATGAAGCCGATCATCGACGTCGCCGTGAACGGCGCGTGGAACAGCCAGTGGCCGCCGAGGATGCCGATGAAGGTCAGCGGGATCGGCGTCAGGATGACCAGCGGCAGCTTGAACGAGCCGAACTGCGCCACGACGAGGATGTAGATGCCGAGCACGGCGATAGCGAAAGCGGCGCCCATGTCGCGGAAGGTCACCCAGGTCACCTCCCACTCGCCGTCCCAGAGCAGCGTCGACCGATGCTCGTCGGAGGGCTGGCCGTGCAGGGCGATGACCGGCTTCTCGAGGCCGGTCCAGTCCTGCCGGTCGAGCGCCTCCTGCACCGCCAGCATGCCGTAGAGCGGCGCCTCGAAGGCTCCGGCCAGTTCCGCCGTCACCATCTCGGCGAAGCGGCCGTTGTGGCGGAACACCGGATAGGACGCCTTCTCCTCGCTCACGTGCACCACGTCGCCCAGTTCGACGACGCCGCGGTCGCCGGGCAGCACGTTGGCAGGAATAGGCGTGGTCAGCGCCGTCTCGTCGAGCACCTTGTCGCCCTTCGGCCGCTCGACGACGATCGGGATGGCCGCCCGGCCGCCGCCGCGATGCGAATAGCCGACCGTCGACGAGCCGCCCAGGATGGCCAGCGTATCGAACACGTCGCTCTCCTCCACGTGGAAGAAGTCGAGGTCGTCGGTGGAGATGGTCGCCCGGAGACGCCGGGCCGGCACGCCGAACGAGTTGTCGATGTCGACGACGAACGGCACCTCGCGGAAGGCGGCTTCCACCTTCTCGGCCGTGCGGCGGCGAGTGTCGGCGTCCGGCCCGTAGATCTCGGCGAGCAGCGTCGCCATCACCGGCGGACCGGGCGGCGGCTCGACCACCTTCAGCGACGTGCCGGCCGGCACGGCCAGCGCCATCACGCGGTCGCGGAGATCGAGGGCGATGTCGTGCGACGCCCTGTGGCGTTCGCCTTTCGGCGTCAGGTTGACCTGCACGTCGCCAAGCTGCGGCTCGGCGCGGATGTAGGAATGGCGGACGAGGCCGTTGAAGTTGAACGGCGCCGCCGTGCCGGCGTGCGTCTGGACGGACACCACTTCAGGCAGATCGAGCGCCACCTTGGCCACCGCCTGCGCCACGGCGTCGGTCGCCTCCACCGACGCCCCCTCGGGCAGGTCGATGGTGACGGCCAGCTCCGCCTTGTTGTCGAACGGCAGCAGCTTCACGGTGACGTGCTTGGTGTAGAAGAGGGAGAGCGAGCCGAGCGTCAGCACGCCGACGGCCAGCAGGAAAACGAGGCTCCGGCGCTTGCTGGCGAGGATCGGCCGTGCCACGGCGGCATAGCCCCGGCCCAGCACGCCACCGGCGCCGCCGCCCTCGTGTGCGTGATGCACCGGTCCGTGGCCGGCCACCTTCAGCATCAGCCAAGGTGTGACGATCACCGCCACAAAGAAGGAGAAGATCATCGCCGCCGAGGCGTTGGCCGGGATGGGGCTCATGTAGGGGCCCATCATGCCGGAGACGAACAGCATCGGCAGCAGCGCCGCGACGACGGTCAGCGTCGCGACGATGGTCGGATTGCCGACCTCGGCGACGGCTTCGATCGCCCCGTCGCGCCGGCTCTTGCCGCCGCCCAGCGCCCAGTGACGGGCGATGTTCTCGATGACCACGATGGCGTCGTCGACCAGGATACCAATCGAGAAGATCAGCGCGAACAGCGACACGCGGTTGAGCGTGTAGCCCATCACCTTGGCGGCGAACAGCGTCAGGAGGATGGTGACCGGGATGACCACGGCCACCACCACCGCCTCGCGGAAGCCGATCGCCACCCAGACCAGCGCAATGATCGACAGCGTGGCGAGGCCGAGGTGGAACAGCAGTTCGTTGGCCTTCTCGTCGGCCGTCTCGCCATAGTCTCGCGTCACCTCGACGCTGACGCTGTCGGGAATCACGCCGCCTTCGAGGCTTTCGACGCGAGTGAGGATAGCGTGGGCGACGGTGACGGCATTGGCGCCAGCCCGCTTGGCGACGGCCAGCGTGACCGCCGGCCGACGCTCGATCGAGCCGTCGGCATCCTTGCTGACGGTGGAAACGTAGAGGTCGGCGGTATCCTGGACGAAGGACACGTCGGCGACGTCGCGCACGTAGACCGGCCGGCCGTCACGCGTCGTCAGGAGGAGGTTGGCGATCTCGGCCGGCGATTGCAGCGTCTCGCCGGCCACCACCTGGATTTCCTCGCCGCCCTGCCGCACCGTGCCGGTCGGGAACGACCTGTTGGCGGAAGTGACCTTGCCGGCCAGCTGTTGCAGCGTCACGCCGTAGAGCGCGAGCCGGTCGGGGTCGGGCGCGACGCGGATGGCGTCGCCGGTCTCGCCCACCAGATAGGTGAGGCCGACATCGTCGACCTTGGCGATCTCGGAGCGCAGCTCGCGGGCGACGCGGGTGAGATCGGCGGCGGTGACTTCGGCGGCCGCCCCCGGCTTCGGCGACAGCGTCAGCGTGACGATGGCGACGTCGTCGATGCCACGGCCGACGATGCGCGGCTCGGCGATGCCGACCGGCATGCGGTCGAGATTGGCCCTGATCCGGTCGTGGACGCGCAGCACCGCCGCGTCGGCCGAAGTGCCGACCAGAAAGCGGGCGGTGACCATCACCTGCTCGTCGCGCGTCTGCGAGTAGACGTGCTCGACGCCGGGAATCGCCTTGACGATGGTCTCCAGCGGCTCGGTGATCAGCTTGCCGGCATCCTCGGCCTTCAGGCCGGGCGCCGAGACATGGATATCGACCATCGGTACCGAGATCTGCGGCTCCTCCTCGCGCGGCAGCGTGACGAGGGCAACGAGGCCGACCGCGAAGGCGGCCAGCAGGAACAGCGGCGTCAGCGCCGAGCCGATGAAGGCACGGGTGAGATGGCCGGCAATACCGAGCTTCATGGCAACACCACCGCATCGCCGGCGGCAAGGCCGGACAGGACTTCCACGTCGTCGCCGTGCCGCTCGCCGAGCACCACCGTGCGGTCGAATTCGCCGCCGGCCGTGGCGACGCGTAAAGTGTCGATGCCGGAGCGGCTCATCACCGCGCTTGCCGGCACCATCATCGCCGGCCGCGAGCCGACCGGCACCCGCACCAGCAGGCGGGCGTCGACGAAGGCGGTCGGCAGATCGGGCACGTCGACGTCGGCGGTGACGCGGCCGCCCTGGATCAGCGGATAGACCTTGACCAGCCGCCCGGCGAGGCTGCCCTCCGCCGTCTCGACGGCAAGCGAGGCTCCCTCCTCAAGCAGCGAGGCGTGCCGCTCGGGAATAGACAGGCGCAGAAAGAAGCCACCGCCGCCCAGCGTCGCCACCGTCTCGCCGGCCATCACCACCGATCCCCGCTTCGAGGCGAGCGTCAGCACGCGACCGGCGGCCGGCGCCAGCACCTCGCCCTCGGCGCCCTGCTGCACCACCACCTGCCGCTGCGCTTCCGTGGCGGCGATCTGGTTGCGGAAGACATCGACCTGCGTCGAGAGCTGGTCAAGCCGCTGGCTGGTGGCAACGCCCCGGTCGACCAGCGTCTGGCCGCGCTTCAGCTCCGATTCGGCGTTCTGAAGCTGGGCGGCCAGCGCCTTGAGCTGGGCATCGAGCGCCGACACCTGGAAGGCGATCTTGTCGTCACGCACCGTGGCGATGCGCTGACCCGCCGTGACGGTGTCGCCCTCCGCCACATCGAGCGACACCAGCGTGCCGCCGATGCGAGCGCGGGCGGCGAGATCGTCGCGCGCCTCGACACGGCCGTAGACCGCCTTCCATACGGGAACAGCCACCGGTTGCACGACCAGCGTGCCGGCCGTGGCGGCGGTGACGAGGCCGAGCGACAACAGGCCGGCGAGGACGAGACGCATGACGATTCCCCGATCAGAAAGCGGCGCCGGGCCGAACGCCCAACTTGCGGAAGGCGATCGCCGCCGGACAGAAGCCGGTGAAGGCCGATTGCAGGAGGTTAAGGCCGACGAACACGGTCAGCCATACGAAATAGGGCGACACGTAATAGGTGAGCAGCAGCGACAGGAGAAGCATGCTGCCGGCGAAGGCGAGAACGACACGATCAAGGGTCATGGGACATCTCCATCAAGACGTATATTATAATATACTCATATAA
>LUYO01000090.1:0-27935 GCA_001603295.1 Rhodobacterales bacterium Alpha_02
GAGGTGAACAACAGCGGCGCCTGGTTGAGGTAGAGCGGCCGGTAGACCTCGGTCATCACCGCCCGCGCCCGTTCGTCCTCGTAGCCGACGACGATGCGGTCGGGCCGCTTGAAGTCGTCGATGGCGGCGCCCTCGCGCAGGAACTCCGGGTTGGAGACCACGGCGACGTCGGCCTCGGGATTGGTGTCGCGGATGATGCGCTCGACCTCGTCGCCCGTCCCCACCGGCACGGTCGATTTGGTGACGACGACGGTGAAGCCCTTGACGGCGGCGGCGATCTCGCGGGCGGCGGCGTAGACGTAGGAGAGATCGGCGTGGCCGTCGCCGCGCCTGGACGGCGTGCCGACGGCGATGAACACCACGTCGGCCTCGGCCACCGGGCCGGCGAGATCGGTGGTGAAGGTCAGCCGGCCCGCCTTGACGTTGCTGTCGACCAGCGCGTCGAGGCCGGGCTCGTAGATCGGGATCTCGCCGCGCTCCAGCGCCTCGATCTTCTCCGCCGCCTTGTCCATGCAGACCACGTCATGGCCGAAATCGGCAAAGCACGTCCCCGACACAAGACCAACATAGCCAGAACCGATCATCACGATTTTCAAAATCGATACTCCAAAAAACTCAAACGACTTTCAAAGCACTTCAAACCGCTTCCGGCGCCTGGCAGCGTCGCGTCCCGAACGCAGTTCGCCAAAGGTCCCGAGCCGACGAATACCCGGCGCACAAAATCAGCCACCGGATAAAAAGCTACCGCACTCCGCTTGAAGCAACTTCGCCCCGGAGCAATCGCGCCGCCGTGGCCGAACAGCCCATTACCGCTCTCTCACGCCCCAACCAAAGACTATCGGCGCATCACATGTCCAAGTCACACGATGATCACATCACCTTACGGATCATGTCCCGACAGACGATCATCCGAGCCCGTTTCATCAAGTTCATCAGTAATATCAACCTGTTGTTCCCACTGAGCCGCTCAATCATGCCAAGTTGCCCGGCCAGCGGCCCCGCCCTGAGGCGCACCGCCATGCCCGGCTGCAAGTGATCGGCGAAGGCAAGAATGCCGTTGGTATCGGTCGACGCCGCCAGAGTTTCGATGACACTGGGACGACCCGACAGGGGCGAATTGCCGTTGATCACTAGCGATCGCACGTCAAGCGCGCCATTGATCGAGCGCCAGCGCGCCCGCCCTGGATTCATGCGAACGAAGACATAACCGCGGAAAACAGGGGCCGTCATCGCAATCGTCTTGCGGGCACGGTGACGGACGACTCTTCCGAAAGGACAGAAGGCGTGAAAGCCTTGGCGGCGCACGAGGCTGTCGACCATAACTCCCCCGCGCTGCGGCTGAGTCATCGCGGCGGACCGACGTTCGCCACTCAGCGATCCGTCGAGGGCGGTCTCCGCCATCTCGGCGGCCTCGGGGGACAACAGACTTTCCATAAAGCCCCTTTAAAGCTCAAACTCGTCTTCTTTGGTACTTGAACCGCAAGCTTGCCCGTCAGGACGTCCAATCAAGAGCCATGACAGATGGGATGCAATTAATCTGCCAGATTTTTGCTCCTATATGACACACGTGGATTCATGCAACTCCCACGGCGGTCATACCGCATTCGGCCGCCATTATGGCCGGCACGTTCAACTCCATACTATATTCCTTATGGAACAATCTCTTACTTAAAAATCTGGGATTGGGGACAATCAAATTCTGTATTGGATTCCGACCAGCGTTTATCCCCAACCATCCGCAAAATCCATTAGCCAAACGGTACTTTC
This sequence comes from Rhodobacterales bacterium Alpha_02, assembly GCA_001603295.1. Lineage (GTDB taxonomy): Bacteria > Pseudomonadota > Alphaproteobacteria > Rhizobiales > Pleomorphomonadaceae > Pleomorphomonas. Next base: position 1,768 of record LUYO01000090.1, read on the forward strand.
GATTGAATGGCGCTGTCAATATCCCCTCCAAGGAATGCCTGCCTGCTCGGATCATAGCCGCCATGCATCGCAACGATGTCGACGGCAAGCCGGCCAACCCGTCCGCCTCGACAGCCTGGGCTTGCGCCGGATGCAAGCCGAGCGGCGGATCGAAGTCCTGAAGCTGAGGATTTCGTAATAATCCTTGAACCATCCGTAGAAAATACAGGGCTGTTTCCGCATTCCGCCCGGTTCCTGACCCTCGTCCGCGCTGAATTCAGTCGTCATCGAGCGTCAGCAGCACCGCCGTCCCCAACCGGGCAGCCCTCGCGGCTTCCAGCGCCATCAACGCAGCAGCGACTTTCGCGCCCGCCTCTCCAACGAGACGATCGCCCGGGCGCTCAGCCTCCACGTCAACAGCGTGCGACGGAAGGCGACCCTGCTAGACGGCGTCTGCCATGAGGTCGTGTCGATGCTGAAGGACACGATGTGCCCGATGGCCGTTTTCGACATCCTCAAGCGGACGAAGCCACTGCGCCAGATCGAGGCGACCGAACTGATGATCGCCGCAAACTACTATACGGCAGCCTAAGCCACCGCACTCCTCGCCGGCACGCCAACCAACGAACTTGCCGGCGAAAGGAAGTCGAAGAAAGTGCGTGGAGTCACGCCGGAGGCGATGGCCCGGATGGAGAAGGAACTTGCCCGGCTCCAGGAATCAATGGCCGAGATCCAGGACACCTATGGCAAGGAGCATCTCCAACTGACCGTCGTGAAGGGCTATCTCGGCAAGCTGCTCGGCAATCCCCGCGTCGTGCGCTACCTTCTTCAGCACCGACCGGAATACCTTGAGCAGTTTCAAGCGATCGTCGATGCCGCCTCCTTCGCCGACCAGGCCGCATGATCTATTTTCGTATCGCTCGCATAAGGTGCAGGCTGGCGCAGATGCCGTTCCAAAGACACGGCGCTGGTCGAGTGGGACGCCCCACCGGTCTCGTCGCAGAGTACGGTATCCAAGCGTTCGGCATTGCGAAATTGCAAGCCTCTCGAGCCAACCGCCTATCTTTGAAAATACCACTATTGGCCGAAAGCCAACTCAACAAGGGGCCTAGGAAGACAGCAGATCACCTATAGCCAACAGAGCGGCACTGCCTTCCACTCGTCGACAACTTTAATGAGCCATAACATCATGGAAAGCGGGCCGCCGACGCGCGCCGGGAACTCGTCGGCAAGCGCAAGGAGGGGGAGTGCCTCGGAGCGAGGCGACCGCATCAGGCACCGGCCGGATCCGGTTGTCCAAGGCCCGAGTCGGCGTGCCCTCGCGGGGACGGCACGGGGAAGAGACCCCCGTGCCGTCGCGTCCGCAGGCGGGGCGAACGGCGCAGGCCTGGCTGCCGCGCGGTCGGGGCGTGCGGACCGCCTATTTCTCCCGCAGGCCATAGTTCTCGATCTTCTCGAGAACCTTGTGGATTTCCGCGTCGCTGAGGCAGGGCGGATTGTCCGTCACCTGGAGAAGGCCGAGGTACATCTTCGCCAGCGTCTCGACTTCGACGGCCAGCCACATGGCCTTGGCCAGGCTCGCGCCGGTGGCGATCATGCCGTGGTGGCGCAACAGGATCGCCTTGCGCGTCCTGAGGCCTGCCTCGACGTAGTCCGAAAGCTCCTGGGTGCCGTAGGTCGCGTATTCGACGACCGGGATGTCGGTGCCCCCGGCGGTGGCGATCATGTAGTGGATGGCCGGAATCGGCTTGTTGAGAATGGAGATGATGGCCGAGTTGAGCGCGTGATTGTGGACGACGGCATTGGCGTCCGGGCGCGCCCGGTAGGACGCGAGGTGGAAGCGCCACTCGCTCGACGGGACCTTGTCGTCGTCATACGTGCCGTCCTTGCCGACGAAGACCAGTTCGTCGGGTTGCATCTGGTCGTAGTCGATGCCCGATGGGGTGATCAGCATGCCGTCGCCGAAGCGCACGCTGATGTTGCCGGAGGTGCCCTGATTGAGCCCTTTGGCGTTCATCTCCTGACAGGCCCGAATGACGCTTTCTCGCAATGCGACGTTGGCATCCATTTTTGTCTTCTCCAGTCCGGTTCGTTGCCTGCCGGCTCGCCTGTCATCGAGGCGCGGGTGGGGCAGGATGGGTCGCCATGCCCGTTTATGCCCGTTTACTTCCGTCTATGCCCCTTTAGCACGCAGCCTTCCGGTCCACAATAGTCAGTCCGGCCGCCCCATGCCGCGCCAGAGACTGTCCGATCAGAAAGCGCATATATCCGGAAAAGTGTATAATCAAGAGCGTAATAGATTGATTATATGATATATTTATCCATAGACTTGACAATTGGCCATTATGATCCCGACGAAAGTCTCATCGTGGAGCGAAAAAAAGAAGTGCGGATCTGCGACTTTGGGCCTAAAAGGATACGACCGAATATGACTGTTTGTGTTTGGTTTTGCCGGATTGAAGGGTTTGCGCCGTGCTCTTTGGCCGTCTGAGGGAAATCGTCAACCGCGTCGACCACCTGGGGTCGGTGATCGTCACCGACCTCGCCGAGCAGTTCGGCGTGTCGGTGGAGACCATCCGCCGCGATTTGCGGACGCTGGAGGAGTCCGGCTATCTGCGCCGCACCCACGGAGGTGCCGTCTCGCTGCTGGAGACCGGGGTCGAGGCGCTGGCTTTCGGGTCGCGGAAGCAGGAGAATCTGGCCGCCAAGAAGGTCATCGCCCAATCGGCGGTCAAGCTGATCCGCGACGGCGATGTTCTGATGATGGATCAGAGTTCGAGCGCCTGGTACCTGGCGCAGTCCCTGCCGGACATCAACCTCACCATCATCACCAATTCCGTGCGGATCGTCTTCGACTTCGTTCAGCGACCGAAGATCAAGGTCATCTCGGTCGGCGGCGAGTATTTCGAAAGGTATGGCGCCTTTCTCGGTGCGATCACCATCAGCAACATCCTCGGCTTCCACGCCGACATCTGCTTCCACTCCTGCGCCGCCTTCCAGGAGGGCGAGGGAGCCTGGGACAACAACGAGCTCAATGCCGCAGTCAAGAAGGCGATGCTCCGTCGAAGCAAGAGCAACGTTCTGTTGTGCGACAAGAGCAAGTTCAACCATACCGGCTTCGCCCTGGTGAATCCGGTCGATCGCATCGATTGCATGATTACCGAGGAGGGGGTGACGGGCGAGGTTCGCCGCGGCGCCGACTCCCAACGCAAGGAATCACGGCGCGGGCTCTAGAGCAATTCCAGCAAAAGTGGGAACCGATTTTGCGTCCGGAATTGCGTCTGAACAAAGAGATAGTGCATTTCCGGTGAACCGGATTTCACCGGATATGCTCTAGAGCCCCTGCCGGTCGAGTTGAAACACGGTCGGTGACGGAGCGCCATGGTGGCGGTCTGGTCGCCGGCTCGCTGACGGCACGCGCTGCCGCGGGTGCCGCCAGCGTCAGACCCGGTGAGATCATGTCGCAGGATGTCGTTATCGTTCTGGATTGCGGAAGCACCAACCTGCGGGCCATGGCGGTCGACGGGCATGGCCGCATCGTCGCCCGGTCCAGCGAGAAGAACGGCACCGAGCCCGATGCCGAGCACAAGGATTGGCACTATTGGCCCTTCGAGGGCATCTACGAGAAGCTGTGCCGCTGCTCGCGCGACGTCGCCTCGCAGATCGACGTCGGCTCGGTGCGCGCCCTGACCGTCACCACCTTCGGCGGCGACGGCAGCTTCCTCGATGCCGATGGGCGCATGCTGTTCCCGGTGATCAGCTGGAAGTGCACGCGGACGCTTGAATCGCAGCGGCACATGAACCGCTACATCGATCCGGACCTCGTCGTGCAGATCAGCGGCGTCGGCCATTTCTCCTTCAACACGCTGAACAAGTTCATCTGGTTCCGCGAGCACCGGCCCGACCTGTTCGACAAGGCCAGGCACTTCGTCTTCGTGAGTTCGCTGTTCACCCACCGGCTGACCGGGCGGCTTACCAACGACGCCACGCTGGTCGGCACCTCTCAGATGACCGATCTGAAGACGCAGGACTTCAGCGACGTCATTCTGTCCGCCGTCGGCGTCGACCGGTCGCTGTTCCCGCCGCTGATCTTTCCCGGCGAGGTCGTCGGTCCGCTGCTGGCGGGCGCCGCCGACGCGCTGGGCCTGCCGGCGGGAATTCCCGTCGTCTCGGCCGGGCACGACACGCAGTTCGCCATCTTCGGCGCCGGTGCGGCGCCCAACCGGCCGGTCCTGTCGTCGGGCACCTGGGAGATTCTCATGGCCCGATGCGCCAGTATCGACATTCCGCCGACGGGCGCCATCGACGACGCCTTCACCTGCGAATGGGACGTGCTGAAGGGCCACTACAATCCGGGATTCCAGTATGTCGCCTCGGCGGTTATCGAGTGGATCGGCCGCAATATGTACGGAGACCTCGCCGGCAGCGCCAAGTACGAGACCATGATCGCCGAGGCCAAGGCCGCGCCGGCCGACTGCCGCGGCGTCATCATCGATCCGGACATGCTGGTCGGCAAGGGCGCCATCACCAACCTATCGCTGGATGTCGATCGGGGGACGCTGTTCCGGGCGACGCTGGCGGGGCTGGCAGGGCGGCTGAAGCACGGGCTTGGGGTGCTCGAGAAGGTCGGCGGCTTCACGGCGGACGAGTTGACGCTGGTCGGCGGCGGAACGCGCAACCAGCTCTGGACGCAGATCAAGGCGGATACCCTCGGCATTCCGGTTCGCACGCTCGAAGAGCCGGAGATCACCGTGCTCGGCGCCGCGATGTTCGCCCTGAAGGGCGCCGGCATCCACGCGTCGGCGGAGGAGGCGCGCGAGGCATTCCGGCTCGACTGCCGCTACACGCAGCCGGGCACGCCTGCATAGAACGCCGGCGGCGGGGAGGGATCGGAGCAAACCGCAGCTGAATTCAAGATGTGTTTGCCCGTCGGTCGGATCGATATCGGAAGGATTTTATATTCGTTCGTACATCTATCCAATCGGCGGGGAAAATGAAGCGTTCGTTTCGCTTCTGTGGGTCTGGAATGGGCTAATAAACATAAAAGACGGAGGAAAACATGAGAAAGAGTTTTCTGCTTCTTGCCGCCAGCGCCATCGCTACTCTCGGGATGACGTTCACGGCCAGTGCTGCCGATACGACGATCGGTGTCGTCGTCAAGATCGGCGGCATTCCCTGGTTCAACGCCATGGAGGATGGCATCAAGAAGCGGGCGGCCGAACTCGGCGTCGAAGCCGAGATGATCGGTCCGGTCTCGGCCGATCCTGCCTTGCAGGTGCAGGCCATCGAAGATCTCATCGCCAAGGGGGTGAAGGTCATCGGCGTGGTGCCGAATGACGAATCCGCGCTCGAGCCCGTGCTGAAGAAGGCGCGTGACGCCGGCATCAAGGTGATCGCCCACGAAGGGCCGAACCTCAACAACGTCGACTGGGACTTCGAGCTTACGTCGACCAAGGGTCTGGGCGAGGCCCACGCCAAGCTCTTGGCCAACACGATCGGCGACAGCGGCAAGTATGCCGTCTACGTCGGGTCGCTGACGGTGCCGCTGCACAACGCCTGGGCCGATGCCGCCATCGCCTGGCTGAAGGCCGAAAAGCCGGGAATCCAGATGATCGGCGAGCGCTACGGCGTTGGCGAAAACGTCGATGCCGCGCGGTCGACGGCGCTCGACCTGATTGCCGCCAATCCGGACCTGAAGGGCTTCCTGGCGTTCGGCAGCCAAGGCCCGATCGGCGCCGCTCGCGCCGTCGAGGAGCGTCACAAGATCGGCGACATCGCCGTGGTCGGCATCTTCTCGCCCGGCCAGGGCCAGAAGCTGGTCCACGAGGGCGCCATCACCGGCGGCTACATGTGGAGCCCGGCGCAGGCCGGCGAGGTGTTCGTGACGCTCGGCAAGATGCTGGCCGAAGGTGAAGAGGTCAAGGATGGCATGGACATCCCGGGCCTCGGCGTCGTGCATCCCAACTTCGAGACGCGCGACATCATCACCGACAACATGCTGGAGCTGAACAAGGACTCCATCGACGCACTGGCCGATCAGGGTCTCTGATCTCCCCTGTACCTGCCTGACCCGAAACATCGCCGGGGCGGAGATATCTCTCGATTTCTTCCTCGCCCCGGCGAACTTCCATTCAGGTTTTAGGCCAAGGCGCGCGGGCGGCCCGACGGTACTCGCGCGCCGGTCATGAGGCTCATCACGATGACGGATGCCAACACGGAGCGCTTTGCTCTGCGCCTCAAGGGCATATCGAAGACCTTTGGCGGGTTGCAGGCGCTCGACGACGTGGATTTCGAAGTTCGCGTCGGTGAGGTCCATTGCCTCGCCGGAGAGAACGGCTCGGGCAAGTCGACGCTGATCAAGATCATCACCGGCGTCTACCAGCCGCAAAAGGCGGAGCTGTTCGAGCTGTTCGGCGAGAAAGTCCGGTCGATCTCGCCCACCGGGTCGCGCAATCGCGGCGTTTCGGTGATCTGGCAGGATCTGGCGCTGTTCAGCCACATGAGCGTCAGGGAGAACATCTGCTTCGACGACATGGTCGGTCTGAAGCCACGGGCCGTCCATTACGGCGAGATGGACAGGAAGGCCCGCGCCGTGCTCGAACGGCTCGGCGTTCCCCTCGAACTCGACATGCCGCTCGAGGCGCTGTCGATCGCCCGGCGCCAGATCGTCGCCATCGCCCGGGCGCTGATGAACGACGCCCGGCTCATTTTCATGGACGAACCGACGGCCTCGCTGTCGAGGTCCGAGACCGACCATCTGCTCGACATCGTGCGCAAGCTGTCCGCCGATGGCGTCGCCGTGGTGTTCGTCAGCCACCGCCTGGCCGAAGTCCTGGAAATCGCCTCGCGGGTGACCGTGCTGCGCGATGGCCGGCTGATCGGCGTCTACGATTGCGCCGGCATGACGCAGGCGCGGCTCGGCGAGCTGATGACCGGCCAGCTGATCGAAAACAAGGTGGTGGCGCGCGACCGGATCGACGCTCCGAAAGTCATGGAGGTGCGTGGACTGAGCCGCTCCGGTGAGTTCGAGAACGTCTCCTTCGACCTGCATGCCGGCGAGGTGCTCGGCCTGATCGGCCTGATCGGCGCCGGGCGGACCGAGCTGGCGCACGTCCTGATGGGCATGCGCGCTCCGACCGCCGGCGACATGCGCGTCGAAGGGCGTCCGTTCAATCCCGCCTCGATCCGCGATGCCATCCGGCAGGGCCTGGCCTACGTGTCCGAGGACCGGCTGTCGCTGGGGCTGCTGCAGAAGCAACCCATCGAGGACAACACCGTCATCTCGGTGCTTCGCAAGCTTCTGACGCGGCTGCCGCTCCTGTCGATGCGCAAGCGGGACGCCCTCGTCGGCAACTGGGTCGAAAGGCTGGGCGTCAAGATCGGCCGCCCGAGCGACCTGATTTCCACGCTGTCGGGCGGAAACCAGCAGAAGATCGTGCTAGCCAAGTGGCTGGCGACCGAGCCGAAGCTCCTGATCCTCGACAGCCCGACGGTCGGCGTCGATATCGGGGCGCGCGCCGGCATCTTCCGCATCGTGCGGAGCCTTGCCGACAGCGGGTTGGCCATCCTGCTGATTTCCGACGAGGCCACCGAGGTCATGTTCAACTCCGACCGCATCCTCCACATGGCCGAAGGCCAGATCATCACCGAATACGATCCGCGCAAGTTGACGGTGCCGGAGCTCGAGGAGCGGGTCTATGCATAATCTTCTCAGCAACAGGAAGACCGAGATCCGCCTCGGCATCGTACTTCTGGCGATGGTCGTGGGCCTGTCCCTGGCCTCCGACACGTTCTTCACCCTGAACAACCTGACGTCCCTGCTCAACAACAACGCCATCAACCTGATTTGGGCCGTCGGGTTGCTGGTCGTGCTGATCGCCGGCGGCATCGACATCTCGTTTGCCGTCGCCTCGTCGGTGGTCCAGTATCTTGCCGTGCAGGTTCTCCGTCAGATCGGCGGCGGCGACTGGGCGATCGGCATCATAGTCTGCGGCGCGATCGGCATCGCGCTCGGCCTCGTCAACATGTTCTTCATCCACCGGTTCCGCATCGTCTCGATCGTCGTCACCATCGCCACCTACAACGTCTACTTCGGCCTGCTGATGTTCTTCTCAAGGGGGCGGAACATCTACAATCTGCCCGATTGGCTGACCGACCGCGTCGTGGTGTTCCAGTACGAGGCGGCGGATGGCACGTGGTCCGAGCTGACGCTCGCGGTGGGGGCGATGGTCGTCTGCGTGGTCGCCACCTGGCTTCTCATCCAGCGAACGAACCTGGGCCGCCAGCTCTATGCCTTCGGCGACAATCCCGAGGGTGCCCGTCGCGCCGGCGTCAACGTCGCGGCCATGCAGGCGCTGGCCTTCGGCTGGATGGGCCTGATGGCCGGCATCGCCGGGCTCATGCAGGCCAACATCGTCAAGGAGGTGGTTCCGAACGCGCTCATCGGGCGCGAGATGGACGTCCTCGCGGCCATCGTGCTCGGCGGCGCCCGTCTCGGCGGCGGCAAGGGCACGGTTCTCGGCTGCGTGCTGGGCGTCATGTTCGTCGCCGTCACCCAGAATGGCCTCAACCTGCTCGGCGTTTCGCCCTTCGCGTTCAAGATGATCATCGGCGGCGCGATCCTGGTGGCCATCTCGACATCAAACATTGATTTCGCCGATCTCTTCCGTCGTCGGCAGGAGGCTGAAAAGTGAAGACTAGCCTGGGCACCATCCGGTCGGGGCTCGGCGCCGACACGTCGAGCCTGATCGTCCTGCTGATCATCGTCGTTCTGGGCTTCAGCCTCGCCAGCCCGCAGTTCATGACGGCGGCCAACCTCGGTTCGATGGGCTTCCAGATGCCGCTGCTCGGCCTGCTGACGCTGGCCATGCTGGCGCCGATCGTCTCCGGCGGCTTCAACCTCGCCGTGACCTACACCGCCAACATGTCCGGGCTGACGCTCGCCTGGATCCTGTTGCAGTTCGGCGGCAAGGAGGCGGGCCCCGGCGCGCTGGTTCTCGGCTGCCTCGCCGCCATCGTCGTCGGCATGCTGGCCGGGGCGATCATCGGCTTTGTCGTGGCCTATGTCGGCGCCCATCCCATTCTGGTCTCGCTGGCGATGATGATCTTCCTGCGGGGGCTCGGCGAGTTCCTGACCAGGGGCGGCGACATCTCCGGCGTGCCCGACTACATGCGCGTGCTCGGGCACGGAGCGCTGCTTGGAATTCCGGTTCCGCTGCTGCTGTTCGGTGCCGTCGCCGTGGTCTGGCATATCCTGCTCAGGCGGACGCAGCACGGCTTCTCCGTCACCATGACCGGGTCGAACCGGATGGCGGCCGAGTATTCGGGCCTGCACACCAAGCGGACGCTGGTGCTGCTCTACACCTTGTCGGGGCTGCTGTGCGCCATCGCCGGCATCCTGATGCTGGCGCGGTTCAACTCGGTGCGCGTCGGCCATGGAGAGGCGCTGCTGCTGGTCACCGTTCTCGCCTGCTTCCTCGGCGGCGTCGATCCGTTCGGCGGCTACGGGCGCGTCGTTCCGGTCGTCATCTCGCTGATTATCCTGCAGATCCTGTCGTCGGGTCTCAATCTGATCGGTGCCAACCAGCACATGGCGACGGCGGTGTGGGGCCTGTTCCTGATCGCCGTCATGGTGCTGCGGTCCGACCAGGTGAAAATGATGGTCGGCTTCTTCAGGAAGAGTTGAAGGCACAGGAGCCGAACCGCCTGTTCGGGGGGCATCCATGCTGCTTCCTCCCAATGCCGATATTGCGTGGAATGAAGCCCAAGAGGACACGTAGCCAAATTTCGGCATTGCGGAATTGCGAGCCTCTAAATCCAGCCGCGTGACTTTGAAAACACCACTGTTGGCGATGGCCAACTCAACAAGAGACTGGGGAAGATCGCAGATGCGCCTTTAGCCAACAGAGCGGCATTGTCCTCCGCTCGTCGACAGGTTTAACAGGCTGTAACATCATGGAATGCGGGCCGCCGGCCTCCTTTTCTCCCCTTTTGCCGGCTTGCGCCTGTCACCGTCCAGTCTCAGGATGGGTTGCCACGGCCGCCGTCCCGCAACGGCGGGCGGCGCTCGAAAAGGTGAGGTCCGAATGGATATCCGTCTGAAGCGCGTCTATGCGCCGCCGGCGCCGGATGACGGTCGGCGGGTGCTGATCGACCGGCTATGGCCGCGCGGTCTCCGCAAGGTCGATGCTCATGTCGACGTCTGGTTGAAAGAGATCGCGCCGAGCACCGGACTGCGCACCTGGTTCGGCCACAATCCGGCCCGCCTCGACGAATTCGCCCGCCGCTACGAGGCCGAACTCGACGGCAACGAGGCGGCGGTGCGGCATCTCGACGAGATGCTCGGAGAGGGACGGGTGACGCTGCTCTACGCCGCCCGCGATCCCCATTGCAACCACGCCCAGGTGCTTGCCGCCTACATGGCGCGGCGGCGCGGCGCCGAACCAGCCTGATCCTTTATGCGAACGGCGGCGCTCCGTCCCAAGCCGTTCCTGCAACGGACGACGCCCAACGACGCCGTTCCGCGCGCCGCGATAAGCTGCTAAAGCGAGACCATACCAGTCGGAAACCAGACGGGATTCATGGCCGAGCTTCATTCCCCGCAGCCGCCGCTGATCGGCTTCCTGCGCAACGCTCTCGACCGCCATTCGAGCGGCGTCATCTACCGCGACCTCGCCGCAGCGCTCCGGCAGGCGATCACCGAGGACGTGCTCGGCACCGGCGACGTGCTGCCCGGCGAGCGCGATCTGGCGGAAGCCATCGACGTCTCCCGCACCTCGGTGCGCAAGGCGATCGAGGCGCTGGTCGGCGACGGCGCGCTGATCCGTCGCCACGGCGCCCGCACCGCGGTAGCCGGCCGCGTCGAGAAGCCGCTGTCGGCGCTGACCTCGTTCTCCGAGGACATGCGCTCGCGCGGCCTCGAACCCGGCATGACCTGGATCAGCCGCGAGGTGGGGCCGGCCTCGCCGGCCGAAATCATGGCGCTGCACCTCTCGGTCGGCGCCCGCGTCTGCCGGCTGAAGCGCCTTCGCACCGGCGACGGCTTGCCGATGGCCATCGAGCACGCCGTGGTGCCGGCCGACGTGCTCGACGACCCGGAGGTGGTCACCGGCTCGCTCTACGACGTACTGGCCGAGCGCCACCGCCGGCCGGTCAGGGCCTTGCAGCGCCTGCGCGCCGCCGTGGCCGGCGCCGAGGACGGCCGCCTGCTCCACCTCGAGATCGGCGCGCCGCTGCTGGTCGCCGAGCGCCGCTGCTTCACCGCCGACGGCACGCCGGTGGAGTTCACCCGCACCTATTATTGCGGCGAGCGCTACGACTTCCTGGTCGAACTGCGCGCCCAGGACGACGTGTGATCACTTTGATACCAGTTGCGCGAATATTAGGCCTTTAGTCCAAACTGGTTGCTAACTGGTTCCTTCGCTGCTACCACTTCCCAGGTGGTCTACAGCGAGGAAACCGTGTCCGACCGTCTCCAGCGTTTCGCTTCGTCGCTCGTCGTCTCCTGCCAGCCGGTGCCGGATGGTCCGCTCGACCATCCCGAGCAGGTGGTCGGCTTCGCGCTGGCGGCGCTCGCTTCCGGCGGCCGCGGCCTCCGCATCGAGGGCATCGCCAACCTCAAGGCGGTGCGGGCGGCCACCGACGCGCCGATCATCGGCCTGATCAAGCGCGACCTCGACGATTCCCCGGTGCGCATCACCCCCTTCCTCGACGACGTGGCGGCGCTGGCCGAGGCCGGCGCCGACATCATCGCCTTCGATGCCACGGACCGCGTCCGGCCGGTCGCCGTCGCCGACCTCTGCGCCGCCGTGCATGCCCACGGCCGGCTGGCCATGGCCGATATTTCGACCATCGAGGAGGCCAAGGCGGCGGTGGCGCTGGGCGTCGACGTCATCGGCACCACGCTGTCCGGCTACACTGGCGGCCCGGAGCCGGACGATCCCGACTTCCCGCTGCTCGCCGCCGCCGTGCGGCTCGGCCGGCCGGTGATCGCCGAGGGTCGCATCCGCGTGCCGGAGCAGGCGGCCGAGGCGATCCGGCTCGGTGCCCACGGCGTGGTGGTCGGTTCGGCCATCACCCGGCCCGAGCACATCACCCACTGGTTCGCCGACGCCATCGCCACCGCTCGCGACGCCGCGTCGCGGCCGGCGCTGGCCTTCGACCTCGGCGGCACCAAGACGCTGGTGGCGTTGATCGACGGCGACCGCGTCGTCGAGGCGGCCGAGCGCACCACCGACCGCCACCTCGATCCCGACGCCTGGTGCGACGCCATCGCCAAACTCGCCACCCCCTGGCAGGGCCGCTACGGCGCCATCGGCGGCGCGGTGACCGGCGTCGTCCATGCCGGCCGCTGGTCGGCGCTCAATCCCGGCACGCTGCCGGTGACCGACGGCTATCCGCTGGCCGGGGCCTTGGCCGGCCGGCTCGGCCAGACGGTGACGCTGCACAACGACGCCCAGGCCGCCGCCTGGGGCGAATATCGCTTCGGCGCCGGCGCCGGCCGCGACCTCGTGTTCGTTACCGTCTCCACCGGCATCGGCGGCGGTGCCGTCATCGGCGGCCGGTTGCTGACCGGCCGGGGCGGCGTCGCCGGCTCGGTCGGCCTGACGCTGGAAGCCTCCGCCGGCGGGATCGCGCCGCTCGAAACGCTGGCGAGCGGCCGCTTTATCGCCGAGGCCGCCGCAAAGGCGGGCCATGCCGTCGACGCGCCGGCCGTCTTCGCCGCCGCCCGCGGCGAGCCTTGGGCGGCAGCCCTTCTCGACCGCTCGGCCGACGTGGTGGCGCGGCTTCTCCAGAACCTGCAACTGCTGTTCGACCCGGCCGTCATGGTGGTCGGCGGCGGCGTCGGCCTGGCCGACGGCTACCGCCAGCGCCTCGACGCGCGGCTCAGCCACCTGCCGCCGCACCTGAAGCCCGAGATCCGCGCTGCGGCTCTCGGAAAATCCGCTGGCGTGATCGGCGCCGCCGATCTCGCCCGTCGCACATCATAAGATCCAAGGGGACATAAAATGACGCGACTGAAGACCCTTCTGACGAGCGCCGCCCTGTTCGCGGCGATGGGAGCGACCGCGGCCATGGCCGAGGTGACCGTGCTCGGCTGGCCGGGCGGGCCGGAGGAGGCCGGCCTGCGCAAGGCGGCCGAGGCCTACAACGCCACCGCCACCGACGCCGACAAGGTGAAGCTGATCTTCTTCAACCGCGACGGCTTCTTCGACAAGCTGGCCGCCGACCTCGCCGCCGGCTCGACCGACTTCGACATCAACCTGATCGCCACCTACGCGCTCGGCCGCTACGCGCCGTTCATGGACCCGATCGTCCTGCCGGAAGCCGCCAAGGCCACCTTCCCGGAGAAGGTGCTGGCCACCATGCAGTATGACGGCAAGCAGTATGGCATCCCGACCGACCTGTCGCTGCACTTCATGTACTACCGCTCGGATCTGATCGACAAGCTGATGTCCGACGCCGACTGGAAGGCGAAATACGGCGAGATCTCCGAGAAATACCTCGGCAAGAAGCTGGAGCCCAAGGACCCCGACGCCTGGACCTGGGACGACTGGATGGCGACGGCGCTGTTCTTCACCAAGGCGATCAATTCCGACAGCCCGACCCGCTACGGCACGGTTCTCCAGATGAAGAACCTGCTGTTCAACATGATGGTCTGGCATTCGGCGGCGCGCGCCCAGGGCGGCGACTGGATGAACGAGGCGGGCGAGATCACCGTCGACAGCCCGGCCTACCGCACCGCCCTCGACATCTACAAGAAGCTCTACGACGAGGGCACCTCGCCCAAAGACTCCACCACCTACGAATTCGCCGAGGCCAACGCCGCCTTCGGCGCCGGCCAGGCGGCCACCATGCTGCAATGGAACGCTGCCTTCGCCGACCTCGACAACAAAGACAAGACGCCGGCCGTGGCCGGCAAGATCGGCACCGTGGCGCCACCGACCGGCCCGGCCGGCCGCTTCACCCATATCCACGGCCTGGGGCTCGGCATCAACAAGGCCTCCCAGCACAAGGACGGCGCCATCAAGTTCCTCGACTGGCTCGGCACGCCCGAGGCGATGGAGACCTATGCACGGGCCGGCGGCTCGCCGGCGCTCAGCGAGGCGGTGGTGGAGAAGGTCAGCGCCGAGCGGCCGGACCTCGTCAAGCTCGGCCAGTTCGCCGGCGCCTACGGCTTCGTCATGCACGGCGGCACCGCCGCCAAGGCGTTGCAGGTCTATGAGTTGCAGGCCAAGGAGTTCACCGCCTACTGGACTGGCGACAAGTCGCTCGACGAAGCGCTCGCCGCCACCAAGTCCGGCATGGCCGAACTCCTGAAGCCGTGATGCCCGAGGTCCCCGCAAGGGACCTCGACATTCCAGTCGCGGATTTCTTCTGCCGCTGATGCAGATGGGAAATCCGCGAGACTCCGGCGCGCGAAGGCGTCTTCGCGCGTCGGCACGACCATCCGGACGGCGGCGGCGCTCCCCGGCCGCCGCTGGTCCGCCTCCGGCGGATGCGGTAGACTGAAGAGTTGAGCCAGCAGCGCCGCGTCGCCGTCCCGCGCGCCGATCCCCCGGCCGGCGCGCGGGCGCCTTTCCGACATCGCCGACCTCCCGAGGACGAGCCCCTTCATGCCGCGAACTTCCCGTTTCGAGGGGCGTCTGCTGATCGCCCCGCTCACGGCCTTCCTGATCGCCCTCCTGGGGTTTCCGCTGTTCCTCGACCTCGTCTACTCGATCTCCCGCGTCGGCTTCGAGAACATCCGCGCGCCCGAGCCGATCGGCTTTGCCAACTATGCCAAGGCGATCGCCGACCCGGAATTCTGGGCCGCCGCCTGGTTCTCGCTGCGCTTCGGGCTGATCGTCGCCGTCATCCAGATGGTGGCCGGCCTGGCGCTGGCCGTCTTCCTGGCGCCGCTGTTCGCCCGCCGTCCCTGGCTGATCGCCTTGCTGATGCTGCCGATGATGGTGGCGCCGGCCCTGGTCGGCCTGATGTACCGGCTGATCCTGCACGAGTTCGTCGGTGCCGTGCCCTACTACCTCCTGGAATGGTACGGCGATTTCCCGGCCTTCCTCGGCCGCGACTGGGCGTTCACGACGCTGGTCACCGTCGAGACGCTGCAATGGACGCCCTTCGCGCTGCTCATTCTGCACTCGTCCTACGCGGCGATCTCCACCGACATCCGCGAGGCGGCGGCCCTCGACGGCGCCCGCGGCCGGCGCCTCTTCCTCTACATCGACCTGCCCTTGATGCTGCCGGCCCTCGGCCTCACCTTCTTCATCCGCTTCATCGACAGCTTCCGGGTGTTCGACAACCTCTACACCCTGGTCGGCCCCGGCGCCGGCGGCTCCACCACCTCGATGAGCATCTACATCTATCAGGCCTTCTTTAAGGTCGGCGACATCGGCCTCGCCGTCGCCGCCTCGATGCTGCTGCTCGCCGCCTCCTTCGTGGTGCTCCTGGCGATCAATTGGCTGACGGCCAGAAAGGCGCCGCTATGAGGAAGTCCCTCGTCAACGCCCTGCGCTGGCTGGTGTTCGCGCTGGCGGTGCTCATCCTGAACTTCCCGGTGATCGCCACGCTGGTCACCTCTCTGAAGAGCGAGGCGGAAATCATGACCAACGCCTCGCTGGTGATCGAGGCACCGACGCTCGACAACTACGCGGCGGTGTTCGCCATGGCCGACCGCTTCGACATCCTGCATTTCCTGACCAACAGCCTGGTCGCCTCGCTGATCGGCTCGGTGCTGGCCATCGCGCTGGCCTTTCCCGCCGCCTATGCCATGGCCCGCTTCGGGGTGGGGCGGAGCTGGCTGCTGCCGCTTGCCGTCAACCTGCGCGCCGTGCCGCTGATCATCTTCGCCATCCCGATCTATCTGATGTATCAGCAGGTTGGCCTGCTCGACACCCGCTTCGGCCTTGCCCTCATCCTCTGCCTCGTCAACGTGCCGCTGGTGCTGGTGCTGTTCGCCTCGTCGATCGCCGACCTGCCGCTGGAGATCGAGGAAGCCGGCCGCGTCGACGGCGCCGGCACGCTGCGCCTTCTCGCCTATGTGGTGGCGCCGATGTCGCTCAACGTCGTCGCGGCGTCGTCGGTGCTGGCCTTCATCTACTCCTGGAACGAGTTCCTGTTCGGCCTGATGCTGACCACCAACAAGGCGACGCCGGTGTCGGTCGGCGCCTCCTTCTTCTTCGCCGCCTCGGGCGGCGGCGTGCGCTGGGGCGTCGCCGCCGCCGTGATGATCCTGGCGACCCTGCCACCGCTCGTCCTCGGCCTGCTGATGTACCGCCAGATCGGTCGGTCGATGACCGCCGGCGCCGTCAAGGGCTGATCCTCCACCGCCTCGCGATTTCCGGGAAACCACCATGGCCGAGATCGAGTTCAAGTCCGTCGCCAAGTCCTTCGGCAGCGTGCCGGTCATCGCCGGTCTCGATCTCACGGTCGACGACGGCGAGTTCATCGTCTTCGTCGGCCCGTCCGGCTGCGGCAAGTCGACGGCGCTCCGCATGATCGCCGGCCTCGAGGAGACCACCTCCGGCGACATCCGCATCGCCGGCCGCTCGATGGCCGGTCTGGCACCGTCGGAGCGCAACGTCGCCATGGTGTTCCAGAGCTATGCGCTCTATCCGCACATGACGGTGGCCGGCAACATCGGCTTCCCGCTGAAGATGGCCGGCCGGCCGGCCGCCGAGATCACCCGGCGGGTGAAGGAAGCGGCCGACATCCTCGACCTCGGCCCCTATCTCGATCGCCGGCCGGCCCAGCTCAGCGGCGGTCAGCGCCAGCGTGTGGCGCTCGGCCGGGCGATCGTTCGCCACCCGGACGTGTTCCTGTTCGACGAGCCGCTCTCCAACCTCGACGCCGACCTGCGCGTCTCGATGCGCGGCGAGATCATGCGCCTGCGCGAGCGCATCCAGGCGACGATGATCTACGTGACGCACGACCAGACCGAGGCGATGACCATGGGCGACCGCATCGCCGTGTTCGCGCCGCTCAAAGACGGCCACGCCGGCAACCTGATGCAGGTCGGCACGCCGGAGGACCTCTACGAGCGGCCGGCCAACCTGTTCGTCGCCCGCTTCCTCGGTTCGCCGAAGATGAACCTGATCGAGACGGTCGAAGGCGCGGCGCCGGCCTTCGGCACGCTTGCCCTCGACAGCCGGCCGGCCGGTCGCGGTCCCCTCCTGGTCGGCGTGCGGCCCGAGGACATCCGCCTCAGCGACCCCGGCGCGCCGGGCCTCACCGGCCGCATCCGGCTGGTCGAGGCGCTCGGCGCCGAATACTACGTCCACGTCGAGACCGCCTCCGGCGAACTGATCGTCCGCGTCATGGACAAGCGCCGGCGTCCGGTGCCCGGCGAGACGGTCGTCCTGCAACCGGCGCCCGCCGCCGTCCATCTGTTCGACAAGACGACCGGCCTCCGCGTCGAAGCCTAGAAAACGCCTCCCGAGCGGCGGAATTCCGCGCCTCCCCCGTCGGAATGCGGATTGGTGGCGGGCGTCCGGCCGCCTATGATCGTTCGGGTTGCCGGAAGCGCCTGCGCCGCAAGGCGAGGAGGGGGCGTCGGGCCGAGCGGCAGAAGACGGGAGAGGGACATGGACAAGATCGATCCGCATGCCGGCAAATGCCCAGTCATGCACGGGGTCAGCCCCAACGCCATTGCCGCCGGCCGCTCCAACCGCGACTGGTGGCCGAACCAGCTCAACCTCGACATCCTTCACCAGCATTCCGGCCTGTCCGATCCGCTCGGGCCGGACTTCGACTATGCGGCGGAATTCAAGAAACTCGACCTCGCCGCGGTGAAGGCCGACCTCTACGCGCTGATGACCGACAGCCAGGACTGGTGGCCGGCCGACTGGGGCCACTACGGGCCGCTGTTCATTCGCATGGCCTGGCACAGCGCCGGCACCTACCGCGTCATGGACGGTCGCGGCGGCGGCGGCCACGGCAACCAGCGCTTCGCCCCGCTGAGCAGCTGGCCCGACAACGTCAACCTTGACAAGGCGCGGCGGCTCCTGTGGCCGATCAAGCGCAAGTACGGCAACCGCCTGTCCTGGGCCGACCTCTACATCCTCGCCGGCAACTGCGCGCTGGAATCGATGGGCTTTGCCACCTTCGGCTTCGGCGGCGGCCGCACCGACATCTGGGAGCCGGAGGAGGACGTCTACTGGGGCGCCGAGACCGAATGGCTGGGCGACATGCGCTACAGCGGCGAGCGCGACCTCGAGAATCCGCTGGCCGCCGTGCAGATGGGCCTGATCTACGTCAACCCGGAAGGTCCGAACGGCAATCCCGACCCGGTCGCCTCCGGCCGCGACGTGCGCGAGACCTTCGCCCGCATGGCGATGAACGACGAGGAGACGGTGGCGCTGGTTGCCGGCGGCCACACCTTCGGCAAGTGCCACGGCGCCGGCGACCCGACGCTGATCGGCCCGGAGCCGGAGGCGGCACCGCTCGACCAGATGGGCCTCGGCTGGAAGAACGCCTTTGGCAGCGGCAAGGGCGTCTACACCACCGGCAGCGGCCTCGAGGGCGCCTGGAAGAAGAACCCCACCACCTGGGACATGGGCTATCTCGACACGCTGTTCCGCTACGAGTGGGAGCTGGTGCGCAGCCCGGCCGGCGCCCAGCAGTGGCTGGCCAAGGACGTTGCCGAGGAGGACCTGATCCCCGACGCTCACGACCCCACCAAGAAGAACCGGCCGATGATGACCACGGCCGACCTGTCGCTCAGGTTCGACCCGATCTACGGCCCGATCGCCCGCCGCTTCCGCGATGATCCCGCCGCCTTCGCCGACGCCTTCGCCCGCGCCTGGTTCAAGCTGACCCACCGCGACATGGGGCCGAAGGTGCGCTATCTCGGGCCGGAGGTGCCGGCCGAGAACCTAATCTGGCAGGACCCGCTGCCGCCGGTCGAGCACGAGCTGGTCGACGCCGCCGACATCGCCGTCCTCAAGGCGAAGGTGCTCGGCGCCGGCCTCACCGTCTCCGAGCTGATCGCCACCGCCTGGGCCTCGGCCTCGACCTTCCGCGGCTCGGACAAGCGCGGCGGCGCCAACGGCGCCCGCATCCGCCTCGCGCCGCAGAAGGACTGGGAGGTCAACGAGCCGGCGCGGCTCGCCCGCGTGCTGTCGGTGCTGGAAGGTATCCGGCTCGACTTCAACGCCGCCTCCGCCACCCGCAAGATCTCGCTGGCCGATCTGATCGTGCTGGCCGGCTCGGCGGCCGTCGAGGAAGCGGCGCGGAAGGCCGGCTACACCGTCGACGTGCCGTTCGCGCCGGGTCGCACCGACGCCACCCCCGAGCAGACGGACGTCGAGTCCTTCGCTGTCATGGAGCCGCGCGCCGACGCCTTCCGCAACTATGCGCGGGCCGGCCGGCCGCTGGCCACCGAGGAGATGATGGTCGATCGGGCGCAGCTCCTGACGCTGACCGCGCCGGAAATGACCGTGCTCATCGGCGGTCTCAGGGTGCTCGGCGCCAACTGGGGCGGCTCCGGCCACGGGGTGTTCACCGAACGGCCGGGCGTGCTCAGCAACGACTTCTTCGTCAACCTCGTCGACATGGGCACCGAATGGCGGCCGGTGTCGGAGGTTGAGGAGACGCTGTTCGAGGGCCGCGACCGGGTGACCGGCGCCGTCAGGTGGACCGCCACCCGCGTCGATCTGGTGTTCGGCGCCAATTCCCAGCTCCGGGCGCTGGCCGAACTCTACGCCCAGGACGACGCCGGCGAGAAGTTCGCGCGCGACTTCGCCAGGGCCTGGACCAAGGTGATGAACGCCGACCGCTTCGACCTCCGCTGAACGGCGGCAGGTGCAACGGTCCCGACGAGATGCGGCCGACCGCCGGGAATGACCCCGGCGGTCGGTCATTTCACGATTCCGGACACGATTCGGAATTGCGGCAAGATGTTCGCAGGCATTTGGTGCTCAATATGAAGTAGCCGCGAAACGCCGGCGGACTCCTGTCGGCGCGCCTTTCAAGTTGTCAGCATGCACACCCGCCAGACCACCATTCACATCGCAGCCGAAGACGCCGGGGAAGCCGCCGGGCTCTGCCGCGAACTGATGGTGCGCGGCTTCCACGGCGCGACGCGCAGCTTGACCGGAGAGGGACTCGACCAGATCGGCGCCGACGACATCCTGGTCATCGCCGGCGACTTCGAGCGGATGAACGGCGGCGAGCGGCGGCTGCCGACGCTTAGCGACATGGTGCGCGACCGTACCATCGTGTTCATCACCCGGCTGCGGCCGGCCGATCTCGCCAGCCTTGGCCGCTCCGGTTTTCGCTACATCAACACGGCGACCACGCCGACGGTCGACAACCTGGTTTTCCTGATCACCCAGATGGACCCGAACACGGTCTATCGCGCCTCCAAGCAGCAGGCGCTGCGGGTGGAGAAGGCCGCCGCCATCGAGACCGGCATGCTGTCCTTCTTCCGGACGCTGCGCGACGGCGGCCCGATGGCGCCGACCGAGGAGGTGGAACGCCAGCGCCGCGAGATGGACGACATCATCGGCATGTCGCCGATGTCGGTCTGGCTCGACCTGTTCCAGAACTACCACGACGGCACCGCCCAGCACTGCTCGCTGGTCTCCGGCTTCACGCTGGCCTTCGCGCGCAAGCTCGGCTTCAACGACCGCGACACCAGCCGCCTCTACGACGCTGCCTTCTTCCACGACATCGGCAAGGCGGTCATCCCCCTGGAGATCCTCGACAAGCCCGGCCGGCTGATTGCCAGCGAATGGGAAATCATGAAGAGCCATGCCTTACGCGGCTACGAGATCCTGACCCGCGATGACCGCACGGCCGGCGAGATCGCCTGCATCGCCCGCGACCATCACGAATATCTCGACGGCTCCGGCTACCCGAACGGCCTGACGGCGGCGAAGATCGGCGATCCCACGCGCATCCTGACCATCTGCGACATCTTCGCCGCCCTGGTCGAGAAGCGCGCCTACAAGAGCCCGAAATCGCCGGAGGAAGCCTACGCCATTCTCGCCTCGATGGCCGGCAGCAAGCTCGACCCCGACCTGGTGCGGCTGTTCGAGGCAGTGGTCGCCGACTACGATACCGGCAAGGCCGGCCGGCTCTCCGAGGGTATCGGCATCGTCTGAGGCCGCCGCCGATCCGGCGCGTCCGCTCATCCCGCCTGCGGCGGGCCGTTGCCTTTTGTCCGTCTCCCCGCCCTTTTCCCGCTGTCCGCCGATACCCGCCCGCCCGGCGCTGACCGACGCCGACGCCCGGCGCGCCACACCGGCCGGCGCGTGCCGCCGCTGCCCGCCGCCGCTCTATCCGTAAAAATACCAAATCCAAAGGAGTTGGTGGTTTGCACTTTACATATCGACACCACTTTCGTAAAGTTTGGCCCATCAAATTCCATGGCGGCGAGCCCGCGGGATTGCCAGGCGATGACCAGCAGGGACCGCACCGGTCAACAAGAAAGCGTCAGAAGCCGTGACCATATGGCGGTTGCGGCGCATATCCGTATGTTGCTACCTGCGCTATCGCAGGGAGAGCAGGCAGTTGCCCTCTGGTTGCTGGAACGCGGAAATTTGACGAGCAACCCGAAGATCGGTGAAGTAGCCGCGGCACTCGGCATTTCCGAGGCGATGGTCGTCAAGGTGGCGCGCCGGCTGGGCTACGGCGGCTTCAAGGAGCTGCGCGCCGAGCTGATGGCCTATTACGCCAACCTCCGGGTGGAGATCGACGAGGAACTGAGGCGCGAGGATTCGATCCCGCAGATCGTCCGCAAGGTGTTCGCCACCGAGCGCTCGGCGCTCGAGGAGGTGGAGAGCATCCTCGACATCGACGCCATCGCCGAGGCGGCGCGCATCTTCATCAAGGCCCGCCACCGCGACCTTTACGGCGTCGGCGGCTCAGCCACCGTCTGCGCCGACGCCTCCCACAAGTTCCTGAGGATCGGCATCCGGTCGAGCGTATTCTCCGATGCCCACCTGATCGCCATGTCGGCGAGCCTGCTCGAAGAGGGCGACGCGGCGCTGGTGGTGTCGCATTCGGGCGAATCCAAGGACGTCATCCTCGGCGCCGAAGTCGCCCGCGCCGCCGGCGCCAAGGTGATCACCATCACCAACTCCATCGCCTCGACGCTGGCCCGCAATTCCGATGTCGTCCTGTGCGCGCCGGCCAAGGAGGCGCCGCTGATGGGCCAGAACGCCGCCGCCCGCATCGCCCAGCTCGCCATTCTCGACACGATGTTCATCTGTCTGGCGCGCGAGGACTACGAGACCGCCGAGCGCAACCTGAACAAGGTCATGACCTCGGTCGCCGTCTATTCGACGAACGACCGCGGCCGGACCGAAAGACGCGGCACGCCCCGCGCTGACAAGAACTCGCCGGACGGCGTACAGCCGGCGAAGGAAACCGCAAGGAAAAGGGTGGAGTTATGAAAATCAAGGGTCTGCTCATCGCCTCCGTCGCCGCCGCCGGCCTCCTCGGCTTCGCCGCGAACGCCATGGCCGCCGATTACGCCATCATCCTCAAGACGCTGTCCAACCCGTTCTGGGTGCAGATGAAGGACGGCATCGAGGCCAAGGCCAAGGACCTCGGCGTCGAGGTCGACATCGTCGCCTCGCCGTCGGAAGAGGACTTCCAGGCCCAGCTGCAGCTGTTCGAGGACATGCTCAACCGCGACTACAAGGGCTTCGGCTTCGCGCCGCTGTCGCCGGTCAACCTGGTCAATCCGGCTGCCGCCGCCTACAAGAAGGGCAAGCCGATCGTCAACATCGACGAGAAGGTCGACATGAAGGCCCTTGAGGCCGCCGGCGCCAACGTCGAGGCCTTCGTCACCACCGACAACGTCAAGGTCGGCGAGAAGGGTGCCCAGTTCATCATCGATCAGCTCGGCGCCGACGGTGGCGAGGTGGCCATCGTCGAAGGCAAGGCCGGCAACGCTTCCGGTCAGGCCCGCCATGACGGCGCCAAGGCGGCCTTCGATGCCACCTCCAACGTCAAGCTGGTGGCCAGCCAGCCGGCCGACTGGGACCGCCTGAAGGCGCTCGACGTCGCCACCAACATCCTGCAGGCTTCGCCCGACCTCAAGGCCTTCTACTGCGCCAACGACACCATGGCGCTCGGCGTCATGCAGGCGGTGCAGAATGCCGGCAAGGCCGGCAAGGTGCTGGTGGTCGGCACCGACGGCGCGCCGGAAGCCCGCGAGA
Organism: Rhodobacterales bacterium Alpha_02; assembly: GCA_001603295.1. Taxonomy (GTDB): domain Bacteria; phylum Pseudomonadota; class Alphaproteobacteria; order Rhizobiales; family Pleomorphomonadaceae; genus Pleomorphomonas. The sequence goes on from LUYO01000090.1 coordinate 24,912, forward strand.
TGGTGGCCGCCGGCCGCCTGACCGCCACCGTCGCCCAGGATCCCGGCCAGATCGGCGCCACCAGCCTCGAACTGCTGGTCGAGGCCGTCAAGGCCGGCAAGCTGACGCCGGTCGGCACCGAGCCCAAGCAGGTGGCCGTGGACTCGGTCCTCGTCACCAAGTGATAAAGCCGAGGCAGGCGGCCACCGCGCATGCGGCCGCCTCCCTCCTCCTCGGTCCGGCGCGTTTCTTCCCCGACGCGCCGGACATTTTCTGAAGATGCCGCCGATCGGACGATCCCGGAGCGTTCGCGCCTTCCCCGAGGGGAAGGCGATATTGCTCCATCTCTTTGATCATGCACCGGGTTTCCTCGGAGGGCGCCCGGCGCTTTCCGGCCCGATGCCCTAGCGAGACCGACATGTCAAATCTGGCCCCGAATGCCGCCGGCCCGGCCGGCACCGAAGCGGTCGCCCCGATCGTCCGCATGGTCGGCATCGAGAAGCATTTCAACACCATCCCCGTGCTGAAGGGCGTCAACCTCGACATCCGTCCCGGCGAGGTGCACGTGCTGCTCGGCGAGAACGGCGCCGGCAAGTCGACGCTGATGAAGATCCTGACCGGTATTCACGAGCCGACCGGCGGCGAGATCATGCTCGACGGCGTCAGCCATCCGCTGGTAACGCCGCGGCAGGCCAGCGATGCCGGCATCTCGATCATCTACCAGGAACTTTCCGTCATCAACGAGCTGTCGGCGCTCGAGAACCTGTTCGTCGGCCGCCTGCCGGTGAAGCGCCGCCTCGGCGTCCCGGTCGTCGACTGGAAGCTGATGGAAAACGAAGCGCGGTCGATCATCGGCCGCCTCGGCCTCGGCGGCCTCGACCTCTTCAAGCCGGTCGGCGAGATGCCGATCGCCCACCGCCAGATCATCGAGATCGCCAAGTCGCTGATGAAGAACGTTCGCGTGCTGGTGATGGACGAGCCGACGTCGTCGCTGACCTCGGTGGAGACCGAGCGGCTGTTCGCCCTGGTCCGCCAGCTCAGGGGCGAGGGCACGGCGATCCTGTTCATCTCGCATAAGCTCGACGAGGTGCGCGAGATCGGCGACACCTTCTCGGTGCTCAAAGACGGCGTCTCCACCGGCCACGGCCGCATCGTCGACACCACCAACGACGACCTGGTGCGCATGATGGTCGGCCGCGTCGTCAAGCAGCGCTTCCTCGCCGAAGGCACCATCGACCGCACCTCCATGCCGGTGCTGAAGGTGGAGAACGTCACCAGCGCCGACCGCAAGCGCGTCCGCGACGTCAGCTTCGAGGTGCACCACGGCGAGGTGCTGGGCTTTGCCGGCCTCGTCGGCTCCGGCCGCACCGACCTGATGAACTGCCTGTTCGGCGCCGAGCGGCGGGCCGGCGGCAAGATCATCCTGAACGGCGCCGACATCACGCCGAACAATCCGGTCGAGGCGGTCAAATCGGGTATGGCCTATCTCACCGAGAACCGCCGCCAGACCGGCTTCACCCCCAACTTCACCATCGAGGGCAACATCGCCGTCACCAAGTCGGTGAAGGATGCGCCGCTCCGCGGTACCTGGGGCCTCGTCGACCGCAAGGCCGAGCGGGCGGTGGCCGAGGAGCAGCGGCGGCAGCTCTCCATCCGCTGCGCCGGCATCGACCAGAGCATCCTCGAACTGTCCGGCGGCAACCAGCAGAAGGTGCTGGTCGGCAAGTGGATGTCGATCGGCCCGTCGGTGATCATCTTCGACGAGCCGACGCGCGGCATCGACGTCGGCGCCAAGTCGCAGATCCACGAAATCATCCGGGCGCTCGCCAACGCCGGCAAGGCGGTGATCATGGTGTCGTCCGAACTCCCCGAAATCCTGGCCGTCTGCGACCGCGTCGCGGTGTTCCGCAACGGCCGCATCATGGACATCCTGGACGGCGCCACGGCGACCGAGGAATCCATCCTGAGCGTCGCAATGAGGGACGGCAAATGAGCCAGCGCGTGAAACTCGGCAAACTCTGGGACATCTACGGGACGCTCTGCATCCTGCTGGTGATCGTGGTGCTGTTCAGCGCCCTGTCGCCCACCTATTTCACCCGCCCCGAGAACATCGTGCAGATCTTCCTGCAAAGCTCGATCACCATCATGATCGCGCTCGGCGAGTTCTTCCCGATCCTGATCGCCGGCATCGACCTCTCCGTCGGCTCGGTGCTGGCACTGACCGGCATGATGACCGCCCAACTGATGGTCGCCGGCTTCGATCCGACGCTGGCCGTGCTGATCGGCGGCATCGGCGGCGGCCTGACGCTCGGCGCCATCAACGGCCTCTTGGTCAACTTCACCGGCCTGCATCCGTTCATCATCACGCTCGGCACCAACGCCATCTTTCGCGGCGTGACGATGATCATCTCCGGCGCCAGCCCAGTGTTCGGCTTCTCCTACGACTTCGTCAACACGGTGACCGGCTTCGTCGGCTTCGTGCCGGTGCCGGTGATCTTCGCGCTGTCGTTCGCCGTCGTGCTGTGGTTCTTCACCGCCAAGACGCGCCTCGGCCGCAACATCTACGCCGTTGGCGGCAACAAGGAATCGGCCTTCTATTCGGGTATCGACGTCAAGCTGCACACGCTGATCGTCTTCATGATCTCCGGCCTTTGCGCCGGTCTGGCCGGCGTGCTGTCCATCGCCCGCCTCGGCGCCGCCGAGCCGGCGGCCGGCACCGGCTTCGAGACCTATGCCATCGCGGCGGTGATCATCGGCGGCACCAGCTTCTTCGGCGGCAAGGGGCGCATCCCCTCGGTGGTGATCGGCGGCCTGATCATCGGCACCATCAACAACGGCCTCAACATCCTGCGCGTGCCCACCTTCTACCAGCTGGTGGTGATGGGCGGCCTGATCATCTCGGCCGTGGCGCTCGACCGGCTGATCGCCCGCATGCGCTGACGGGACCGCCTCCGGACCCCATATGACAAGTCCCGCCCCGCCGCCTCCTCCCCGGCGGAGCGGTCCGCCCCCGCCGCCCCTCCCACGGCGGGGGACCTGCCGGAC
>LUYO01000091.1:0-31616 GCA_001603295.1 Rhodobacterales bacterium Alpha_02
GTTGAAGCCGGCCGCGACGCTTTCGGCGGTGGCGGCCAGACCCACGCCGCCCATCTGCTCGCCGCCGATCCCGCCGGCGGCTGCCGCCATACCGAGCCGGAGGCCGGCCGCTTCGCCCTGTTCAACGGCGCCCGCTGGCGCGCCTCGGTGTTCCCGCGCGTCGCCGACTTCATCGCCAGTCATGCCGCCCCGCCGGCCCGGCGAGCGGCGACGCCGGCCGAGGACCTCCTGACGCTGCCCGGCCTGACACCGGCGCTGGCCGCCCGGCTCAACCGCGAGGGCGTCTACTTCGTCCGCCAGATCGCCCGGCTCGACGGCTCCGCCGCCGACGATCTCGACCGGCGGCTCGGCACCGACGCCCATCCCGTCGTCGCCGCGCTCGGCCGCGAGGCGCGCCGGCGGCTCGCGGCGGGGCGGCCTTGAACGGCAGTGATGGCAAGGCCATATAGGATGGGCTTATGGACGCCGGGTGCCTCAGGGGCCCGGACAAGGTCGCTTCTTTGCGAGGACTTTGGACATGACGAGACTGGCAGGCTTCTCGAGCCCGTTCCTGTTGGGCTTCGACGAGATCGAGCGGGCGCTCGATCGGGTGTCGAAGGCCGCGAACGACGGCTATCCCCCCTACAATATCGAGCGCGTCGAGCGCGACGCCCCGGAAGGCGACGTGCTGCGCATCACGCTCGCCGTCGCCGGCTTCACCCGCGAGCAGCTCGACGTCTCGGTCGAGGAGAACCAGTTGGTGATCCGCGGCCGGCAGGCCGACGACAAGTCGCGCCTCTACCTCCACCGCGGCATCGCGGCGCGCCAGTTCCAGCGCACCTTCGTGCTGGCCGAGGGCATCGAGATCCTCGGCGCCGACCTCAGGAACGGCCTTCTGTCTATCGATCTGGTGCGGCCACCGCTCGAACGGACGGTGCGACGGATCGAGATCAACGCCGAGGACTGACGATAAACGCGGCGGTAGCTTTTTCCCGATAGAGTGAGTACTGGACCCGCCCGCCTTCGCCGGCTGGTGGCGTCTTCCCTTCCGTCTGGTCCGACCGGACGCGTGGGGCAAGGAGTGACAACGATGGCTTCTTTCACCAAGGACACGTCCGCCGACGAACGGAAGATCATGCCCGACGCCGCTTTCCGGCAGCTCGGCGGCGGTCGCGTCGCCTATCTGCGCCGCGTCTCGTCCGACGACGTGATCGCCGCCCATCCCGGCTATCTCGATCTCCGGCCCGGCATGAAGCTGTGGGCGCTGCATTCGGCCGACGGCCAGCCGATCATGCTGACCGACAGTCGCGAGGCGGCGATCGCCAACGCGACCGAGGCCGATCTGACGCCGATGCTGGTGCACTGATCGGCTTCTCCGGCCGATCGCCAGGCGACGCCGGAGGAAGACTTCGGAAAATTCCCGGCCTGTCGCCGGATTTTCCGGAGAGGACTGCGAAAGCCCGTGCCGAGCGGACGGATTTCGCATATGGCGTTCAGCCCGAACGGGCGGCGAGGGCAAAGCCCTCGTCATTGGGGAATCGCGCGGCAGCCTCCAGCGCGACGCGCCGCGCCAGGGCGGCCTCCCCCAGGCCCACGAGCAGCCGGATGCGGCGGCGCGGCACCTCCTTCAGATAGCGTTTCGGCAGGCCCGACAGCACGGCGTCGGCGAGGACGCCCGCGTCGAGGCCGGCGAGCAGCCGCTCGGCGCGCGATGCGTCGCCCGCCCGCTCGGCCGCCTCGGCGGCCAGCAGCGTCAGGCCGGGGTTGACGCCCGGCAACAGCCCCAGCACCTCCTCGGGACCGAGGCCGGCGCCAGCGTCGAAAGCGGCGCGGGCGGCGGCCAGCCGCGCGTGGGCCGGCCAATCGACGTCCGGCACCAGCAGGCGGCGCGCCGCCGCCTCGACGGCGATGTCGCGGCGGAAGGTGGCGACGACCTTGCGGACGACGTTCAGGCTGTAGAGGTGGTCGTGCACCTCGTGGCTGGACCGGAGCGGCACCAGCCGCACCGCCTCCGGCAGCGACAGCGCCGCGAGACGGGCGCCGACGCCGGCGTCATAGGGATCGTAGAGGCCGACGATCACCCGTGCCGCGCTCTGGCGCGGCGTCGAAAGCAGCCCGCCGAGGTCGGCTTCGCCGTCCCGCATGGCGAGGCCGGCCGCCGCCGAGCGGCTGCCCGGCTCGCCGATGCGATGGTCGGGCGCGAAAGCGTAGAGTTCGGCCTCCGGCCAGCGCGCCGCCGCCGCCGCCGCGCCGAAGGCACCCATCGAACTGCCGTAGAGGATGACGCGGGCCGCGCCGCAGGCCGCCGCGGCGTTGCCGATCCGCCGGTCGACGGCGTCGCTGCGGTCGCGATACCAGGCGTTGTCCGGCTCGTTCAGCAGCAAGAGGCTGTGGGTAGTGCCGGCGAACAGCCGTTCGAGGCCGAATTTTCCTTCTGGCACGCGCACCTGGCTGAACACCACTACCAGCGTGTCGCCGCGCGGCCGGAGGCGGTGGGCGAGGCCATCCGCCTCCCTGTCGGCATCGAGAAAGGAATCTGTCATTTTTCCGGATCGGCCGGTTGCCAGGACCGCCCGGCTGCCGCACACCCTTGAGCTATGGTGGAGAGACGGTCCATGGCTGATTCGTTACCTCGGGAAGTGAGCGCCGGAGGCCGGCCGCCGCGCCTGCCGCTGGTCGACGCCGCCCGCGGTGCGCTGCTCCTTGCCATGGCCTCCTATCATTTTTCCTGGGATCTCGCCAACGTCCGGCTGGTCGGCTGGGGCGTCGCCACCGACCCGCTCTGGCGCGCCTATGCGGCGGCGATCGCCGGCAGCTTCCTGTTCCTCTCCGGCCTGTCCTTCCGCCTCGCCGAGCGCGGCGGCCTCGATCCGTTCCGCTACGGAACGCGCCTCACGCGCCTGGCGCTCGCCGCCGCCGCCGTATCGGCCGGTACCTACATCGTCTTCCCCGAGGCATGGGTATTCTTCGGCATCCTGCACATGATGCTGCTGGCCAGCCTCCTGGCGCCGCTCCTCGTCCGCCTGCCGGCGGCGCTGCTGGCGATGCTGGCGGCGGCGGCGCTGGTGCTGCCGCAGGTCTGGCGGTCGCCGGCCTTCGACGGACTCGGCTGGGGCTTCCTCGGCCTCGCCGAGACGCCGCCCGTCTCCAACGATCTCGTGCCGGTGTTTCCGTGGATTGCGCCGTACATCCTCGGCCTCGTCGTCGGCGGCCCGCTGGCGCGCCGGGCCGCGGAGGCCGCCAAGACGCCGCTGCTCTGGCGCGGAACGGCATGGCTCGCCGTGCTCGGCCGCTATTCGCTGGTGTTCTATCTCGTGCACCAGCCGCTGCTCTACGGCTTCGCCACCGGCCTCGCCGCCGTGCTTCCCGTCGACCCGGCCGTGCAGCGGGCGAGCTTCATCGGCGACTGCCGGCTCGAATGCACCCGCCAGGGCGCCGACGCCGACGTCTGCGAGCGCTTCTGCGGCTGCGTCGCCGCCTCGGTCGACGATACCGGCATCTGGGACCAACGCAGCAGCGACCCGTCCTTCGAGCCGCTCCTCTCCACCGCCGTGCAGGCCTGCGGCGCGCCGGCCACCGGCCTGCCGGCCGATCCGCTGGCCGGGCCGCCAGCCGAGGGCGACTAGAGCAACGGGCATGCCTGCAGTTGCGATGGCGAGAAGGTGTCGCGCCGGTACTCGCAGGGCAGCGGGCTGGTGAACGCGGGGAGCGTCATCCCCGCCGACGCCGGCACAGCATCGGCCCGTAGAGGAGCGCGAACAGCAGGAAGGCGGCGGCCCAGGCGATCGCCGCCAGTGCCAGCGCCGGCGCCATAATCGCCGGCCACAGCGCCGCGACGATCCGGGCAATCGCCGCGATGAAGGCGGCGGCGTAGAGGATCACCGTGCCGGGCGGCGCGGTCAGCGGCTGGCCGGTATGGCTGCGCGACGCCCGCGTCATCACCGCCAGCGTCATCAGGCCGATGGCGCCGACTGTCCAGGCGTGGATCGCCGCGGTGGCGAGCAGCGGATCATCCAGCGCCAGGGCGGCGGCGGCGATGAGGAAGCCGAGCGGCACGAAGCCGTAGGCGACGTGCAGTACGGTGACCAGCGGCTCGGCCAGGGTGCGCCAGCCCTGCCAGCGAACGAGGCGGACGCCGTGCATGAGGCCGGCGGCCAAGAGCAGCGCGGCAACGGCGAGCCGGCCGGCGGCGACCGGCGGCGGCACCACCCATCCAGCGAAGGCAGCGACGCCGATCACCATCGCGACGCGGTCGAAGCGGCCGAACGGCGGCGGCAGCGCGCCGGGATTGCACCGCTTCAGCCAGTTGGTGGTGAAGCTCGGCACGATGCGGCCGCCGATGATCATGATCAGCGACACCGCCGCGGCGATGGCCAGCCGATGGCCGTAGGCCGACGCGCCGTACCGCCAGACCTCGTAGTGGAACAGCGCCTGGGCGATGAGCAGGACCGTCAGCGCCACGATCACCTTCAGGTTGCGCCAGTTCTTGCCGTGGATGACCTCGCGACCCATGATGGCCAGCAATCCGGCCGGGAAGGCCAGCGCCAGCAGCACGACCGCCGGCTGCGGCAGCATCAACGACAGGGCGATGGCGACGCGGCCGATGAGCCACAGCCCGAACAGGCCGACGAGCGGCCAGCCGACGGCCGGCAGCTGTCCGGTCCAGTTGGGAATGGCGGTCAGCAGGAAACCGGTGATGACGGCCGGCACATAGCCGAACAGCAGTTCGTGGATATGCCAGGCGACCGGCGGCAGCGCGCTCGGCACCTCGATGAGGCCGAGGAACCACGGCACCCACAGCGCCACCATGACCGCCGCCTGCAGCGCGCCGAACAGGAAGAACGGCCGGAACCCGAACGAGAACAGCGCCGGCCCCTGCCATTGCCTGTGCCGGTCCATCGTTCTCATGGCCTTCCCTCCGTCGCCGTCCCGCATCGACCCGCCTCGGCAACGCTTGCGCGCCGATACGGTTCGGTCATTATCAGTGAACGGTGCGGCGCGTGGCAAGAACGGCCGCGGGAGCGTGCGACATGGGTGAGGCGGTGATCCTGCACGGCCTGAGATTCCGCGATGCCGAGGCGCGGCCGGTGCAGGCCGAACTGCTCGAGCCGCTCGGCGACGACCGCTGGCGCGCTGTCGTCACGCCGGCCGGCCGGGTGCGACCGGGCGACCGGCTGCGCTTTGGCGAGCCGTCGGAGAGCAGCGTCTGCCTGCTGAGCTTCCTCGATGCCGAGGTCGTCGCGCTTGCCGGCGACGCGGCGGTGCTCGCCTTCGCCTTCTCCGGCCCGGCGCTCACCGAAGCCCTGGAGCGCCTCGGTTACCGGCCGCCGGACTGATCCGGTTCGGGGCCCCTCGCCTGAGGCGCCCCGCCGGCGACGCCAGAGCGCCGGATGCCCGGACATCCCCCGAGCAAGGCTGGTGATGCCGGCCGGACAGTCTCGGACAATCGGGGCGTCGTGAACGGCTGCCTCTGCGCTCAGCCGGCCGGCGTATCCTCGGATTCGCGGCGGTCCTGCTCCTTCAGCTCCTCGATGCGCGGCATCGACATGATCGAGTAGCCGGAATCGACGAAGTGGATCTCGCCGGTAACGCCCGACGACAGGTCGGACAACAGGTAGAGCGCCGAGCGGCCGACCTCGTCGATGGAGACGGTGCGCTTCAGCGGCGCGTTCTTCTTCTGGAAGTTGAACATCAGCCGGGCGTCGGTGACGCCGGAGCCGGCCAGCGTGCGCACCGGACCGGCGGAGATGGCGTTGACGCGGATGCCGTCGCCGCCGAAGTCGGCGGCGAGATAGCGCACCGAGCTTTCGAGCGCCGCCTTGGCGACGCCCATGACGTTGTAGTTGGGCATGACGCGCGTCGAGCCGCCGTAGGTCAGCGTCAGCAGCGTGCCGCCCTCGGTCATCAGGGCGGCCGCCTTGCGCGCCACCTCGGTGAAGGAGAACACCGAGATGACCATGGTGCGCGAGAAGTTGGCGCGGGTGGTGTCGGCGTAGCGGCCCTTCAGCTCGTTCTTGTCGGAGAAACCGATGGCGTGCACCAGGAAGTCGAGCCGGCCCCACTCGGCCTTCAGCGCCGCGAACACCGCGTCGACCGAGGCCTCGTCCTCGACGTCGCAGGGCAGCAGCAGCTTCGCCCCGACCTCCTCGGCCAGCGGCCTGACGCGGCGGCCGAAGGCCTCGCCCTGGTAGGTGAAGGCAAGCCCGGCGCCGGCGGCGGCCAGAGCCTTGGCGATGCCCCAGGCGATGGAATGATCGTTGGCGACGCCCATGATCAGGCCGCGCTTGCCGGCCATCAGTCCGTTCATGATGATCACAGTCCTGCAAGAAGAAACCGCCCGGTGGGAGCCGGGCGGTCGGGTCAGGCGGCGTAGCGCTGGAGGACCAGCGTGGCGTTGGTGCCGCCGAAGCCGAAGCTGTTGGAAAGCACGGTGTCGATCCTGGCGTCGTCGATGCGCGTCCTGACGATCGGCATGTCGGCGAAGGCCGGGTCCATCTCCTCGATGTGGGCGCTTTCGACGATGAAGCGGTTGTTCATCATCAACAGCGAGTAGATCGCTTCCTGCACGCCGGTGGCGCCGAGCGAATGACCGGTCAGCGACTTGGTGGCCGAGATCGGCGGGCAGTTGTCGGCACCGCCGAACACCGTGCGGATCGCCTCGATCTCCGGTGCATCGCCGGCCGGCGTCGAGGTGGCGTGCGGGTTGATGTAGTCGATCTTGCCCTTCACCGTCGACAGCGCCTGGCGCATGCAGCGCACCGCGCCCTCGCCCGACGGGGCGACCATGTCGTAGCCGTCGGAGGTGGCGCCGTAGCCGACGATCTCGCCATAAATCTTCGCGCCGCGCGCCTTGGCGTGCTCCAGCTCCTCGAGGACGAGAACGCCGGCGCCGCCGGCGATGACGAAGCCGTCGCGGTTCTTGTCATAGGCCCGCGAGGCGGTGGCCGGCGTGTCGTTGTATTTCGAGGCCATGGCGCCCATGGCGTCGAACAGCACCGACAGCGTCCAGTCCAGTTCCTCGCAGCCGCCGGCGAACATCACGTCCTGCTTGCCGTACTGGATCATCTCGTAGGCATTGCCGATGCAGTGGTTGGACGTCGCGCAGGCCGAGGAGATCGAATAGTTGACGCCCTTGATCTTGAACCAGGTGGCCAGCGTCGCCGAGGCGGTCGAACTCATGGCCTTCGGCACCGCGAACGGGCCGACCTTCTTCGACGAGCCGCTGTCGATGGTCTTCAGCGCCGATTCGACGATGGTGCGCGTCGAGGCGCCGCCCGAGCCCATGATGATGCCGGTGCGCTCGTTGGAGATGTCGCCGGCCTCGAGGCCGGCGTCGAGGATCGCCTGATCCATGGCGACGTGGTTCCAGGCGGTGCCGCCGCCGTGGAAGCGCATGGCACGCCGGTCGACCACCGTCGCCGGATCGAGGGTCGGCGCGCCGTAGACCTGGCAGCGGAAGCCGTGCTCGGCGAAGGTCGGGGCGAAGGTGATGCCGGAGCGGGCGTCATGGAGGGACGCCAGGACCTCCTGGGTGTTGTTGCCGATCGAGGACACGATGCCCATGCCGGTGACGACGACGCGTCTCATGGCTGTCTTCCTTGGTTTCTAGCCTGGTTTCCGATGCGAAACGGCGCTCAGGCGGCCTTGAACAGACCGACGCGCAGATCCGTCGCCTTGTAGATGGTCTCGCCGTCGGCCTTCAGCCAGCCGTCGGCGATGCCGAGCACCAACTTGCCGCGCAGCACCCGCTTCAGATCGACGCCGTATTCGACCAGCTTGACGGCCGGAGTCACCATGCCGCTGAACTTCACTTCGCCGACCGACAGCGCCCGTCCCTTGCCGGGCGAGCCCGACCAGCCGAGGAAGAAGCCGAGCATCTGCCAGAGGGCGTCGAGGCCGAGGCAGCCGGGCATCACCGGATCGCCCTTGAAGTGGCAGGGGAAGAACCAGAGGTCGGGCCGGATGGCCAGCGTGGCGCGGATGAGGCCCTTGCCGAATTCGCCACCCACCTCGGCGATCTCGGCGATGCGGTCGAACATCAGCATCGGCGGCATCGGCAGTTGGGCGTTGCCCGGCCCGAACAACTCTCCGCGCCCGCAGGTAAGGAGATCCTCATACTCGTAGCTGTTCTTGCGAAGACTCATGCTGCTGTCCGTACCTTATTCCTCAGGGCTCCGCGTAAAGCGACGCCGGTCGCCGTCCATGCGGGCGGTTTTCACGTGGTCGGTCGATCTCTAACACAGCAAAAGCGTCCTCGAAAGCCTTGCGGCGCGCACCGGGCCGGGCATTTTGGCGCGTTCTTGCAGTCTGGCGCCACTTTGCTAATATGTCGCAATCGAAAATGTTCCAGCCGGCGTTACCGGCTACCCCCTGGATGACCAACATCATGGACCGCCCCCTGACTTCCAGCTCGCCGATCGCCGTCACCGAAACGGCACGTCGCCTCACCGCGGGCGCCCAGCCGGCGCCCGGCGCGACCCTGATCACCAGGATTCCGGTGCGCACGCGCCTCAGGGACGTCGGCCTCAGGCCGACCCGCCAGCGCGTGGCGCTGGCCGAAATCCTGTTCTCGCACGGCCACAGGCATCTCTCCGCCGAGGACCTGCACGCCGAGGCGGTGACCGCCAAGGTGCCGGTGTCGCTGGCCACCGTCTACAACACGCTGAACCAGTTCACCGAAGCCGGCCTCTTACGCGAGGTGGCCGTCGAGGGCACGCGCACCTATTTCGACACCAACACCGACGACCATCACCATTTCTACGTCGAGGATGAGAACCGGGTGTTCGACATCCCCGGCGCCCACGTGGCGATCGGCGAGCTGCCGCCGGCACCCGAGGGCATGGAGATCGTCCGCGTCGACGTGGTGGTCCGCCTGCGGCCCAAGCGGTAAAGAACGCCGGGATTTCGCCGGCCTGTTTTTCTCCCGCCTCAGTCGCCGGCGGCCTCCGGCCTTGGCTCTATGCTCCGCCTTCCGTCTTTCGGGGCTTCGTCCCGAAAGACTCGTTGCGCGCGGCGGCGCTTGGTGCCGGAAGCCGCTCCGCGGCTTCAGCTTTATTCTCCCGACAGTTCGGCCACCACCTCATAGCCGTCACCGCGACAGAAGGCGCGGCTGATCTCGACCGCCCGGCCGCCGGCCGTGTAGCCGACGCGCTCGACGCGCATGGCCGGCGTTCCTTCCGGCAATTCCAACAGCCCCGCCTCCACCGCGCCGAGCGCCACCGCCCGGAAGCGCTCCAGCCCACGCACCGCGGCGAGGCCGCCGCCGGCCAGCGCCTCGGCCGGCGACAGCGCCGCCAGCTCGGCGTCGACGGCGGCGGCCGGCAACGTCGTCAGCTCCAGGATGCGCGGCTTGCCGCCGACGCAATGCAGGCGATAGAGCCGCAGCACCCGCTCGCCGGGGCCGAGGCCGAACGTCATCGCCTCCGGCGCCGACGGCGGGCCGGTCAATTGGTCGACGAGCCGAGTCTCCACCGCCTCGCCGCGCTCGGCCAGTTCGTCGGCATGGGCGCGCAGCACCGTCCGCCGGCGGGCCATCTCGGCCGCCCTCTCGGTAACGCGTTCAGACATGCCGCCGGCAACGCTGGCACCGGCGCCCGGCCGCGTCATGATCAAGCCTTCGGCGACGAGCGGCGCCAGCGCCTGCCGCACGGTGATGCGCGACACCGAAAGGCCGGCGGCCATCGCCCGCTCGGACGGCAGCGGCGCGCCGGCGGCAAGTCGTCCCTCGGCGATGGCAGTCCGGAGCGCCACCTCCAGGCGGCGGCAGAGCGGTGCGTCGCCGCCCGCCAGCCGCCAGCCGCGGCCGACTACCTCGGTGAAGGGCTCCATCACGGCCCGGCCTCCGCGCGCGCAAGGCGAAGGGCGCCGTCGAGCGCGTCACCTAGAGGATCGACAAGCAAGCTGGCGAAGCGGGGCGCGAGAAGCGGCCGATAGCGGCCGGCGAGGCCACCCATCAGCGCGACGGCGCCGATGCCCTCGGCGACGAGGCGTCCGATCAATGCCGCGACCTCGGCCACCGCCGCCGCGAGAATAGAACCGGCCACCGGATCGCCCATCGCCGCGTGGTCAAAGACCAGCGGCGCCAGCGCCGCCCAGTCAGCCGGCCGGGCCGTCTTGCCAAAGGCCGACAGCACCGGTGGCGAGCCACCCAGCCGGGTAACCATGGCCTCGGTGAACGGCGATGCCTCGGCGAGCCTCTCGTGGGCGTCCAGCGCCCGCCGCGCCGCCCGCCGACCGATCACCGCGCCGGAGCCGCCGTCGGACAGCGACGATCCCCAGCCGCCGACGCGCAGGCGCCGGTCGCCGAGGCGGCCATAGGCCTGACTGCCGGTGCCGACGATCAGGATGCCGCCGTCGCCGCCGGCAAAGGCGCCTTCGAGGGCGATCTCGGCGTCGGTGGCCACTTTGAGGCCGGCAAAACCGAAGGGTATGGCGGCAATGCGGGCGGCCACCCCAGCATCGGCGGCACCGGCGGCACCGATCACCGCGACCACGTCGGCCCGGTCGGCATCGGCGAGGCCGGCGGCGGCGAGCGCGCCGCGTGCCGCCGTATCGAGCGCCGCAAAGGCGCCGACGGGATCGTTGCCGACGTTGGCTGGACCGGCAGTGCCCTCGCCGAGCGGCCGACCGTCGCCGCCGGCAAGCCGCGCCCGCGCGCCGCTGCCGCCGCCATCGATGCCGAGGAAAAATCGCCGCATGGTCCGCCGGCTCCCGCGCCGCTACCCGTGGCAGCAAAGCCCCTCGCCGGCCGGCTGGCAACCGGCCTCGGGCCGGTATCAACGGTTATCTGGGCGGGCCGCCCGCAACGGACCAGTCACGAGCCGGTTTCCAGAGCTTTGGAGTGGTCCGGGCCGGGCTCGCGAGTCCGGATCGAGAGTCCGATCCGGAGTCCAAAGGTGAGTCCGGACGCGAGTCCGATGTCGCGGCGGGCTCGGCAGCCCGAGTCCGGCGTTCAGCGGTCGAGACCGGCGATCAGCAGGTATTTCTTCTCGACATATTCGTCGATGCCGTGCTGCGAGCCCTCGCGGCCGTTGCCGCTCTCCTTGACGCCGCCGAACGGCACCAGCTCGGAGGAAATGGCGCCGGAGTTGATGCCGACCATGCCGGCCTCGATGCCCTCGGCGACGCGGAAGATGCGGCCGACGTCGCGGGCGTAGAAATAGGCGGCGAGACCGAACTCGGTATCGTTGGCGAGGCGGATGGCCTCCTCCTCGGTGTCGAAGCGGAACACCGGCGCGAGCGGCCCGAAGGTCTCCTCGCGGGCGACGACCATTTCCGGGGTGACGCCGGTCAGCACGGTCGGCTCGAAGAAGCCGCCGCCGAGCGGCGAACGGGCACCGCCGGTCACCACCTTCGCCCCCTTGGCCAGCGCATCGGCAACGTGCGCCTCAACCTTCTCCACCGCCTTGGCGTTGATGAGCGGCCCCTGCGTCACGCCCTCGTCGCGGCCGTCGCCGAGCTTCAGCGCCCGTACCGCCGCCGTCAGCTTGTCGACGAAGGCGTCGTGGATGCCGGCCTGGGCGTAGATGCGGTTGGCGCAGACGCAGGTCTGACCCATGTTGCGGAACTTCGAGGCCATCGCCCCCTCGACGGCGGCGTCGAGGTCGGCGTCGTCGAAGACGATGAACGGCGCGTTGCCGCCGAGTTCGGTGTAGACCTTCTTCACCGTGCCGGCGCACTGGACGAGCAGCGTCTTGCCGACCTCGGTCGAGCCGGTGAAGGAGACGACGCGCACGGCCGGATGGCTGGTCAGCACTTCGCCGATCACCTGCGACTTGCCGGTGACGACGTTGAGCACGCCTTTCGGCAGGCCGGCGCGCACCGCGAGGCGGCCGAGCGCCAGCGCGGTGAGCGGCGTCTCGGAGGCCGGTTTCACCACCGCCGTGCAGCCGGCGGCCAGCGCCGGCGCCACCTTGCGGGTGATCATCGCCGCCGGGAAGTTCCAGGGCGTGATGGCGGCGACGACACCGGCCGGCTGGCGGATCACCAGCACGCGGGCGCCGTCCTTCGGCGAGGGCAGCGTCTCGCCGGCGATGCGCTTGGCTTCCTCGGCGTAGAACTCGACGTAGCCGGCGGCGTAATCGATCTCGCCCCTGGCTTCGGTGAGCGGCTTGCCCTGCTCGGCCGTCATGATCAGGGCAAGGTCGTCGCGGTTCTCGACGATCAGGTCGAACCAGCGGCGCATCAGCCGCGCCCGCTCCTTGGCGATGAGGCCGGCCCAGGCGGGCATGGCGGCGGCGGCCGCCTCGACGGCGCGCGTCGTACCCTCGGCGTCGGTCAGCGGCACGCGGCCGACCACGTCGCCGGTGGCGGGATCGGTGACGTCGAGGGCGGGGGTGCCGACGAAGTCGCCGTCGATCAGGCAGGCTTGAATGAGCAGCGAGGGGTCGTTGAGCGGAAGCGTCATGGCAGCGACCTTTCCGGAACAGCCTCGCCCGCGGCGGGCGCGACGAGGTGGAGGAGCCGGCCGTCGACGTCGACGGCGCCGAGGCGGATGAGCAGACGCAACATATGGATGGGGACCGGCGCCCTGGCAACGATCGGCGGCTTCTTGCGGTAATAGGGCAGTACCAGCTCGCGGGCATGCAGATGCATGTTGCGATCGACGCCGCGCGCCGCATCGCCGCCATAGACGCCATCGCCGACGATCGGGCAGCCGAGATGGGCCATGTGGACGCGGAGCTGATGGGTGCGGCCGGTGCGTGGGCGCAGGTCGACCACGCTGAGCCGCTCGCCCTCGGCGACGACGCGATAGTCGGTGACCGACGGCTGGCCGGCCGGATCGACCTTCATCCACCAGGAGCGCTTCTCGTGGGCGACTTTGGCGAGCGGCGCCTCGATGCGACCCTCGGCGGCCGGCAGGCGTCCGAGCACCACGGCAAGGTAGGTCTTCTCGGCCTTCTGGCCGGCGAACAGCTCGCCGAGTTCGCGGATCGCCCGGCGGTGGCGGCCGAGCGCCAGACAGCCGGAGGTGTCCTTGTCGAGCCGGTGACCGAGCTGCGGCGGGTTGGGCAGGCCGAACTGCAAGGCCGGGAAATGCTGGTCGAGCGTCTCGCCGCCGCCGAAGCCGGCGTGCACGGGCAGGCCGGCCGGCTTGTCGATGACGAGGAGCGAGCCGTCACGGTAGAGGATGCGGGCGATCAGCTCGTCGTCGGTCATGCGAAGTCCCGGACTGTCGCGGCACGGCGCCGCTCCGGTTCCGTTCTTAGCCCGAAGGCCGCTTGAAGCGAAGCTATTTCGCCTCGCCGAGCAGCGTCGCGCCGTTGCAGGAGGCGCCGGCGGCCACCACGTCCATGCGTCCCGGCACGACGCCGAGGGTGGCGAAGGTGCTGGACAGCACGCCGTCGATCGGCCTGATGCTGCCGACGATCAACCGGGCGATCTCGTCGCGCACGCCGGCTTCGGTCATGGTGTCGCGCGCCGCGCCCTCCAGCGACACCAGGATCTGCGTCTCGGCGGCCAGCCGCTCCAGGCGGTTGCTGAAATCGATCGGCGCCCTGAGGCTGGCAACGTTGTCGGCGCCGTCGGGCCGGAAGACGATCTCCACCGGCGGGTCGTCGGCGAAGGCCGACCGGCCGCGCCCCCAGGCCGTCACGCCGCCGGCGGCGAGCAGGCGGGCGTAGTCGGAGGCCCCGGACGGCGAGGCGGTGCCGTCGGAGCTGGCGAGCGTCACGCCGGCGCGCACCGGCCGACCGGTGACGGTGACCTCGGCGCCGGAGGGGCCGCAGGCAATGGTCTTGATGCGGGCATCGCCGGCGCCGAGCGCCACGTCGAGCGGCAGCTCGATGCCGGCGACACCGGGAATGGCAAGGCCGCTGATGGTGAAGCGGGCGGCGATGCGGATACCGGGAATGCCGACGAGGCCGTCCTCGCCGCCGATCAGCACGGCGGCCGCCGCGCCGTCCGACGCCAGCGTCAGCGTCACCGCGTCGATGCCGATGGCGGGCGCCGCGAGATCGACCGTGGCGGGGCTGGCCGCCAGGCGGGCGCGCATCACCGCCTGCAGGAACTCCAGCGGCCTGAGCGGCGCGGCCAGCGTCAGGTCGGCGTCCGAGCCGGCCAGACTGAGCACGCCGGATAGCGGCAGCGGCATCTCCTCGGTCTCGCCGGCCGCCGTCGCCAGACGATCGAGAATGGCCAGCACCGATGCCGCGTCGGCCGAGCGCCGCGCCGCGCCGCGATAGAGCGCGGCCAGCGCCGCCATCAGTTCGCTCGCCTTGAACGACGCCCCTGCCACGGCGGTGACGCCGGTGTCGGTGCCGCCGTCGCGAGCGGTGAGGGTGCGGCCGAGTTCGGCCGCGAGATCGGCGACGGTGAAGCTGGCGGCGCCGAGCCGCGCCCGCTCCTCGGGTGTCAGCGCGCCGGACGGCCCGAACAGCCGCGCCTCGATGGCCTCCGGCACCGCCGGCAGCGTCGGCACCGCCGTCGACCGCTCGACGAGCGCGGCGACGCCCGACCGCCGGGCGAGGGCAACGGCGGTGACGGTCCGCTGGCCGAAGCCGAAGGGCGTGCCGAGAAGGCTGCGGCCGGTCGTCGACACGGTGACGCGCGTCACCTCGCCGGCACCAGCCTGGAAGGCGAGGCCGGAGGGACCGGGCCGCGCCGTGCCCCACTCGGCGACGACTTCCGTCTCGGGCCCGGTGACGGCGCGCGCCGCAGCGGTCGCATTACCGCCCTTCGCTGCCGCCAGCGCGGCGGCAGCGGCGGCTTCGCCGGTGAGGCGGCGGGCCTCGGCGAGGCGCAGCCAGTCGGCGGTGGCGACAAAGGACAGAACGAGAAGCACGGCGCCGGCGGCGACGAGGCCGACGACCACGGGCGCCGTCAAGTGGCGGAAATGGGGGAAAAGGGATCGGAACGGCAAATTAGAGAAACCGCTTTCAGTGCTATCGACCGACTATTGCCCGAATTCTCTTCCGAGCGGTTAACCCGCGAAGAAATGTATCGGACGATCGCCACCACCGGTACCCATGCGGACCTGACAAACGGCCGCCGACGGCCTATGGATGGGTAAGGCGCGCGACGCCCGCCAACGAGGCCCGGAGACGCCGGGACCCACAGGAGGAATCATGCTCAAGGCCATCGATCCGCTGCTCAATCCGGACCTTCTCTACGTGCTGGCCGCCATGGGCCACGGCGACACGCTCGCCATCGTCGACAGCAACTTCCCCATCCATTCAGTGGCGGCCGAGACGGTCTACGGCGAGCCCCTCCGCCTCGACGGCGTGTCGGCGCCGCGCGCGGCGCGAGCCGTGCTGTCGGTGCTGCCGCTCGACACCTTCATTCCCACCGCCGCCTTCCGCATGGAAGTAGTGGGCGAACCGGACAAGTGGACCGACGTACAGCACGAATTCCAGCAGGAGGTGTTCGACGCCGAGGGACCGACGTTCAAGCTCGGCGGCATCGAGCGCTTCGCCTTCTACGAGACGGCCAGGAAGTCGTTCGCCGTGCTGCAGACCGGCGAGGGCCGGCTCTACGGCTGCTTCCTGCTCACCAAGGGCGTAATTCCTCCGAAGGGTTGAGGCAGCCGAATGACCGACATCCAGAAATCCGGCGTCGCCATCCTCGGCATCTTCGCCGTCGACGTCACCTTCCTCGCCCCGCGCCTGCCGGCCATCGGCGAGACGCTGGCCGGCTCCGGCTTCATCCTGGGGCCGGGCGGCAAGGGCTCCAACCAGGCGGTGGCGGCGGCGCGAGCCGGCGGCGAGGTTCGCTTCATCACCAAGATCGGCAAGGACGCCTTCGGCGACATCGGCCTGAAGACCTGGGCCGAGGCGGGCGCCACGCCGCACGTGCAGCGCATCGACAGCCACCCGACCGGCTCGGCCTTCATCTTCGTCAACGACCACAACGGCCAGAACGCCATCATCGTCTATGCCGGCGCGTCGGGCACGCTGACGCCTGCCGACCTCGACCTCGAGGCGGCGACGATCGCCGCGTCGAAAGTGTTCGTGACGCAGCTCGAACAGCCGGTCGACGCCGCCGTCCGCGGCTTGCAGATCGCCCGCGCCGCCGGCACGATCACCGTGTTCAACCCGGCGCCGGCCATGGCCTTCCCGGACGAGGTCTACGGCCTCTCCGACTATATCGCGCCCAACGAGACCGAGGCGGCCATGCTGACCGGCATCGCGCCGGGCACGGTGGACGACGCCCGCAAGGCCGGCGACGCGCTGCTGAAGAAGGGCGCCCGGAACGCGTTGATCACGCTGGGCGGCAATGGCGTGCTGCTGCACAATGCCGAACGGTCGGTGCACCTGCCGGCGCGGGCGGCCGGCGAGGTGATCGACACCACCGGCGCCGGCGACGCCTTCCTCGGCGGCTTCGCGACGGCGCTGTCCAAGGGGCTCGATCCGGTGGAGGCGGCGCGCTACGGCTCGGCCACGGCCGGCATCTCGGTGACGCGGCGCGGCGCCGCCGCCTCGATGCCGACGGCGGCCGAGATCGAGGCCTTCCTGGCGAGCTGACGGCCTCGGGTCACCTCGGAAACAGCGGCTTCAGCGCGCGATAGAGATCGCGATAGAGCGGCAGGCGGGCGGCGAGCGCCGCCTGCCGGCTTGCATCGGGGGTAATGACGTCGCGCACCGGCGGCTTGACGCAGACCTCGGCGACGGTCTCGCCGGTGACGGCGAGGCGCGCCAGCCGGGCGACGCCGAAGGCCGGGCCGCGTTCGCCGCCCTCATAGCGGCGGATCGGCCGGCCCAGGGCACTCGCCACCACCTCCATGACGAAACGGCCGCGGCTGCCGCCGCCGACGGCGGCCAGCGTCTCCGGCACCGGGCCGGCGGTCTCCAGCGCCGCCACCGCGTCGACCAGCGTGAAGGCCATGCCCTCGACCGCCGCCTGCATGAGGTCGAGGCCGTCGCTGCCGCCGTCCATGCCGAAGAACACGCCGCGCGCCGCCGGGTCGTCGTGCGGCGTCCGCTCGCCCTGCAGATAGGGCAGGAAGGTGACCGGCGAGATCGCCCGTCCGCGTGCCGCCACCGCATCGAGCGCCGCGCCGAGGTCACTGACACCGGTGACGCCGGCCGTCCAGGCCAACACCGAGGCACCGTTCAGCATGGCCGCCATCTGGAACCAGCGGCCCGGCAGGGCGTGGGCGAAGGCATGCACCAGCGCGCCGGGGTTGGGCCGGTAGTCGGCGGTGGTCAGGAACAACTGGCTCGAGGTGCCGAGCGAGATGAAGGCGTCGCCGTCGTCGACCGCGCCGATGCCGATGCCGGCCGCCGCAGCGTCGCCGGCCCCGGCCACCACCGGAATGCCTTCGGGAAGACAGGTGGCGGCGGCCGCCGCCGCCGCGATGTAGCCAGACACCTCCGGACCTTCGAGAAGACGCGGCAGTTGCTCCTCACGGAGCCCGACCGCCGCGACGATCTCCGGCCACCAGCGTCGCTTATCCTCGTCGAGCAGCAGGCTGCCGGCAGCGTCGCAGGGGTCGGTGGCGCATTCGCCAGTCAGGAGGAAGCGCAGCCAGTCCTTGGGCAGCAGCACCTGCCGCGTCGCCGCCAGCACGTCCGGCTCGTGCGTCCGCAGCCAGGCGATCTTCGGGGCGAGGAAGCCGGCCATGGCCGGCACGCCGGCGACGCGGCCAAGCTCGGGCAGCGCCGCGTTGAGGGCAGCCGCCTCGGCCGCCGCCCGACCGTCGTTCCAGAGGATGGCCGGCCGCAGCGGCCGGTCGTCGGCGCCGACCAGCACCGCGCCGTGCATCTGGCCGGAGAGCCCGACGGCGACGACGCGGCCGAGCACGCCCGGCGTCGCCGCCTCCATGGCCGCCAGCGCCTGCCGCACCGCCTGCCACCAGATGTCGGGATGCTGCTCGGACCAGCCAGGCGCCGGCCGGCTGGTGGCGAGCGGCACCTCGGCGGCGGCCACCTGTTGCTCGCGGCGGTCGACGGCCAGCGCCTTCACCGCCGAAGTCCCGATGTCCAGCCCAAGAAAACATGCCCTGTCGCCCACGCCCGCCTCCCCCGTTGTCGGCCCAGATTTAGAGCGACGCACGGAGCCCCGCCAGCCCCGCTGCCGTCGCCGTTGGTCGAAGCGGCCGTCCCTCGCCGGGCGGCGCGCGACGTGCTAAGGAAACGTGATTTGTATCGTTTCATGCTGGGGAGGATGACATGGCCGGACGGGATATCGAGGCGCTGCTCGACGCAATGACGCTCGACGAGCAGGTGTCGCTGCTGGCGGGCGCCGACTTCTGGACGACGGTGCCGGTGCCTAGGCTCGGCATCCCCGCGATCAAGGTGTCCGACGGGCCCAACGGGGCGCGCGGCGGCGGCTCGCTGGTCGGCGGCGTCAAGGCGGCGAGCTTCCCGGTCGGCATCGCCCTCGGCGCCAGCTGGAACCCCCATCTGGTCGAGGAGATCGGCGGGGCGCTCGCCGAGGAGGCGCGCTCCAAGGGCGCCTCGGTGCTGCTCGCCCCCACCGTCAACATCCAACGCTCCGCCGTCAACGGCCGCAATTTCGAGTGTTATTCGGAAGACCCGTGCCTCACGGCGCGGCTCGCCGCCGCCTACATCACCGGCCTGCAGACAGGCGGCGTCGGCGCCACGGTCAAGCATTTCGTCGGCAACGAATCGGAGATCCAGCGCACCACCATGAGTTCGGACATCGGCGAGCGGGCGCTGCGCGAGATCTACCTGCCGCCCTTCGAGGCGGCGGTGAAGACGGCCGGCACGCTGGCGGTGATGAGTTCCTACAATCGCCTCAACGGCACCTTCACCTCCGAGCACAAGGCGCTGCTGACCGATCTCCTGAAAGAGGAGTGGGGATTCTCGGGCATCGTGATGTCCGACTGGTTCGGCTCGCACTCGACGGCCGCCACCGTCAATGCCGGCCTCGACCTCGAAATGCCCGGCCCGACGCGCGATCGCGGCGACAGGCTGGTCGAGGCGGTGCACAGTGGCGAGGTGACGGCGGAGACGGTGCGCGACGCCGCCCGCCGCGTCCTCCGCCTGATCGATCGGGTCGGCGGCTTCGACCGGCCGGAGATTCCGACTGAGCAGGCGATCGACAGGCCGGAGCACCGGGCGCTGATCCGCCGGGCCGGCGCGGACGCCATCGTGCTGCTCAAGAACGACGGCCTGCTGCCGCTCGACCTCGCCGGCAAGACCGTGGCCGCCATCGGTCCCAACGCCGAGGCGGCGCAGATCATGGGCGGCGGCAGCGCCCAGCTCAACCCGCATTATGCCGTCTCGCCGGCCGACGGCCTCAGGCCGCTGATGTCCGACAACCAGCTCCGCAGCGCGCCCGGTGTCGCCGCCAACCGGCTGATGCCGCTGATATCGGGGCCGTTCGAGGTCGACGTCTACGGCCGGCCCGACCTCTCGGGCCCGGTGGTCGAGCACCAGAGCCATCCGCTCGGCGAGGTGATGTGGTTCAACGAGGTGGCGCCGGGCGTCAGCGACGCCGATTTCTCGCTGCGCGCCACGGTCCGCTTCACGCCATCGGAGACGGCCGAGCATGTGTTCGGCCTGGTCAGCATCGGGCCGAGCCGCCTCATCGTCGACGGCCGGACGGTGGTCGACATTCGCGACGGCTGGACGCCGGGCGACAATTACTTCGAGTGCGGCAACCGCGAGGCGCGCGGCAGCATCGCCCTCGACGCCGGGCGGACGGTGAACGTCGTCGTCGAATACCGCTTCGTGCAGGCGATCGCCCTCAACCTCAAGGCGATCCGGGTCGGCGTCGCCGTGCCGCTCGGCGACCGGGCCTTCTCGGACGCGGTGGCGCTCGCCCGCATCTCCGACGTCGCCATCATCTACGCCGGCCGCTCCGGCGAGTGGGATACCGAGGGCAACGACCTGCCCGACATCGCGCTGCCCGGCCGGCAGGACGAGCTGATCGCCGCCGTTGCCGACGCCAATCCCAACACCGTCGTGGTGCTGCAGACCGGCGGGCCGGTGGCCACGCCCTGGCTCAACAAGGTGGGCGCGGTGATCGAGGCCTGGTATCCCGGTCAGGAGGCCGGCAATGCCATCGCCGACGTGCTGACCGGCGCCGCCGAGCCGGGCGGCCGCCTGCCGCAGACCTTCCCACAGCGCATCGAGGACACGCCGGTCGTAACCGGCGACCCGCTGACCTATCCCGGCCAGGACGGCCACGTCGCCTATTCCGAAGGTGTGTTCGTCGGCTATCGTCACTACGAGAAGGCCGGCATTGCGCCGCTGTTCCCGTTCGGCCACGGCCTCAGCTACACGACCTTCGACTGGCAGGCGCCGGTCGTCGATCAGTCCGCCTTCGGCAGCGACGGCGTCGTCACCGTCCGCGTCGCCGTCACCAACACCGGCACCCGCATCGGCTCGGAGGTGGTGCAGCTCTACGTGACGCCGCCGCCCGGCCACGTCAGCCGGCCGGCCAGGGAACTCAGGGCTTTCGCCAAGCTGCATCTGGCGCCCGGCGAGACGGCCGAGGCGAGGCTGACGCTCGACGCCCGCGCTTTCTCATATTTCGACGAGGAGCGGCACGCCTTCGTCGCCGAGAAGGGCCGCTATCGGCTGGTCGCCGCCGCCTCGGCGCTCGATCCGCGCGGCAGCGTCGAGGTCGAGCTGACCAGCGAGGTCTTCGAACGGGTGACGGCGCGCCTCGGCGCCTGACGCCGCACAACACGGAAAAAAGAAAACCCGGACGTGGCCAAGCCATGTCCGGGGCGGTTATCCTGCGGCCTTGCGGCTCGCGGCGACCGAGAGGCGTGTGCTTTCGGAAAGTGAGCTGGGTTTCCGTCGGCGCGATGGAATGGTTATGCCCCCTCGGCGGGCGGCCGGCCAGCGGCAATCGCCGCCCCGGCGCCGAGTCTTGACAAACCATGAACGAGACACGCTGACCCCTGTCATTTCCGACAGGGTTGGTGGCAAAGCGTCAAGCCTGTCTCCGGCAATTTGCCTAAAAGACGGCCGGCCGGACGCGTCATGGCTAACGCCGCCTTTCCGGCTTCGTTCAAATGCCGGGCAGGCCGGTTGACGCGGCGTTTGGCATGCTCATTGTCCGATGCTTCATGTTTCCCGCGTATGTTTTTCCGGAAGCAAATCCGCCGGGAACCCGCCATGAAACTCCTTCTCGTCGACGACAATCCGAGCAACCTGTTCATGCTCGGCAAGCTGGCGCAGAGTTCCGGCATCGCCGACGTGCAATCCTTCCGCGACCCGCTGCAGGCGCTCGACGAGGCGCGCCGGACGCGTTTCGACCTGATGATCGTCGACTACATGATGCCGGGGATCGACGGCCTCGCCCTGATCGCCGAGATCCGGCGCCTGCCCGATTATGCCGACGTACCGATCGTCATGGTCACCACCGTCGACCAGCGCGAGATCTGCTATGCGGCGCTGGAGGCCGGCGCCACCGACTTCCTGACCAAGCCGGTGGACATGGCCGAGGCCAAGGCGCGGCTCAGGAACCTCGCCATGCTGCGCGAGATGCAGAACAAGCTGCGCGACCGCGCCGACTGGCTGCAGACCGAGGTGCGCAAGGCCACCCAGGAGCGGGCCGGCCTCGAGGAAGAAATCATCCTGCGCCTCGCCCGCGCCGTCGAGCGCCGCGACCCGGCGATCGGCAGCCACCTCCTGCGCGTCGCCCGCACCGCCCGCGAGCTGGCCGAGGAACTCGGCCAGAGCGAGCAATACTGCCAGGACCTCTATGTGGCAGCGCTGATGCACGACATCGGCAAGATCGGCCTTCCCGACGATCTCCTCAACAAGCCCGGCGCCTACACCGACGACGAGCGGCGGCGCATGCAGACGCACACACTGATCGGCGGCGAGATCCTCGACGGCTCGCGCTCGCGCGTCATCCGCCTCGCCGCCGAGATCGCCGAGACGCATCACGAGTGCTGGGACGGCGCCGGCTATCCGCGCGGTCTGAAGGAGGCGGCGATCCCGCTGTCCGGCCGCATCGTCGCCGTCGCCGACGTGTTCGACGCCCTTACCTCCGAGCGCCCCTACAAGGCCGCCTGGAGCGCCGAGGACGCCGCCCGCTACATCGCCGACCACGCCGGCCGGCAGTTCGACCCGGACGTCGCCAAGGCCTTCTCGCTGCGCTACTTCCGCATCCTCCGCCTCGGCGAGGCCGGCGCCCCGTTCGGCACCGCCGCCTGACGCCCCCGGACCGCCCGTCGTGACCACCATTCCCGCCGACCCGACCGGACAGGATCGCCCCTTGCGGGGCACGCTGTTCTACGTCGTCGTCGGCTTGCTGTTCCTCGTCTCGGCCATCGCCGTGTTCGCCATCCTGATCCGCCAGCAGGCGGAGACGGCGGACCTCGGCGACACCCGCGCGCTCGCCGCCGCCTATCGGCTCGACCGGGCGGCCGGGACGCTGTCGCGGGCGCTGGAGACGGCGCGGCGGCAGCCGTCGGAAGCAGCCGGCCAGACCGTCGCCGCCCGCTTCGTGCTGGTCGACGCCGGCGCCCGCGACCTCGCCGCCGCCTCGGCTTTCGCCGACGGCCTGCCGGTCGCCTATGCCGCCGATCTCGACACGGTCGGCCGGACGATTGCCGACCTCAGGCCCCGGCTCGCCCGCCTCGCCGGCATGCCGGTGCCCGACGATACCACCCTGGCCGAACTGGCGACCCGCTTCGACCGCCTCGCCACGCTCACCAGCCGGCTCGCTGCCGCCGCCGAGACGGCGGAACTCTCGGTCCGCGCCGACGAACGCATCCTGCGCGACAAGCTCTACCGGGTGCTCGGCGTGCTGGTTGGCGCGCTGACCCTTTCCATGGGCATCTTCATCTTCAGCCTGATCCGGCAGATCCGGGAGATCTGGAGTTCGCGGGCCCGCCTCGAGGCGATGGCCGGCGAACTGAGGGAGGCGGTGGCGGCGGCCGAGGCGGCCAACCAGGCGAAGTCGGCCTTCCTCGCCACCATGAGCCACGAGATCCGCACGCCGATCAACGGCGTGCTCGGCATGGCCGACCTCTTGCAGGACACGCCGCTCGACGCCGAGCAGCGGGGCCTTGCCGCCAACATCGAGGTGTGCGGCCGCAGCCTGATCGCCCTCGTCAACGACATCCTCGACTTCTCCAAGCTGGAGGCCGGCTCCTTCGACGTCGACCGCGTGGTGTTCGATCCCGTCGCCACCGCCGAGGCGGCGCTGACCATGGTGGAAGCGCCGGTGCGCGAGAAGGGCCTCGTCGCGGTGCTGGCGCCGGAGATCGCCCTCGGCGCCCGCTACTCGGGCGACCAGACGCGCATCCGTCAGGTGCTGATCAACTTCCTCTCCAACGCCGTCAAGTTCACCGAGAGCGGCCTGATCGCCGTGCGCGTCCGCGAGGCGGCCGGCGGCGAGCGACCCAGACTGCGCTTCGAGGTGGAGGACACCGGCACCGGCATTTCCGAGGAAGGGCAGAAACGCCTGTTCAAGGAATTCTCGCAGGTCGACGCCTCGATCACCCGCCGCTTCGGCGGCACCGGCCTCGGCCTCGCCATCAGCCGGCGCATCGTCGAGGGCCTCGGCGGCGCGATCGGCGTAACCAGCCGCGAGGGGCGCGGCTCCACCTTCTTCTTCGAGCTGCCGCTCGACCGGGCGGCCGACGCCGACGTCGATCCGGCGCCGCTGTCCGGCGCCCGCGTCGCGACAACCGGCCGCTCCCCGGCCGAGACCGCGGCGATCGCCGCCACCTTTGCCTATCTCGGCGCCGGCGCCGCCGGAACCGACGCGGAGGCCGACATCACCGTCGCCGTCGTGCCGCTGCCGCCCGACCACCGCAAGGCGCGGCTCGACATCGCCTTCTCGCCCACCGCTCCCTGCCGCGGCGGCACCCGGCCGGTCAGCGCCCTGACGCCGACGGTGATCGCCGCCTCGATCGCCGGCAGCCTTGAGGCCGAGGACGCGCCGCGCGCCCAGATCGAGGAGGCGACGGTGCCCAGGGGGCTGAAGGTGCTGGTAGTCGAGGATAACCGCATCAATCAGCAGGTGGCATTGCGCCTCCTGAGACGGCTCGGCATCGAGGCGGCGCTGGCCGAGAACGGCGCCGAGGCGCTGGCCATGGTCAATGCCCGCGACTTCGACGTGGTGTTCATGGACATGCAGATGCCGGTGATGGACGGCCTCGAGGCGACGCGGGCCATCCGTCGGTCGAGCGGCCGCAGCCGCGACGTGCCGATCGTCGCCATGACCGCCAACGCCTTCGCCGCCGACCGCGAGGCCTGCCTCAGGGCCGGCATGAACGCCTTCCTGCCCAAGCCCGTCGAGCGCGACGATCTCGTAGCCGTGCTGCTCGGGCTCGAGCGCGGCGGCGTAACGCGGCCGCGCCCGATACCCGGCGACGGCGCGCGCGGCGAGGCGGTCAACCGCCGGCGGATCGATGCGCTCGTCCGCGAACTCGGGCCGGAGGACACCGCCTTCCTGCTCGACGCCTTCGCCACCGACGCGGCCGGCCTCCTGGCCGACCTCTCCTCCGCCCTCGAAAGCGGCGATGCCGAGCTTGCCAGGCGCAGCCTGCACACGCTGAAGGGCGCGGCCGCCAACGTCGGCTTCGACGAGATGTCGCAGCGGGCGGCGGCGCTGATGGCGGCGCTGCCCGATCCGGACGTCGGGGCGCTCGGCGAGCTGATGATGGCGATCGCCGGCGCTGGCAGCGTGGTCGCCGGTCTGAAAGCCGGGTTCGCGGCCGAGGCCGCGCCGGCGGCGGCTCAGTAGCTTTCGGTCAGCGACCGGCGCTTGGCGATGGCGTCGAGCGCCTTGAGGTCGGCAAGCAGCGGCGCCATCCAGGGAAGCGGTAGCATGTTCGGCCCGTCGGACGGCGCCCGGTCGGGATCGTCGTGCGCCTCGACGAACACCGCCGCGCAGCCGACCGCCACGGCGGCGCGGGCCAGCGCCGGCGCGAAGGCGCGTTTTCCCCCCGACGACGAGCCGCGACCGCCCGGCTCCTGCACCGAATGGGTGGCGTCGAACACCACCGGCCAGCCGGTCTCGGCCATGGTCGGCAGCCCGCGGAAGTCGGTGACCAGCGCGCCGTAGCCGAACGAAGTGCCGCGGTCGGTGAGCAGGATGCGCTCGTTGCCGGTCGACGCTACCTTGTCGGCGACGTTCTGCATGTCCCAGGGGGCGAGGAACTGCCCCTTCTTGACGTTGACCGCCTTGCCGGTCTCGCCGGCGGCGATCAACAGGTCGGTCTGGCGGCAGAGGAAGGCCGGGATCTGCAGGATGTCGACCACCTCGCCGGCCCGCCGCGTCTGCTCGACGTCATGGACGTCGGTCAGCACCGGGCAGCCGAAGGTGTCCCTGATCTCGGCAAGGATGGCGAGGCCCGCCTCGATGCCGACGCCGCGCACGCCCTTGAGCGAGGTGCGGTTGGCCTTGTCGTAGGAGGCCTTGAAGACGAAGGGCACGCCGGCCGCCTTCGCCGTCTCGGCGAGGAAGGCGGCGATCTTCAGGGCGTGCTCGCGGCTCTCGATCTGGCAGGGGCCGGCGATCAGCGCGAAGGGCGCCGTGTTGGCGAAGGTGACGGAGCCGACGGTGACGGCTTTCTGCGGCGTGGCGACGGCCATGGCAGGAACCTCGTGAGAAAGGAAGCGCCCGGCCGCGACCGGCCGGGCGGGAGATGCGATCAGCGCCGGAAGTTGCGGCTGGCCAGCGACTTCTCCCAGGCAAGCGCGTGGCCGACGATGGTGTCGAGGTCGTCGAGCTTCGGCTGCCAGCCGGTCAGCGCGCGCAGGCGGCTCGAATCGGCGACCAGCGCCGGCGGATCGCCGGGCCGGCGCGGCGCCAGCCGGACGGGGAAGTCGACACCGGAGACGCGCTTCACCGCGTCGATCACCTCAAGCACCGAGAAGCCGCGCCCGTAGCCGGCGTTGGCGACAAAGGTGTCGCCGCCGGCCATCAGGTGCTTCAGCGCCAGGACGTGCGCCTCGATCAGGTCGGTGACGTGGATGTAGTCGCGCAGGCAGGTGCCATCGGGCGTCGGGTAGTCGGTGCCGAACACGTCCATGCCGTCGCGCTGGCCGAGGGCGGCCTGGGCGGCGATCTTGATGAGATGCGTCGCCCGCTTGCTCGACTGGCCGGTCCGGCCCTTGGGATCGGCGCCGGCGACGTTGAAGTAGCGCAGCGCCGCGTAGCGGAAGCCGTAGGCAAAGGCGCTGTCGCGCAGCATGATCTCGGTCATCCACTTGGACGAGCCGTAGGGCGACACCGGGCCGAGCGGCACGCTCTCGTCGATCAGGTCGACGCCGGGCTCGCCATAGACGGCTGCCGTCGAGGAGAACAGGAACGCCTGCACCTTGCCGCGCACCGCCGCGGCGATCAGCGACCGCGACTTCACCGTGTTGTTCTCGTAGTAGCTGAGCGGGTCGGTCACCGAATCCGGCACGACGATCGAGCCGGCGAAATGGGCGATGGCGGTGATGCCGTGCTCGGCGATCAGCCGGTCGACGAGCGCGCCGTCGCCGATGTCGCCGACCACCAGCGTCGCCGCGCCCGGCAGGACGGCGTCGTAGCCGGTCGAGAGATCGTCGAGCACGACGACGCTCTCGCCGCGATCGACGAGGGCATGCACCATGTGGCTGCCAATATAGCCGGCACCACCGGTCACCAGAATGGACATGGAAGACTCCTCGGTTCCTGTCGGCGTCCTTGCCCGGACGCCAAAGGCGAGACTTCTCTATCGCCCGTTTGTCGCCGTTTTTCCAGTGGGAGGATGACGGGGAGGACGATGGCAGCCGAGAAAGGCGCGGGCACCGGATCCGGGCCTGCCGCAGGCCGACGGCGGCCGGCCCAAATTCATGTGCACATTTCAGACGGGCAGGGGAAATTAACCGCTCGTTAACTACTTTTTCCGCAGTTTCCCGCATATTTTCCAACATCCGCGGTGAAGAAGCGATTCGATAGCCGGGGTAGAGACGGGAAGAGGATCGTTCATGGCTCGACTGTCGGGGCCGTTCACACCAGCCATCGAGGGCAGGTCCGCGGCGCGGCGCCTCCGCATCGTCGGCGCGGCCGGCGCCGACCTGGAGCGGCGGACGATCACCGTCCTGCACGTCGGCGACAGGCCGGAAGATACCTTCCTCATCGGCCGCCTGGTCGGCGCGCTGCCGGGCTTTGCCGCCGCCCTGGTCGCCGCCGGCACCCGCGAGGCGGCGCTGTCGGCGCTGTCGCGCCAGCGGTTCGACATCGTGCTGTGCGATTTCTGGATGGCCGGCCACACCACGCTGTCGCTGATCGACGAGATCAAGGCGACGGCCGACGTGCCGGTGATCCTCACCTCGGCGCTCGACAACGACGACATCGAACTGATCGGCCGGCGGGCCGGCGCCGACGGCCTGCTCACCAAGAGCGACCTGGCGGTGTCGACGCTCGACCGGGTGTTCTCGACGCTGCTGGCCCACCGGCCGGCGCCGCGCCGCGACGCGGCGTCGATGCTGCGGGCGCTGATGCAGAGCCTCCATGCCGCCGGGCTGGCGCTGCGCAGCGAGATCCCCGAGAACCGCGCCGAGCATCGCGAATTCCGGCGGCGGGCGCTCGCCCGCTCGATCGCCGACCTCGACGCGGCGAGCCGGGACGGCGCCGGCGTCCAGCGCATCGACGCCATCCCGTTCTTCGTCGACGCCGTCCGCAAGCAGGACGAGCGGGCCGGCGGCGGCGTCCGCTTCCTCGCCCCGTCGCTACCGCTGCCCATCGAGACCAGCCCGACGCTCTATGCCGATCTCGTCGAGGGCTTCCTTGCCGAAGCCGGCGACGCGGCGGCAGCCGGCGGCAGGGCGACGGTGTCACTGCGGGCCGTGTCGGGCCGGCTGGTCGCGACGATCCGCGCGGCCGGCGGCGAGGCGACGGCCGGCGACGCCGAGGCGCGGGCGGCGGCCGACGAGCGACGGCGGCTGGTCGAAAGCCTGGCGCTGGCCTGCGGCGGTCGGGTGGCCTTCGCCGCCGCAACCGGGCACGTCCTCGATCTGCCGCTGCGGCTCGGCCGTCCCTTCGCCTGACGGACTACGCACAAATACGCTGGAGCATCACCCGGCAGCGTTGCGGGCTGATCCGGCGCGCCTGTCGCTATGGCGGAACGGCGGCGGAAAATTGCGCCGATCGGGTTAAAGATTGCGGCCCAGGCT
Source organism: Rhodobacterales bacterium Alpha_02 (assembly GCA_001603295.1). Lineage (GTDB taxonomy): Bacteria > Pseudomonadota > Alphaproteobacteria > Rhizobiales > Pleomorphomonadaceae > Pleomorphomonas. The sequence continues at coordinate 28,005 of LUYO01000091.1, forward strand.
GGCGATTTTTTCATCGATTGCTCTAGAAACGGTCAATCGACGGCTTGCGTCGTGATTTGTCCTTCACCATAGTGCGCGCCGATTGGGCGTTCACCGTTTCCCAGCGGACGCGGGGTCCCATCGTCTGCCGGGCCCGGGGCGTCGCCGCGCTTTCCATCAGGACCCGCGATGGTTGTGGTACCCGGCCCTCACGCCGGGCGCCGTCCCTGCCTTTTGCCGCAACGGCAGGCGCCGTCGCGTGGGAAGCGGCCCGATCGCATCGACATGGGGTCCGGCGTCCCGGCGGGGGGCGGGCGGGCCGGAACTCACGGAAAGGAAGTCGCACGTGGTCTCGATCGACGAAAAGCTGGTTCCCATCCTGGCGGAGGTGCTGCGGCGCAATCCGGCCGAGGCGGAATTCCATCAGGCGGTGCGCGAGGTGCTGGAAAGCCTCGGCCACGTGGTGGCCAAGCACCCCGACTATCTCGCCGACGCGCTGATCGAGCGCATCTGCGAGCCGGAGCGCCAGATCATCTTCCGCGTGCCGTGGACCGACGACCAGGGCCAGGTGCGCATCAACCGCGGCTTCCGCGTGCAGTTCAACTCGGCCCTCGGCCCCTACAAGGGCGGCCTGCGCTTCCATCCGTCAGTCAACCTCGGCATCATCAAGTTCCTCGGCTTCGAGCAGATCTTCAAGAACGCGCTGACCGGCCTGCCGATCGGCGGCGGCAAGGGCGGCTCCGACTTCGACCCCAAGGGCAAGTCGGACGGCGAGATCATGCGCTTCTGCCAGTCGTTCATGACCGAACTCAGCCGGCATCTCGGCGAGCACACCGACGTGCCGGCCGGCGACATCGGCGTCGGCGGCCGCGAGATCGGCTGGATGTTCGGCCAGTACAAGCGGCTGACCAACCGCTTCGAGGCCGGCGTGTTCACCGGCAAGGGCCTCAGCTACGGCGGCTCGCTGGTGCGCAAGGAGGCGACCGGCTACGGCACCGTCTACTTCACCTCGGCCATGCTGGCCACCAAGGGCGCCGACTTCCAGGGCCGGCGGGTGACCATCTCCGGCTCGGGCAACGTCGCCATCTACGCTATGGAGAAAGCCATCAAGCGCGGCGGCAAGGTGATCGCCTGCTCCGACAGCGCCGGCTACATCGTCGACGAGGCCGGTATCGACCTCGATCTCGTGAAGGAGATCAAGGAAGTGCGGCGCGGCCGCATCTCCGACTATGTCGAGCTGAAGCAGAAGGGCACGCATTTCGTGCCGGCCGGCAAGGGCAGCATCTGGGACGTGCCCTGCGAGGTAGCCCTGCCCTGCGCCACGCAGAACGAGCTGTCCGGCCGAGACGCCGAGACGCTGGTGCGCAACGGCGTCATCGCCGTCGCCGAGGGCGCCAACATGCCGTCGACACCGGAAGCGGTGCGCATCTTCCAGGAGGCCGGCGTGCTGTTCGGCCCCGGCAAGGCGGCCAACGCCGGCGGCGTCGCCACCTCGGCGCTGGAGATGCAGCAGAACGCCAGCCGCGACAGCTGGACCTTCGAGGCGACGCGCGAGCGGTTGTCTGGCATCATGAGCGGCATCCACGACCGCTGCGCCGAGACGGCCCGCGAGTATGGCGTCGCCGACAACTACGTGCTGGGCGCCAATATCGCCGGCTTCATCCGCGTCGCCGAGGCGATGCGCGCCCAGGGCGTCATCTGAGGCTCGCCAGGACTCCGGAGGGCGGCGGCAGCGCCGCCCTCACGACGTCGTAACCAGGTCCTCGACGCCGACCTCTAGCACATGCAGGCGGCGCGTCCGGCCGTCGCGGTCGGTCCAGTCGATGGCCTGGCCGGCGGTGAGGCCGATTAGCGCCGCGCCGACCGGCGTCAGCACGGAAACGAAGCCCTTCTCGATGTCGGCCTCGCCCGGATAGACCAGGCGGACGGTGCGCGGCTCGGCGTCGTCCATGGCAAAACGCACCACCGACCCCATGCGCACCGTTCCGGCTGGCAGGCGGTCGTCGGCGACGACGCGCGCCCGATCGAGTTCGGCGGCAAGCTGGTCGGCGGCGGCGGGATCGCGTTCGGACAGCGCCTCGGCCAGATTGACCAGACGCTCGTGATCGGAGCGGGCGAGCGCAATGGCGGGCAGGTGGCGCCGGCGGTTGGAAGCAGTCATGGGGTCCTCGATGAAATGGCCGGCCACCGCCGGTCGGCGGGGCGAAGATGACGGGAAAAAATGAGGCGTCGCGCGGAGCCGGCTTTCAGAAAAGCCCGGCGGCGGTGCCCCACGGCCGGGGCGCGACGAGCCGGACCGTGAGATCAGTATCCCGCGACGGGATAGATCCTGCAAAGCATTCGGAGATGGTTGATCCGCGGTTCCATGGCCAAGAAGATCGGCATTGCCGACGATAAAGTCAAGCCGGAGGTTTTCTCCGGCCTCAAGCGCCGGCGGGAGGTTTTTCTTGCCTCAGGCGCCGGCGGCGGCTCGCCGCCTTGGCTTTCGCTCCGCTTTCCGTCTTTCGTGGCGAAGCCCCGAAAGACCTGCTGTGCGCGGCGGCGCTTGGCGCTGGAAGCCGCCAACGGGCTTCCTGTTTCCTCAGAACGGCGTGCGCGAGCGGATGGCGGCGGTGAGCGTGCCCTCGTCGAGATAGTCGAGTTCGCCGCCCACCGGCACGCCATGGGCGAGGCGCGTCACCTTGACGCCGAGGCCGTCGAGGCGGTCGGTGACGTAATGGGCCGTCGTCTGGCCGTCGACGGTGGCGTTGACGGCCAGGATCACCTCCTTGACCGCCGGGTCGGCCGCCCGCTCGACGAGGCCGGCGATGTCGAGATCGTCGGGCCCGATGCCGTTCATCGGCGACAGCACGCCGCCCAGCACGTGATAGCGGGCGTTGATGGCGCCGGCCCGCTCCAGTGCCCAGAGGTCGGCGACGTCTTCTACCACGACGATCAGCGAGCCGTCGCGCGTCGGATCGGTGCAGACGGCGCAGGGGTCGGCGGTGTCGACGTTGCCGCAGACCGAGCAGACGCGGACGCGGTCATGGACGGTCTTCATGGCGTCGGTGAGCGGGGCAAGCAGCTGGTCGCGCCGTTTCACCAGTTGCAATGCCGCCCGGCGGGCCGAGCGCGGCCCGAGGCCGGGCAGGCGGGCGAGCAGCTGGATCAGCCGCTCGATTTCCGGTCCTGTCACTCTGCGCGCCACGGGCGTCTCCGGACTCTCTTGAAACCGATCAGAAGGGCAGCTTGAAGCCCGGCGGCAGCGGCAGATTGCCGGTCACCGCCTGCATGCGCTCGGCAACCTGCGCATCGACATGCGCCTTGGCATCAGCGAAGGCGGCGACGATCAGGTCCTCGACGATCTCGGCCTCCTCGGGCTTCAGAAGCGAGGGATCGATGCGAACGCCCTTGATCTCGCCCTTGCCGGAGACGGTGACCGCGACGAGGCCGCCGCCCGACGTGCCGGTCGCCTCGATGCGGGCGATCTCCTCCTGCGCCTCGGCCATGCGAGCCTGCAAGGCCTGCGCCTCCTTCATCATCTTGCCGATGTCGCCGAACATGGGATCCTCTCTTTATTTTTGCCTCAGTCGCCGGCGGGCCTCCGGCCCTTGGCTTCCGCTCCGCTTTACGTCTTTCGGGGCTTTGCCACGA